>CAYJDE010000039.1:0-15437 GCA_964368805.1 uncultured Desulfovibrionaceae bacterium
GCGTCAAAACAAAAAAGCAGACCACTTATGTATGTCTGTATACACGGCGTGTCCTACTTTTTTATTTTTTCTGAACTTAAAGTAATACTATCAAAATACTATAAAAAGCATGTCAAATCTTCCTTCTCTTTACGTCATAGGTCTTGGCCCGGGGGATACTGCCCTCCTTTCACCGCAAGCTTTACAAGCCTTAGAAAATTCTGAGGTCATTGTGGGCTATGGCTTGTATGTGGACATGGTACCGCATGCAGTGCGCGTGCAAAAAGAGCTCATCACTACCGGCATGCGCCATGAACAGGAGCGTTGCTACGCTGCCATAGCTAAAGCTAAGGCCGGACAGCGGACTAGTATTGTGTGTTCTGGCGATGCGGGCATTTACGGCATGTCTGGTCTTATTTTGGAATTACTGGCCAAGGAAAATCTCTTAGAACAACTTCACGTGGAAATCATACCTGGCATTCCTGCTGTGTGCGGCGCAGCGGCTTTGCTTGGCGCGCCATTGATGCATGATTTTGCTTGTGTCAGCTTAAGCGATTTATTAACCCCATGGCCACGTATTATTCAGCGTGTTCATGCCGCCTTAAGTGCAGACTTTGTGCTGGCTTTATATAATCCACGTTCTCGGGGGCGGCAACAACACTTGGAAGAAGTGTTGGCCATCGTTAAAGAATATCGGCAAGCAACATGCCCCATGGGCCTTGTGCGCAATGCCTACCGTCCAGAACAAGAAGTACGTATTTTTACCGTACAAGATTTTCCTTGCACAGTAGTAGACATGCTTTCCTTGGTGCTGATAGGCAACAGTCAAACCAAACAATTGGGACAGTATATGGTGACCCCAAGAGGTTATACGGTATAGCATAACAGGTTACTGTAAAAGCGTATAACAGGCCGTAAAAAATTCTAAAGAGGATGAGACTGTACTTTTCTTAGCTTTCGTGCTAGCCTTGCTTATAGCAACAAGAGTTCTGTGCCCCTATTTAGCCTATTATTTTTACTGCGTCTTATGGGCATTCCTTCTAAAACACATACGTCGAACTACATAAAGGTGGTAGCATGAGCTTTGAAATGTTCTTGCAACATTTTTTTAACGCCCTCACTTTGGGGTCGTTGTATGCCCTCATAGCCATTGGGTATACTATGGTCTATGGCATTTTACGCCTTATCAACTTTGCCCATGGGGATGTGTTGATGCTGGGGGCGTATTTTGTTTTTTTTGGCACCTTTGCCTTTGGTTTACCTTGGGCTTTTGCCGCTGTCATTGCCATAACCGTGGCTTCTCTGTGCGGCATGCTGGTGGAAAGGGTGGCCTATAGGCCTTTGCGTGAAGCCCCAAGAATTTCAGCCCTCATTTCTGCCATTGCTGTGTCTTTCTTTATTGAAAGCTTGGCTGTGGTAGTATTTACAGGCTTGCCTCGCCCTGTACTACAACCTGAATGGTTGGTGACGAAATGGAGTTTTGGCAATGTACACATTTTGCCTTTAACGGCTTTTGTGCCGGGCGTTACCATCATCTTGGTAAGCTTACTTCTTTGGGTGGTCTACCGCACTAAACCCGGCCTTGCCATGCGAGCCATATCTAAAGATATTGAAACCACACGCCTTTTAGGTGTTAAAGTTAATACCATCATCGCTTTAACTTTTTGCATAGGCTCAGCCCTTGCGGCAGCTTCCGGCATTATGTGGGCCTTGCGCTATCCCAAAATTGACCCCTATATGGGTATTATTCCAGGATTTAAAGCCTTTATTGCAGCGGTATTTGGCGGCATTGGCTCCATTCAAGGGGCCGTTATCGGCGGGCTTCTTTTAGGTTTTATCGAAATTATGACTGTGGCTTTCATGCCGCATTTATCTGGTTATAGAGATGCCTTTGCCTTTGTGCTCTTGGTGCTAGTATTACTTATTAAACCAACAGGGCTCTTTGGTGAGCGCATGGAGGAAAAAATCTAATGCGCATACAAACGACTACCATATTGACCCTAGGTGTTATGTTGCTAGCTACCCTTTTGGTAGACCAATCGGCGTTGTTTTTAGGCGATTATCAGATGTATATTCTGAAACTTATCTTCATCAATGCCATTTTAGCTTTATCACTAAACCTTATCTATGGCTTTACCGGCTTATTTTCCTTGGGACAGGCAGGCTTTATCGCCATTGGCGCTTATGTGTCGGCACTTTTTATTTTAAGTCCGGCTCAAAAAGAAATGATGTGGTTGCTTGAGCCTATGATGTGGCCCTTTTCAGAGCTTTTTGCGCCATTTTGGGTGTCTGTCATAGCTGGTGGGCTGGTGGCAGCCCTTTTTGCCTTGCTCATCGGCTTACCTGTGCTACGCCTTGGGGACGATTATCTTGGCATTGCAACCCTTGGTTTTGCTGAAATTATTAGGGTACTTATTGTTAATGCTACGCCCATCACCAATGGCTCTTTGGGCATTAAGGGTATACCCGGTCATGCCGACTTACTCACCTGCTTTATTTGGTTGCTTATCTCCCTTGTATTTATTGTACGCTTACTTAATAGCAACTATGGTAATGTATTTAAATGCATACGGGACAATGAAATTGCCGCTAAAGTCATGGGGATCAACGTTTTTTATTATAAAGTACTTTCTTTTTGCATTGGGGCCTTTTTCGCCGGCGTGGGCGGCGCCTTACTTGGTAGTCACCTTTCCACCATCGACCCCAAAATGTTTAACTTTTTGTTGACCTTTAATGTACTTATGTTTGTGGTGGCAGGGGGGCTTGGCTCCATTACCGGATCCCTTTTAGGGGCCACAGTCATCACCATTTCGTTGGAATGGATGCGTGCGTTAGAAGAGCCCATGGACTTTGGCTTTATACAAATTCCCGGCATTCCCGGCATGCGTATGGTGCTGTTTTCCCTATTCCTTCTGGCCATCATTCTCTTTCGCCGTGAAGGCATCATGGGCATGCGTGAAATCACATGGTCTACCCTTGCTTTTTGGAGGAAAAAATGAGCGCAACCTTCATAAAACCTCAAGCGCACGAAGCTTTATTGCATGTGGAAAATGTGACTATGCGTTTTGGCGGCGTTATTGCCGTTAACGACTTATCCATGGCCATACCCAAGGGCAGTATTGTGGGACTCATTGGCCCCAACGGTGCAGGAAAAACCACAGCCTTTAATGTTATCAGCGGTTTTTATACTCCGCAAGAAGGGCATGTACGTTTCGGTGGTAAAGAAATTACCGGAAAATCCCCTCACAAGGTATGTAAAGCTGGCATGGCCCGCACTTTTCAAAATATTCGCCTCTCGCAGCATTTAAGTGCCGTGCAAAATGTCATGGTGGGCTGTCATGTGCGCCGTAAATACCCATGGTGGATGGCGCCCTTTGCCATGCCCATTTTTCCCATGTTCACTAAGGAAGAAAAGCGTATTCAAGAACAAGCGCAATATTTTATTGAAAAACTTGATCTTGAACCTTATGCCCAAGAAAAAGCGCATAGCCTCCCCTATGGGGCCCAACGTCGTTTAGAAATAGCCCGAGCCTTGGCCACCCAACCCCAATTTCTTTTACTGGATGAACCAGCAGCTGGCATGAATCCACAAGAAAGTATCGAGCTTATGCACTTTATTCAGCGTATTCGTGATGAGTTTAATCTGACCATTCTTCTTATTGAGCACGATATGAAAGTGGTCATGGGTGTGTGCCAATATATTTGGGTTATGGAATACGGCAGACTTATTGCGGAAGGTGACCCAGAAAGCATTCGCAGCAATCCTGAGGTTATTAAGGCTTATTTAGGCGACGGCGTCATTTAAGAGGCGGTATTTCACTAGGTATACCATGCAGACCGCTAAGGAAAGATATGTTAAAAATACATGATTTAAAAGTGCGCTACGGCGGCATTGAAGCTGTACAAGGGGTGGATTTACACATCCCTCGTGGCAGTATTGTTACTCTTATTGGGGCCAATGGAGCCGGAAAAAGCAGTATTATTCGTTCCATCGCCGGACTTAATAAAACCGTAAGTGGTGCCATTGAATTTCAACGCCATGAAAGCGGCACTCCCGTCTCTCTCATGGGTTTGCCACCGGAAGATATGGTGCAACACGGCATTTCCCTCTCTCCCGAAGGACGGCGCATCCTTCCGCATCTCACTGTGGAAGAAAATTTACAGCTTGGGGCTTATACCCGTTCTGATAAACAAGGCATTGCCGACGATATTGCTTGGATTTACACACTTTTTCCACGTTTGCGTGAGCGCTCTTGGCAAAAAGGCGGTACCCTTTCCGGCGGCGAACAACAGATGCTTGCTGTTGGCCGTGCCCTCATGAGTCGCCCGGATTTGCTTATGCTCGATGAGCCGTCACTAGGTTTGGCTCCCTTACTGGTTAAAGAGATATTTAACATTATTTTGCGCATTAATGCCGATGGGAAAACCATACTTTTAGTGGAACAAAACGCCTTTGCCGCATTGTCCATTGCCCATCATGCCTATATTTTAGAAGTAGGGCGCATTGTATTGCAAGGAAGCGGGCAAGAATTATTGGCTGATCCCAAGGTGAAAGAAGCCTATCTTGGTGGCTAAAGCCATTAACGTACTGTATTACACGGCAAAGAAAGACACTTATGGCGGCAAACCCTATCACCAGACGCCTCATTGGCAGTATTTTATTGCTTTGCCTTGCTGTGGCTAACCTCACAGCATGCAGTAGTGCCCCCAAGAGTAAAGTGCGTGGCACCAATCCGTATACGGTGCGTGGTGACAAGTATTATCCGCTACAAACGGGGGAAGGCTATGATGAAACGGGTATGGCCTCGTGGTATGGTCCGGGTTTTCATGGCAAAAAAACCGCCAATGGTGAACGCTACAACCAAAACGCCCTTACGGCAGCCCACAAGCTTTTACCCCTAGGTACTGTGGTAAAAGTAACCAACTTGGAAAATGATAAAAGTGTGGTGCTACGGGTAAACGATCGTGGTCCATTTAAATACGATCGCATCATCGACGTTTCACGTCGTGCCGCTCATAAATTAGACATGCATGAGCAAGGTACCGCTAAAGTTCGGGTAGAAGCCCTTTCGGAAAATGGCAAAAAGTTTTCGCAGGTTAAAAAAAACGTTGATACCGATATAGCACATACTGCCCCTACGGCTTTACCAACGCCTCCCGCCCCTCATGAAAGTGACTCCAACTACGAGGAGACTGCCTACGAGGCGGCTAAAGTGAAAAAGAAAAGAAAGACACTCTTTTAAGGAAGCACTAATACGTTCTTTTTTCTGAGAGGGGAAGCCTTTTTCCTAAAAAAAAGTTCCCACTCTCAAGAAAAAGAAATAATCAACGTATCCAGAGCATGCCTTCAATTAACTACGCAAGCTCTCCAAGCAACGTTTCCTTAATGGAGTCAATGCTACCTTCGCCATTGAGTTCGATATATTTAAAAGTACCGTCTTTAGACAAGTCTTTATAATAGTGCGCAGCGGCCAAAGTGCCGTCTACGGTATTATAGTAAATGTCGTGACGCTTGTTAATGGCGCCTTCGTCTTGGTCGTCAGAGCGTGCAGAAAGCTCTCCACTACACACACGACACTCTTCCCCATTGGGCTTAATGGCATCAATATAAATATTATTGGGGTGATTATTATTATTTTTGCACAAACGACGGCCCATAATGCGTTGTTTAGCAATTTCCCGTGGAAGTAAAATTTCAATAACATAGTTTAAGGGCATTTTTTCGGCTTGTAAAGCTTCCCACAATTTTTGCGCTTGCACAATATTGCGTGGGAATCCATCCAACAACCAACCATTGCCACCTTTGGATTTCAAGGTTTCTAAAATCATGGGGATGGTGATTTCATCAGGAACAAGATCGCCACGATCAATATATTCTTTTGCTTTTTTACCAAGCTCAGTACCGCCACCAATATGCTCACGGAAAATAGCACCAGATTCAATATGTGCAAGATGATATTTATCTTTAGCTATATCACCTTGTGTACCTTTACCGCTACCATTGGGGCCAAAAATCAGAATATTCACCAAAAACCTCCAAATTTTAGAATCCGTTAAACATATCTTCCAAAGAAGAACCACTAGTACAATAAGCTGTCTTATGATGCCACACAAAGCATCAGCTGTAAACTACCTTAGGCACTTTATGCTTGTCAATGGGCTTTTGAGATTTTTTTCACAATACAGGCATATAGTGCTCAGCTACGGCTACAGCCACTGTCACTTGTCCAAAAAACTTTATCTTGGGTACGATAAGGGCGGCATTGTCACTGCTAAGTTCGCTAAAAACAAGGGGTTGTTCTGCATTAAGTTGCGCCATGGTACACGCTCTTATGCTGGCATTGGCACTAACCAAGGCAGCGCCTTCGCTCACACTTATAGTTTCTAAGCCAAAAAGCTGCGCCGCCATGCCTGAAGGGGTTAAACTAGGCGCCTCTGCCAGAATTTCTGGCTCATAAAATTCTAAAGGTAATTGTAAAAATTCTGCGGCTTCAAGTAAGCCTTTTTCACCCCTTTTATGCTCTACAGAGGCAAGACAAGCCAAGGCTTTTTCTTCTAAATTCATGTCTTGCACACAGTAGGTTATGGCTTTGACGATGGTTTCTTTTGACGTGCCCTTTTTACAACCAATGCCCATATGCAAAACCGGTACCGTCAACCGCAAGATATTTTCATGCTGGGGAAATTTACGCCAATCCACAGCTACTGCAGGAAAATCACCATTTATACGTGGTAAAGCAGCATTTTTTTCAAGACCAACTCGAGTAAAATGCTCTGAAGAAGCGTTTTTAAAAATATTTATGGGGTCAAAAAGCTGTACTTTTTCCCCTTGTATCAAGGCCGCATTGCATATCTTAACTTTTTCCCAATCCAAAATAGTGCAACCATGATCTTTAGCAAGTTCGTCTATGGCCAGTGTGCCATGCACATCGCTAGCAGTGGTTATAACGGGGGTAGCCTGAAAAATTTGGGCTACTTCGCTGGCAAGCGTGTTGCCACCGCCCCAATGGCCTGAAAGTAAAGAAATGGCAAAACGGCCTTGTTCGTCACAGACTACCACGGCAGGGTCTTGCTTTTTGTGAACAATATGCGGAGCAATACAGCGTACAGCAATGCCGGTAGCACAGAAAAAAACATGCGCATCATAGGCGGCAAAGGTTTGCGCCAATAGCGTTGGGAGGCTCGTGAATGTATGCCCCCTTCCCTTCTGCGTAGCATGCGCAGGTAAAAGATGGGCTAAGCGGTCTAGCACGTAAATATGGATATTTTCGCCCAGCTGCTGCGCAAGGGGTATGCCCGCTTGCCCAACAACATAACAGGCCGTTTTCTTGCTTGCTAAAAAAGTCATAATACAGCCCAAAATCAAAAAGGTTCAGGAATTTCCGTGTAAAAGCTTGATGAGGAAAAGAATGGTAGCCTTTTCCTCACTAAGCTTTTACACAAGCTATTTTTACTATATCATTAGAAATTCAAAGTTTTTACAGCCTCAAGGGTTTGCTCCAAATGCGCATCGGTATGCACAAAACTCATCATGGCTGCTTCAAAAGAAGCCGGCGCAATATAGATGCCTGCCTTACGCATGGCCTTATAAAAGGCGGTAAACTTCACAGAGTCAGCACGTTTAACACCGTCAAAGTCCCAAATTTCCTCTTCACTAAAGAAGGGGCAGAACATGGGCCCAAGGGCAGGAACACGTACCGTATGTCCTTTGGCACGTAAAATACTTTCCATTTCTTTAGCAAAATCTGCCGTACGTGCGCTTAATGCAGCATAATCACAAGTGGCTAGCACCTGCATGGTGGCTAAGCCCGCCGCCATGGCTAAAGGATTACCAGACAAAGTGCCTGCTTGATATACATCACCACAAGGGGCTATGCGTTGCATATATTCTTTTTTACCACCATAGGCCCCTACCGGTAAACCACCGCCGATGATTTTACCAAAGGTCGTTAAATCGGGGGTAATGTCAAAATATTCTTGGGCACCGCCATAGGAGAGGCGAAAACCGGTGATGACTTCGTCAAAAATAAGTAATGCGCCGTGCTCTGTGCACAGTTGACGCAAGCCTTGCAAGAAACCTTCTTTAGGAGGCACAAGGCCCATATTGGCAGCCACAGGCTCCACGATAACAGCGGCAATATCTTTGCCTTGTGCGGCAAAAAGATTTTTTACGGCCTCAAGGTCATTATACTTAGCCAAAAGGGTGTCGGTTACCACAGCAGCAGGCACACCGGGAGTACCCGGAATGGAAAAAGTAGCCATGCCGGAGCCGGCAGCGGCTAAAAAGGCGTCGGCATGCCCATGATAGCAGCCAATAAATTTTACCACTTTATCCCTACCGGTAACCCCACGGGCCAAACGTAAAGCACTCATGGTGGCTTCTGTACCGGAATTAACCATACGTACCATTTCCACAGCGGGTAAAGCTTTGATGACGGCTTCGGCCAAGAGGATTTCATCTTCGCAAGGCGCACCATAGCTGGTGCCACGGGCGGCAGCAGCCTGCACAGCAGCAGTAACTTCAGGATGAGCATGGCCCAAAATCATAGGCCCCCAAGAAAGCACATAGTCAATGTAGGTATTGCCATCGGCATCGGTGAGCTGGCAACCTTGAGCCTCCTTAATAAAAAGTGGGATGCTGTCAACATTTTTACAGGCCCGCACAGGGCTATTAACCCCGCCGGGAATAAGTTCTTGGGCACGTTGAAAAAGGGATTGGGATTGTGTTTCTTGCATATGTTACCTCAATCAAACTATTTGAAACATGCCGTTTACTACAGTACACAGCGCTTTTCAAACAATCTGGCTTTACATTTTAAAAGTACGTTAGGAAGATATTCTTTAAACTTTGCAATATATACAAAAATTTCAAAGCATTAAAAATACGTCATGGAGGTTTTTTTAAATTCTTGAATACTTTCCAAAGCGGCGTATTCCTGCACGCCTGTGGCTTCTTGTATTTGAGCAATAACCTGCTGACAATCTTCCTCACTACGCCCATGGGTCATGGTATACAACGTATAAGGCCAATCGGCGGCTGAAGAAGGGCGAAAATAACAATGGGACACTTGGGGATGTTGCGCTGCCTTTTGTCCAAAAGCTTCGGCTTCAGCTTCGCTGACCACCCAAGCTACCATGGCATTAAAATTCCAGCCTGTTTTTTGATGCTTAATACTGGCCCCAAAACGGCGAATGGCTCCGCTTTCTTTCAGCCTTTGTAATAAAGCAAGCACCTCTTCTTGGCTTACCCCCACCGCTTGTGCAATATCGGCATAAGGAGTGAGGCTGTCAGGCAAAGAGTTTTGCACCATGCGCAAAATGGTTCTTTCTTGTTCGGTAAATGTATCACTCATGTACAGCTCTTTTAATGTATTTTAAAAATCAGTCCTCTTCATTGACTGATAGTGCAAAATTCTTCCATAAAACACCATACACAAAGCTTTTAAAAAAGATTTATAGAAAATTTTGCAGTATTTTTCACAGAATTTTTTACAGAGAAGTCTCAAAAAATCAGCGCACAGCATACAATACAGGCCCTAAACTTTGCAATAGAAAAAAGCCCTTACAAGTGTTTTTTCCCTTGGCATTGCGCCGCGAACTCGGTACAAAGGGACATACATAGAGGCACAAAAAAAACATATCTACAACCTTTAGCCGCAAATACAATAAAAATATCATGCATATTCCACGTCTTATCATTTCTGCCTTGCGAGGTGGCGGGGGTAAAACACTCCTATCTTTAGGGCTTTGCCGTGCCTTTGCTGCCCATGACAAAGCAAATAGAGCAGTAAAACCTTATAAGAAAGGCCCTGACTACATTGACGCCCATTGGCTAGAGTTGGCAGCTAGTGCCCCTTGCACCAATCTTGACCCCTATTTTTTAGAGCAAGAATCCTTACGTGCGCTTTTTATTCATGCATGGCAATACCATTCGTCTTCAACGCTTTTTCCACCCACTTTGCGCCCCAAATCTTCTTCCGAACACCCTGCGCACACGAGAGCATCCGTACCACTTCCCACAGAAAATGCAAAAAATACCCCATATGATGTGGCCCTCATCGAAGGGAATCGTGGTCTCTTTGATGGGCATGATATATATGGTTCCTGCTCCACCGCAGAAGTGGCGCGAGCCTTACAAGCACCGGTGATTCTTTCCCTTGATATTACCAAGATGACTCGCACCTCAGCGGCCCTTATCCAAGGCATGGCCCATTTTGAAAAAGATGTACACATTGCCGGCGTGGTGCTCAATCAAGTGGGCTCTACACGGCACGAAAGCATTGTGCGTCAGGCCATTGAACACTACACTCCTATTCCCGTTTTGGGGGCCATACCTCGTTTGCCAAATAATCCCTTGCCCGAACGGCATATGGGCCTTTGTCAAGACCATGGTCAGCATGTGGAAGATATTTTAGATAATCTTGGCAAAACCATCTTAAAATATTGTGATGTGGCACGTATTTTATGGCTGGCAGATCAAGCCCCTGCTCTGCCCCCCACCAAAGACTTTTGGGCAAACATTCAAAGCTCTACGGCACAAGAACCCAAAAAACATAACCACTATCTTGCAGCACAAGGGCAAAGTGCGTTGGCAGAAAAAGTACTGCATAGCTCCAAAGTTCGTATAGGTTACATCTACGACGCAGCCTTTTGGTTTTATTATGCGGAAAACCTTGAAGCCCTCACTCGCCAAGGGGCAGAGCTCATCCCCCTTTCCATTCTTGACCCTAGCCCGTGGCCCGAAGATTTACAGGGCCTTTATATTGGCGGTGGATACCCTGAAGAATTTGCCGCAGCCATTAGTCAATCAGCACATCTTGCGCATATAAAAAAGCTTTCAGAACACAACATGCCCATATATGCCGAATGCGGAGGATTCATGCTGCTGGCTAAAGCCCTCATTCGTGATGGACAACAACATGCCATGGCCCATATTTTTCCCGTCAGCACAGAATTTTTTCCAAAACCTCAAGGTCTTGGCTATGTACAGGCCACTGTGTGCACCGCCAATGCCTTTCACCCTCAAGGGAAAAGTTTGCGTGGGCATGAATTTCACTATTCCAAATGCCTCCCTACACAAGCAGATCAACATGTTTTTTGTTTTCGTTTGGACAAGGGCACAGGCATGGGAAAAGTACAAAACCATGAAGAAATCCCCAAAAGTGCTCACACAAAGCAGTATAATGGTGACGGCCTTTTTGTACGCAACACCTTTGCTTCCTATACCCATATTTTTGCCCCTGCCTGTCCGTGGTGGGCAGAAAATTTTGTGACCTTAGCCCGTGCATGGCAAAAAAATTAGGAAAATGCGCCATGCATCAGTATCAAGATATGCAATATTTTTGGAGAAAGTACACCCAAGAACTATTGCAATGGCAACAAGGCCCTGCCAACGTCACTGCCACCGCACAACCAGCGCAAGAGGTAATCGGCCCATCTAAACAGCAAGCCTCCGCCACGTGCTCTGCTAACACATCGCCAACATCCTACCGCCCCCTGACCCCCGCAGAAAAAGACGCTCTTGCTCGCAGCATAGCCATGGCCAAGCGAAAAGATGCTACATGCTATATACTCTTGGGGGCACGTATGGCTTATGCGCAACATGTTTTGCAAGAGCTTACGCAGACGCAAAGCGATGCCCATATTCTCATCCTTGAAAGCGACCCGCAAAAAACGTTACATTTTCAAAAGCATATAGTTGAAACATGGGGAAACATGCCTAAAAACATGCACATATTGGTGGACTCTTCCCCCTGGGCTTTATTATCCCTCACCTTAGCTTTAGGTCTTAAGCCTGAAACATGCGCCCTGCTCTTTTGCACCCCACCACAAGAACGTTGCCGCTGCTTAAACCAATGGCGTAAACTCTTTTTAGGAAGCCGAACTGCCCCTCTTTCGATGGCTCAAGACAATGCGTCATTAAGCGTTCATATCATTATGCACCCCGACGAACCCCATAAGGAAGACTTTTTTGCCCATATTCCCCCATGGATAAAAGAAGTTTTGGTTTTGTGGGATGCATCACCCGACTATATTCCGCCTACCTTTACTTGTGCAACATCGGTGCGCCACTTTTGCCGCCCTTTGCAAAATGATTTTTCTGCACAGCGTAACACACTTTTGACATACAATAAAAGTACTTGGATTTTCTACTTAGATGCCGACGAACGCTTAACTCCTGAAACTTGGGAACGCTTAAACCACCTTATGCACCCATGCCATGGCGGCGGTGTGCTTTTTGTGCGCATGACCTTTGAAGGCGATGCCCAGCACATTCGTATGGGGCATGGACTTTGGCCCGATGTACAATTACGCCTTTTTCCCCATACAGCAAACGTGCGCTTTGAAGGAAGTATACATGAACAAGTATCTGGCTTAACAGGACAACCTGTATTTGCCCCCCCATTAGCCATTTGGCACTATAGCCATATCCATAAAAGTTCGGAAGAATTACAAAAGCGTCTAGAAACATTTAATAAAGCCGGAAGCATTACCCATAAACTCAGCGCTGCTTATCCTGCCTTATCCAAGCAATTCTTTTTAGAGTGGCAACAGCGTGTGGACCATGATATGGCATTACACTTGCCTATCTAAACAAAATATTTTACTATATAATTTCTAAGGAAACGCTGTTTAATTTTTTCCTGAGAGGGGGAACTTTTTTTTAGGAAAAAAAGCTTTCGCAGAGCGGGCCTCTCAGACTCTCCCTTCAAAAAAACATTGCGTCAGTATCTTATCCTGAAAAGGAAAATTGCGACGCATAAGAAATCTTTTTACGAAAATATGTTACGTAAAAAAACTCATTAAATCAGCATTTCCCTAACTTTTTTTGGAGTTAAAGGTCTCATGAAAATAACCTGCCCCCAATGTCAGTTTAGCCGCCAAGTGCCTGAAGAAAAAGTGCCTTCTAGCACCTTTATGGTCACATGTCCTCATTGCCAGCATCGCTTTAAAATGGAACGTGAGTTGTCTTCTGCACACCCACAATCAAATCATACGCATGACGAGCCCCCAAATAATGCTTATGACCATGCGCAAGTAAATAATGCCTCCCCCTACCCTACGCAACATGCAGAACACGACCAACAAGAGCAGTCAAAGCCTGAAAATCCTAAAGCGCATAACAATACTGCGCCAACAGCCGAGTACTATACAAAACAAAGTCAAGAGCAAAACCTAGAGAATACGCAAGGCTTTGCGCATAATGATGCGGAAAACGCTACCCCCATTTATCAAGACAGTACGGAAAATTTACAAGACTCCAACGAATCTTTTGGGATAGAAAATCCTTGGGATACCGCTAAAGATCACGGTTATATAAGCGCCTTTTACCAAAGCAGTATGCGCATTCTTTTTGCTGCGCCACGGTTTTTCTTTGGCTTGCACGCCCAAAGCCCCATCCTTCCTGCTTTGCTCTTTTTTTGTATTGTCACCATATGCCAAATTTCCTTTGAACGCTTTTGGGGAGGCGTCATCGCTTCTAGCTTAGCCCCCATGAGTGCCAATGACCCTGTTTTGCAATTTGCTGTGGAATTTCTTACCCCCCAAATGCCTTTTTTTATGCACCTTCTTTTGGGCACCCTTTTCAATGTGCTTAAATTGCTTTTTTGCGTCATCATATTTACCATGCTCTTTCATTTCATCGCCCCTAAAAAAGGGGGGTTCCCGCTCATTTTTCAGGTGGCGGCCTACAGTTCTGCCCCCATGTTGCTATGCGCAGTACCTATGATTGGCAGTCTCGTGGGCTTTGTGTGGAGCATAGCCACCACTCTCATTGGTTGTCGCTATGCCTTACGCCTTGATTGGCCAAGAACCCTACTGGGCGTCTTGCCAACCTATGTATTTGGATTATATATGGCTTTACAATTTGTAAGCATGTGGTGGGGATTTTTAAGTAAAGTTTCATAAGAAAATAAAGAATATTTTTAAATATATCTTTATTTGTTACATTCATAATGTATTTTGTTTTTTTCCATTATGGATAAAAACAGGTAAAACAAAACTTTTTTCATTTCAAGCCATATATGAGGCATAAGAGTACAAGTGTAAAGGCATAATGGCCCATCCCATTTTTTTGAGGAGGCAATGCAGATGAAACTTTTTTCAAAATTATGTCATTTCTGGAAAGAAATTCGTAAAAGACGGCGTTATTCACGTATCATTGCCCCAGAAAACATAGGTGATGAAGCACAAAAGCTTATGCATTTGGTGGAAATATCTTTGCGTAATGGCTATTTGTCAGGGGCAGAGGCACAGCATTTGCAAATACTGCAAGAAGAAATGGGAAGGCTCATTATTTTGACAGAAAAAGAAGAGTTTCACCGTTTGTCTGCGGATAGGCGTTTATCACTGCACGAAAGTTTGCAGCGTTCTCAACAAAAACTCCTTGTAACCATACAGGGGGCAGAGGCTCCCACAGAGAGGATGCAATGAAAAATATTTTTTTGTGTATCATATTGGTTTTCAGCACCATTAATATTTCAGGTTGTGTTGCCGGAAGCACCCATCCTACCATGAGTATGCAAGGCGAAACCGCTGCAACCCCCTTTCACCTTATAAGCGATGCACCGGTTACCGTAAGCCCCATTCGAGTATACGTAAAACCCACAGTACATCCCACAACGCCCTTAAAAGGCCTTTTTGTGCCTTTACGTGTAACCCAAGACATGGCCAGTCCCAAGCAAACCAGCTATAATATAAGCCGCCAAATCTATCAGGTTTGGGTGGCCCAAAGTGCTTTTGCAGCCCTTGAATACGACGACCGTTTAGTGCCTTTCCAAGTGACCGACGCTTTACAATTAGCCCGTTCACGTGGTGCTAACGTACTTGTGGGTGGATACATTGCCCACTTCCTTGATGCAGGTTCTTCAGGTACTTCTGCCGTTTCCATACAAATTGAAATGTACGAAGTGGCCTCAGGCAATTTAATTTGGTCTATGGGCCAAGGGGCCAGCATGGAAAAAAGACAACCCACCGACTTATTTAGCCTTGGCATTGAACAACGTATGCCTGCCGATGCCGCAGGGCTCATGGTGCGCTCTGTAGGATACGACTTAGGCGAAAAAATACAACAATGGGTCAGAGGGCCACAAGGTACCGGCAAAGGACAAGTTTTTTAAGAGTGCTTTGTCAGCACAATTGCGACACCTCTTGTAAAAATACTTCTGAACACGCTCTCGTTGCCCTTAGTCCATATCAGTTAAAATGGTTTGCTTAGAGTAAAACTCCCTAAGCAAACCATTTGCATTTTCATCATTTCCCTACGGGAGACCTCTGCACAATCACTTTCACATAGAGCTTTGAGTTTAAAATTCAAAAATTTGTTCGAAATGTAAAATAACGAGTGCAGAGGTAAAGGCACAAAAATAAATTGCGCAGAGGTCTCTTTCTAGCATGTTTTTTAAACCATATGGCATGCGCCACAATTTTTCTTTTTAAAGGCAACGCATTGGCGCAAG
>CAYJDE010000040.1:0-15177 GCA_964368805.1 uncultured Desulfovibrionaceae bacterium
AGATATATAAAACATGGTGCTACTGGCTTAGATGTGCTTTTTAGATAGTAAAGGAACAAGTTATAAGTATTAAAAACCATAACAGATAAAACTACTAAATACTATTATTTTAACACTTAAAGGGAGGCAAGGGGGGAAGCTTTTTGATTTTAGGAAAAACTCCCCTTCCCCCCTCAAGAAAATAATAACTCAGTATTTTCTAAGAAGTCTTTTTACCTACCCATTTTGCCACTGAAGTATAAAGTATCGAGGGTACAATGGGTTTGGTGAGATGATCGTTCATGCCATGCTGCAAGCTTATCTCCTTATGGCTGGTCATGCCGTGTGCCGACATGGCCACGATGGGTAAATGGGCAAATTTTTGCTGTGCGCGAATGTGTGCCGTAGCAGTAAGACCGTCCATCACAGGCATTTGTATATCCATAAATACCATATCGTAATCTTTTTTCTCAAGCATTTCTATAGCTTGTTTACCATGAATAGCCACATCGACACTATGCCCTTTGTTTTTCAAAAGCTCAATGATAATAAGCTGATTTATTTCATTATCTTCCACGAGCAAAATACTGCCTGCGGTTTCTTGCATATTTTCTTCTTGTGCGTTGCTTGCTTCAGCAAAGCCGACTGCATCGTTTTCTGCGGCGGTATTACTAAGGGCAATGCTTTTTTCAGTATCAAAACCAAAAATAGCTGTGAAATAAAAGGTACTGCCTTTATCTTTTTCTGTTTTTACCCACATATCACCGTTCATAAGCTTGGCAATGCGTTTTGCTATGGCTAAGCCAAGGCCGGTACCGCCATGTTTGCGTGTTAATGAAGAATCTCCTTGTGTGAAAGCTGAAAACACTTGCAAACTTTGCATTTTTGTCATGCCTTCCCCACTATCTTCCACAGAAAAGAGATAATGTGCGCCGTTGCGTTGTTCTTCGGTGCAACTCACATTAAGGGTAATAAAGCCTTTATGGGTAAAGCGTATGGCATTGCTCATGACATTGGAGAAAATTTGCTTTAACCGTGCGGCATCTCCATATAATATTTTTTCGTGGGAATCGTTGACATGGACATTAAATGCCAATTTTTTTGCACGAATTTGCGGTTCATAGACAAGTCTAACTTCATCAATGATTTCATTAAGTGTGAAGGGTTCCGAATGCATTTCAAAGGTTCCAGCATCAATTTTGGAAAAGTCCAAAATATTATTTACGACACTAAGCAAACTTTCGGCAGAAAAAATGCTCTTCCCCACATAATCTTTTTGTATAGGTTGCAAGGCGGTGGCGTCCAGCACATGCAACAAACCCAAAACGCCATTGAGCGGAGTACGAATTTCATGGCTGATGTTGCCCAAAAATTCGCTTTTGGCTTGCGCACTTTGCTCTGCAATGTCCCGAGCGGTGCGTAATTCTTGCTCCACAGTAGCAATTTCGGCAAGCATGGCTTTTAGATCACGCAAATCGCGTACGTAGGAGATGACCACATCTTGTCCTTGCACATGTGCTCGTTTGGAGATGGTTTCCACGGGAATGGGATTGCCGTGAACATCATAAGTAAGCATTTCTAGGAAAGATTGACCGGTATCAAAAGCTTCTTGTATGGAATTACGCGCCAAGGGAATGGTGGGGGTTCCGTCGGGTTGCAGACGAGGCACAATTCTATAACGCGCTGGAAAATAGGCTTTTTTACTTTCAAAGCCATACATTTTTACAATGGCATCATTGCATTCAATGAGGTTAAAAGTATGGTCCCAAACATTAATGCCTAGAGGTGTAATATCAAAAATAGTTTGAATACGCTCTTCTGTACTACGCATTTCATTTATAAATTCACGCAGATCTGTCATGTCGCGTATGTAAGCAGCCACCACTTCCTCATTCCAAATATCAAGGCGTACCAAAGTTATCTCTAGAGGAATAAGTCTTCCGCTTGGCAAATGATGTAAAGAAAAATCTGAGCGAAAATAACTCTTTTCAAAGGCTTCAGTCAGAGCATTTTGCACCACAGTAAGCGACCTTTCGCCGTTTTCTTGAAATTTTGGGGCGCACTTTGCAAAATTGTGCACAAAATCATCACGACTTTCAAAGCCAAAAAGCCGCACACTTTCAGCATTGGCATCGCGCATATTGAAGCTTTTATCCCAAAGGACAATGGCCATGGGCGCAGAGTCAAGCATGGCTCGGGTGCTTTCTTGCACTTTTGCAAATTCTTGCACATGACTACTCACCATCGACAAGTCTTGTGTATAGCCAAGGACGCACTCTTCGCCCAAATGATTTACACGCGCAAATGTCACTTCGCAAGGGAGAATTTTCCCCTTGGTATCTGAATGTAACCATTTGAATTTGCAAAAACCTTCATCTAAAGCCTTTTGCAAATATTCTTTCATCAGCTCTGCAGAGTTTTTACCACGTTGCAATTCAGGGCAAAGGGTAAAGAATTTTTCTTTAAACTCATCCTTGCTGTTTAAGCCAAAAAAATCAACAACTTGCGCACTGCAATCCACAAGTTGTAAATCCTTTGACCAAATATGCATAATCAAAGGCAAAGCTTCCAAAATATCGTGTTCAAACTCTTTATCTATACCGGGTTCAACAGGTTTTTTTATTTCTCGTGCCGGCGAAGTAACGGTAGTTAAGGGGCGCGCAGGGAAACTGCTTCGTGGAATTTGTATGGAATTTGTGCCTTCTACCGTATATAAAAAATAGCAATTTATGTAGAGATTTGAGATGCCTACATTTACAACTATGGCCATTTGCGTTGCAATGGGCTTGCCATTCAAAGATTGCAACATCCAAGGGTATTGATAAATACCTTGTTTTGAAGCCTTCTCGATAAATTTATGCAAAGTATCTATGGAATGTAAACCATCGGGCTGATATTCTGGCATAAAATCCATAGCTTGTAAGGTACCTATACCTACCAGAAGAGAAGCATCTGTATTATCAAGTTCCACATAGGAGGCAAAGGCTGCGTTAAAATATAAAGCTTCAAGGCTTGAATTAAAACAAATCATGGGGATGGGCATGTCCCTAAGAACATCGGGAGCTATCACTTCCGGCATGGCCTCGAGCAAGGTAAAATCTTGTAGCATAGAAATCCTTCGCATAAATAATAGTGATAATCAAAAAAAATGGGGGTAACCCACTTGCGTCGATAACAACTTAACCTTTATTTGTCAAACACCTGTATACAATTTGACTTGCAGTTTTCCATACTAGTAAACATAACTATATCAAACCTTAACATGTAATTTCGCAGAAAAATACAGTTTGCACGTCAAAACTTGATTTTTTTCCGTGCAAAATGCTACTGGCGAATGTTTTAGAATTATACTGTTTTACAATAAGATGGAGTGCTGATTGCTTTTGTTTTACCCAGAATAAAATTTTTTTATAGCTATTTAAAATGAATTGTGCAAAGTCTCAAAGCAAAAAGCAGAGGAAGTAAATCGTGCTTTTTCAACGTTTACTGTGCATCTCCTCCTTTTTGAAAAAGTGTGGGGAGGAAAAGCCTTTTACAACAAGTTCCTACTATTTTTACCATTCATAACACTCTATAATATTACTGTTATTAAAAATAAAATCCCTTTTTACTAAAAAAAGCAAAAGGTGTTATCTTGATTGGTAGCCAAATTATGGGTATAAGAATTTCGTGCTTATCAGACTATTGAAAAAGTGTAATCTGCGTCGTTAGAGTCTTTTTTGTTTTGTTCATGTATCAGGTTGCTAAAAAAAGTGTAACCTACATCGGCAGACTTGTTTTTTGCTCCAGTCGAGTATCAGAAAAGTCCAAACCTAGGGATTTGCAAGTCACTAGGTGAAAAACGAACCTTAGGACTATCGTACGCTTAGGCGTCACCCCTTTATGCAAAAAAACCTTGTCTTCCTCTCGCTTTACGCACTTTGAACAGCCTGTAGTAAAAAGGTGAAAATGACATTTTATCAGGAAGTACTTTTGAAATAGACTTTTCCAATAGGATATTACTGTTGTAAATATGTATTATACTAGTTAAGGAGATCGCTTTGCCAGAAGAACGCGAAAATAAAGTAAGTTGCAGTAGTTTTGTTAATGAAAGGGAAGTAGCCCTTGAAGTCATTTCTGGAAAATGGAAATCTACTATTTTGTGGAATCTTCATCTTGCAGAAAAAATTAGATTTAATGAATTTTTTAAAATAATTCCCGGCATTACACAAAAAATGCTTACACAACAATTGCGAAACTTAGAAAAAAACAAACTTGTTGTGCGCACAGTATACCCTTCAACACCACCTACAGTAGAGTATTCTCTCACGCCATTGGCAAAGGATGTCATCCCCATTTTAGAAAGTTTAAGCCATTGGGGAAAAAAAGTTATCAAGTCTTATAACAAATAACCCTCCGTCATAACCAGTCCTAACATACTATTTTTCCATACTATTATAGGGCACCAAAAAGTACCTTGCTCACCTTTTTGTTTTTACCAAACAATAAGGTGCCTTCTTGTGTAATATTTTTTTCCTGTTTATATACCCCTCAAGCGCGCTTTTGTGCTCAAAGTTAAAAGAGGATTTTATAGATGAAAAGATTTACTATTCCAAGAGATGTTTATTTTGGTGAAAATGCCCTTGAGCATTTGAAAAGCCTTACCGGTAAAAAAGCCATGTTAGTTATTGGCTCTGAAAGAATGGTTAAAGACAATACTACTGCTCTTATACAAGCCAATCTTAAAGAAGCTGGCATTGAAAGCACTATTTTTTGTGGCATTGAAGCAGATCCAAGTGTTGCTACCGTAATGCGTGGTGTTGCTGCCATGAATGAATATCAACCTGACATCATTATCGGCGTTGGTGGTGGCTCCCCCATTGATGCAGCTAAAGCCATGTGGATTTTCTATGAAAACCCCGATTTTACCTTTGAAGAAGCTGCAAAGCCTTTCAACCTTCCCACTCTTCGCAAGAAGGCATACTTTGTAGCCATTACTACCACTAGCGGTACTGGTACAGAAGTAACAGCGTTTTCCATTATTACAGATGAAAAAACGGGAACAAAATACCCCATTGCTGACTATAATATTACCCCAGACGTAGCCATTGTAGACACAAATTTGGTGAAAAGCCTTTCCCCCTTACTTGTAGCTAATACTGGTATGGACGCCATTACGCACTCTTTTGAAGCCTATGTTTCTGTAGTGGCTAATCCCATTACCGATGCTTTAGCTTTAAAATCTATTGAAATGATAGTGAATAATGTTGTAGCTTCCTACAACGGCGATGAAGAAGCCAGAAAAGAAATGCATATTGCTCAGTGTATGGCCGGTATGTCATTTTCTAATGCCATTTTAGGTATTGTACACTCTATGGCACATAAAACAGGAAGAATTTTTGAAATTCCACACGGTTGCGCCAATGCTATTTATCTTCCCTTTGCTGTAAAGTACAATGCTAAAGTGGCTGGCGAACGCTATGCACAAATTGCTAAGTACCTCGGCCTTGCTGGCTCCACCACAGACGAATTGGTGGACGCCCTCATTGCAAAGCTTGTAGAGCTTAAGGCTCAAATGAATATGCCTAAAACTATGAAAGAATTTGGCGTAAATGAAGAAGCCTTCTTGGCGCAATTAGATGACATTGCCACAGCAGCAGTTGCAGACCCCTGCACAGGAACAAACCCCCGTGAAATTGACCCTGCAACCATGGCAAAGCTTTTCAAGTGCGCTTATTATGGTGAAAAAGTAGATTTTTAAGCGGCAAACAATATAGCAATCTTAAAACACGTATAAAGAAACGTTAATTCATTCTTCTCCCTGAGAGGGGGGCCCTTTTTTTAGGAAAAAAAAGGCTCCCCTCTCAGACTCTCCCCCCCAAAAAAACCAATTGCGTCAGCATAGTATCTTAAGGCTCCTGTACAGTGCATTGTACAGAGTCTTTTAGGTAGTGTCGTCAAATGACGAGTTTTCAAGCTTTGTCAAGGAAAATGAACAAGCTTTGAGGAAGTGTATACAGACATACACGCCTGAAAAAGCTTGTGAAATTTGACGCAGAAAAAGTCGAAAAGGCGTATTTGACGACACTACCTAGAGCGTTGAGGCAGTCAGTACGCCCCAAAATCAAGCCCTCTGCACAATGGACTACGCAGAGTCTCATGGAGCGTTGACGACAGTCAAAGCGACCAAAAATCTATCGCTTAACAGCGCACTGTGCTTGCGCTATTAAGCGATAGATTTTTGTGCCTTTTGTCCTGCACAAGTACATTTATAAAAAAGCAAAATGATTATAATAGCATAAAGATAACACTAAAAAATAGGAGAAAGACATGCTGTTAAGCTTTTTTAGCAATCCAAAACCGCAACGTTTTATAAAGAAGTTCTGCATCAATGGGTTTAGTCACATGATCATTTAGCCCTTTTGAAAGGCTCAGTTCTTTATCCCCCTTCATGGCATGAGCAGACATAGCAATAATAGGCAATTGAGCATATTTTGCTTGCTTACGAATGTTTTGCGTGGCGGTATAGCCATCCATAATAGGCATTTGAATGTCCATAAGTACAGCATCATAGTCATTTTTTTCTAATAAATCTAAGGCTTCTTGTCCATTTCCAGCAATATCTAGCGTAAAGCCAGCCGCCTGCAATATTTCTTGCGCTACAATTTGATTTATCTCATTATCTTCAGCAAGCAATAAATGCCCCGTCAGCGATGCCGTCTCCAATGTTTTATCATCAAGCTCTTTATGCCGCATCTGCTGTATGCATGCTTCCGTGGCGAGAGGAAATTTAACGGTAAAAAAGAACGTTGTGCCTTTTCCCAACTCACTATCTACCCAAATATCTCCACCCATGGTTTTGATAATTCTTTTTGAAATAACAAGGCCCAGCCCCGTTCCTCCGTATTTGCGAGTTACGGTAGCATCAGCTTGCGTAAATGCAGAAAAAAGCTTTTCTGTTTGCGCCTTAGATAAACCAATACCAGTATCACTCACAGAAAAAGAGCAATGCAGTTCCTCATTTTTATAGATGGTATTGTCTACTTCAAAAAGCACTTTACCACCAGCACTTGTAAACTTAATAGCATTACTTATAAGATTAAAAATGACTTGCTTTAAACGGAGAGCATCGCCAAGCACATACACTTTGCTGTTTTCTCCGCACGATATATCCAAGACTAAACCTTTTTCTGTACACGCATGCCCATACAAATCTACCACGTCTCGGCCAATACCTTGCAAAAGAAAAGGTTGTTTTTCCATTTCAAGTTTACCGGCTTCAATTTTAGAAAAATCTAAAATATCATTAATAATGCGTGTTAAGTTTTGGGCCGAAATGACAATTTTTTCCACATAATCTTTTTGAATGTTGTTTAAAGGTGTTGCATTTAGCAAATGTAACAAGCCTAAAATACCATTCATGGGCGTGCGTATTTCGTGTGACATATTGGCCAAAAAATGGCTTTTAGCTTCATTGGCTGCCTCAGCTTTTTCCGCACTTAAAGTAAGCTCTTTATTTTTTTGCGCTAAGATTTCTCGCAAATCTTGAATAGTATTGGCAAGTAAACCAAGTTCATCCTTACGCTCTACCCCATAAATAGCTTCTTTTTGTATGGAGCCATCTGAAATACTAGCTTTTGAAGCCAAAGTTAAACTTTGAATAAGCCTTGTCAAAGGAGTAAAAAACAAGCGGCGACTTAAAAGACCCATGATAACCACGTACACAATAAACAGCGCAAGAGATACCCAAAGGATAGGAATAAAAGCATGAAAAGAAAAAAGCAGCGAACTGTCAAAAAAAGTCACGACTGACCAATCTGTATTAACAATAGGCGTAATAACAGCGTAGTCATTTTTCACGTAGCTATGCTGCAACGTGATAACTTCTGGCTTTGGCATTGTTGCTGTATATTTTTCGATGGAGGCAAGGTAAGGATAAAGCTTATCATTTAATTCAGGATAAGGAAAGACTTTAGCAAAGTCTAGCGTGCTATTATCCATAAAAGTAGAATGATCTATATAGCTATCCAATTGTACTAAACCATTCCTATCTACCACAACGCCTCGAATGTTCATATTTTTATGTTCTTGAAATGCAGAACTTAAAATTTTATCAAAGGTAATACCCGTTGCCACAACACCAAGTATTTTCCCATTGTTATCAAGGACTTTATGATTAATCCAAACCAGCGTTCTCTTTAAAATTTTATCGGTATCAACATTTAGTTCATACTCATTGGGAGAATTTGCCGCCTCAAAATACCACGAATCTTGCTCATTTAATTTATCTAACGTAGCAAAAGGTTTGAATGTTTCAAAAGTAGTGTCTCGATCAACATTAAATTCCCCTCCGGAAGCTTCAATGCCAAAATATAAAATATTATTTTTGGTAACGGTAAGATAATCGTTTAGTGCTCTAAAAGCGCGTTGTTTTTTCTGTATATTACTTTCATCAGCAAGCCAGTCTTTAACCACTGCCGAGTTGGCTACAGATTTTAAGATACTTAAATCTTGTATAATTGCTGAATTAAGTTGCGCCGTTGTTTTGTACGAATAGAGTTCTGCAAAATTTTTTGCCGTATTTTGAACAATAGTGTTGGTGATGGTGTAAAGAGAAGAAAAAAGAATAGTAATAACAATAACAAAGGCAGCTACACCATAGGAATTAAATTTAATTTCAATGCGACGATTACTTGCAGAAATTTTCGTATCTTTTTTTGAAAACATGATTCTTCCTCATAAACAGTAAGTACATACGGCAAAACAAGGCTATCAACTAGTAAAATGCAGTATTTTTTACCACATAGAGAAGCAATACGTACACCATAGCCTTTGAGGAGTGTACTTTAAAGTAATACGTTTTTCAACAGGCCACTAGGCAAATTTTACCATTATTTAATCGGAATATTTCTTGCATATTTTCTTTACAGTCTCCAATGTACGCCCTTGGACTGTCACTCTTGTTAACTACTCGTTGAAAAAATAACGTATAAAAATTCTGATGATATGCAAAAAAACATAGTAGAGAGGAAGCTATGCAAATAACGCAAAATACAAATATTTTTAACGTACAAAGCATTTTTCAAAGTTCATCTATAAACACCTCTCAGGCACAAGCGACGAGTGGAGGCGACACTTTGCAAATTTCTGCTGAAGCGCGCGCCTTGTACGAAAAATCCTTGATAGAGAAACAAGAGCAGTCTGCACAAACATCTCATCAAGCAGACCAAAGTGGCATAGCAGAGTTGCTTATGGTAAGCCCCGTTGAAGAAGAAACCACAGAAGAAACTATAGAAAACACTTTAGCGCAAGATTTTAGTGAAATCCTCGATAAACATAGGGGCAGTAGTAGCAGCTCCGACTCCAGTACCGATGCCATTGAGAAAATAGAAAAGCAAATTCAGCAAGTTTCAAGCGAACTGGCCTCCGCTAGCGCAGCAGCAGTCTCGTCGGGCAGTACCGCATCCTCTGCACGGGTAGAACAATTGCAAGCAGAGTTGACACAGCTTGAATCGCAGCTGACGCAAGCGCAAGAAACTGCCACCCAAGATGATGCGTAGCTCAGGCGAAGCAAAGCTACGCCTATTCTTGATTTTTGGTCGCATTGATTTTCGTCAACGCCCCAAGAGACCCTACGCAATGAATTGCGCAGAGGTCTCACATCTGTTTAAAGCAGTCGATTCAAAAAAGGTAAGATACAAGGGAAGTTAAAGCACTTAGCATGCGCCGTGTATCTAGAAGCACATACGCAATTTACATGTTCTAACTAACGCAGTAACTTGCCCTTTTTGAGCCTGTTGTTACATGCCCCAACCGGCTAAAACACCCTGCTGCCATTGCGTAAAGGCTTGGTTAAAGTTTTCCAAAGAAAGTTCTATTTTTTCACCTGTACGGCGATCTTTGGCTTCTAAAACGCCGCGGGCAAGACTTTTACCCCCAAGGCATAACTGCATGGGCAAGCCTAATAAGTCGGCGTCTTTGAATTTAACGCCAGGGCGTTCATCTCTATCATCAAGCAGCACCTCAAGGCCCATACCTTCAAGCTGCGCCTTAATACTTTCAATCTGTGTCCCCACTTCCTCACTCTTAGAGTCAAGGTTAAGCAAATGCACATGGCAAGGTGCCAATGGTGGCGGAAAAATGATGCCATTTTCGTCATGATTTTGTTCAATACATGCCGCCATAACACGTGAAACCCCAATGCCATAACAGCCCATAATCATCACTTGTTCTTTGCCATTACTATCAAGGAAGGTGGCCTTCATGGCTTCGCTGTACTTGGTGCCCAATTTAAAAATGTGCCCCACTTCAATACCTTCAGGTAATTCCAAAGCACCGCCACATTGAGGGCAAGGGTCTGTAACAAGAACTTCACGTAAGTCCGCGTAGGCTTCAATGCTACAATCTCGTGGTAAACTCACATGTTGCAAATGCGTATCGCTTTTGTTGGCACCGCATACCCAATCGGTACTTTCTTGCAAAGCCACATCGGCATAAATTTTTATGTTCTCGTTTAAGCCTACCGGTCCGGCAAAGCCCACTTGGGCCTTGGTCCAGGCTTCCACCTGTTCGGGAGAAGCCATTTCTACCACTGTAGCATTTAATAAATTTTTTAATTTCACATCATTGGCACTATGGTCACCACGTACAAGCACAGCCACACCTTGCCCATCCACATCAAAGAGCAAGGTTTTAATAAGCTTGCTAGGTGCTATCTTCATGAAAGCGCATACTTCTTCTACTGTATGTGCTTGTGGTGTGGACACTTCTGCATATTCAGGGCAAGTATCTTGACATACAGTCCCCTGCCATACCACGGCGGCACGCTCCACATTAGAAGCGTAGGTACAGGCTGTACAGGTAGCGATGGTATCTTCCCCAACTTTAGTAAGCACCATAAATTCATGCGAAGAACTACCGCCAATGGAGCCGGTATCGGCTTCTACAGCCCGAAATTTCAAAGCCATGCGTGCAAAAATATTGGTATAGGCCGTATGCATTTTTTGATAGGTCACATCAGCACCGGCATCATCGGCATCGAAGGAGTACGCATCCTTCATAACAAATTCACGCCCACGCAACAGCCCAAAACGAGGACGAATTTCATCGCGGAACTTAGTTTGAATTTGATACAGATTTATAGGTAGCTGTCGATAGGAACGCACTTCTCCACGCACAAGGTCGGTAATAATTTCTTCGTGGGTGGGTCCAATACAATAGTCACGTTCGTGACGGTCTTTAAAGCGTAATAATTCCTTACCGTAAACATCCCAACGCCCTGTTTCTTGCCATAAATCTGCAGGTTGCGCCGCTGGCATAAGCAATTCCAATGCACCGGCCTTATTCATTTCTTCCCGCACTATGTTTTTCACTTTTTCCAAAACTTTTAAACCCAGCGGCATATAAATATAAATACCAGAAGTAACCTTACGCACCATACCGGCACGCACCAACAATTGATGGCTAATAACTTCGGCATCGGCCGGGGCTTCTTTCAATGTGGGAATATAACTTGTGCTCCAACGCATACTTTTTAATCCTGTTTTGTTTGTGATTGAATGAGTATATCCAGTTCTTCCATAAATGCCGCAAGTAAGGCGTCTTGTCCTTTAACGGTACGAACCACCTCTCCCTTACGGAAAATACTGCCTTTATCGCGCCCACCAGCCAGACCAATATCTGCCTCACGGGCTTCGCCTGGGCCATTGACCACACAGCCCATGACGGCCACTTTAATGGGCGCAGTTTCGTTTTTTAAACGCTCTTCCACCGCCGCCGCAAGGGCCATCAAATCAATTTCTGTGCGTCCGCAAGTGGGACAAGAAATAATTTCCGGACCACGCTGGCGTAAACCCAAGGCACGTAAAATTTCATAAGCAGCAATAATTTCTTGCACAGGGTCTGCCGTTAGCGACACCCGCAATGTGTCTCCAATGCCTTGCCAAAATAAAATTCCCAGCCCCACAGCAGATTTCACCGCACCACGCAACAGCCCACCCGCTTCGGTAATACCAACGTGTAAAGGGTAGTCACAACGTGTAGAAAGCAATGTATAAGCGGCTATGGTTTCCAGCACAGAAGAAGATTTTAAAGAAATTTTTATATCATAAAAGCCTTTGCGCTCCAAAATGGCCACATGCGAAAGCGCACTTTCCACCATGGCCTCTGGAGTAACGCCGCCGTACTTTTGTAAAATATCTTTTTCAAGAGAACCACCATTTACCCCAATGCGTATAATGGCACCATGGGCTTTGGCGGCATCCACCACAGCATCCACATTTTTTTCTGCACCAATATTTCCAGGGTTAATACGTAAGCCCTGCACCCCTGCTTCTAAAGACGCAATGGCTAAACGATGGTCAAAATGTATATCAGCAATGAGAGGCAATGCCGTTTTTTGGCGTATTTGCGCAAGGGCCTCTACCGCCACCGTATCAAGTACAGCCAGACGTACAGCTTCGCAGCCTACAGCCGCAAGTGCCTCAATTTGTGCAAGGCTTTTTTCCACATCTCTGGTGTCGGTATTTAGCATACTTTGCACCATAATGGGGGCATTTCCTCCCACAGATACGGTTCCAAGCTGTAACGAGCGAGTTTTTTTTCTTTGTAACATAAATGAGGCCTATGAAGATAGTAACAGTAAAAAAGAAGCCAAAGTCAAGACGAAATAAACTAGCGTATTTTCCGCCAATAGCCAAGCACTCTTAACACCCCTACCCCACATTTTATTCTTTTTTTTCTGTGCTAAATATGCTATGCATTTTTACGTTACTTTCTACAAGTACATCATAAACACCACTTAAGTTTTTACGCTTTGTTACGATATATCAAAAGAGAGATACTTTAAAAGCCACCGAGCAAAGGACTCTATATGTCAACATTTTTTCGCTTTTTCCTTATTGTCGCCCTCTTTCAAAGCCTTGTTCTTACAGGATGTGGTAAGCCACCGCCTGCGCCTAAAACGGCTATGGATTTGGAGTACATAGACGTTCAAGAATTTAAATTAAAAATACGGGAATTGGCAGATCAAATGCTGGCCACCATGAATAATACCACCCTTACTGGACTTGTGGCCCTTCCCACTTCTTTTGTAAATATGAACAATAAGGCCCAAACTAGTGCTTTTGGTAATTTGCTT
The DNA here is from genome assembly GCA_964368805.1 of uncultured Desulfovibrionaceae bacterium. Lineage (GTDB taxonomy): Bacteria > Desulfobacterota > Desulfovibrionia > Desulfovibrionales > Desulfovibrionaceae > CAYJAD01. The sequence goes on from CAYJDE010000040.1 coordinate 13,097, forward strand.
GGTGAATCCCTCATTTATGAATTTAATCAACGGGCCTTCCCTGTACGTGAATACAGACTTTCCGGCGATATTGACATTAAACTGGCGCAAGGTGACTTTGCTCTTTTACGCAAAGGCTTAGTCAATACCAACGAAAAATGGGCCGCCCTCATCATTGGCACCTATTATGTGGATAAAGAAGCTGTCATCGTCAATGCCCGTTTAGTACGTGCTTTAGACGGCATGGTTTTACGCACAGGACAATTGGTTTTGGTGAAAACCCCCTTTATCACACGCCTAACTCAAGATAATATCACCCCCACCGTCACCCAAACGGCCCCTGTCAGAACCGTAAGCCCTCCAAGGAACCCACCTAAATATTATGGGCCAACACCAAAACCCGTTGACCACACAGGCCTTGGCTTACAAAGTGGCACCCTCAACATTCGTCAAGTGCCCATGGTTAAAGCACGTAGTGGCCCAGGATTGCACGGGCATATTCCATATTATTAAAAAATGGAGTCTTTATGCAGAAAAAAATTGTAGTTCACCTCCTCTTTTTATGTAGTATTTTCTACGCTTACGGTATTTTTTCGCCTGCACCAGCACAAGCACAAAGTGCCTATGGTGTTAAAGTAAACTATGCCGATGAAACGGAAGAAACCGAATATAATCTGCAACTGGCCGTCCATTTTAAAGAGCAATACCGCTATGAACTAGCACGTAAGTATTTCCTCTTGGCCTTGGCCACGTGTCGAGGCTGGGAAACACGTTCGTACATCCAGCAAGAATTAAAAGATATTCACTTACAAATCATGACATTACGATAAATCTGGAGAACATTCTATATGAAAATCACAAGCTTTCTTTGCATGCTTACTTTTTGCCTGTTTAGCCTTGGTTGCGGTGTTGCCAAAAGCTTTGGCCCTCAAACGGAAACAGGCCCTCGTGCCGCCAATGCCATGGCTGCAGATATGGACGCACAGCTTATGAAAAGAGCTGGCATCTACAGAGGTTCCCTTTCTGAAAAAGAAGCTGCTGCGCGCGCCTTTCAAATACGTCGCAATATCACCATTGTTACCACCGTACCCGTCAATGTAAACAATTTAAAACTTTCCAACGCCTTGGCCCGTCAAATGATGGAAGAAGCCTCTCGTTGGTTTGTATCTGCCGGGTACAATGTACAAGAAATTCGTAAAGGCAAAGAGTTACGCTTCCAAGAGCAAACAGGCGAAATGTTACTCACACGTAAAAGATCTGAATTGCACAATACCTCTGCCAGCGGCGTTGCTGTGCTTACCGGAACCTATGTCATAAGTCCAGAACAAGTACGCTTTAGCATGCGCCTTTTGCATACACCCACCAATGATGTGCTTGCCATGGGTACTGCCACCGTACCCATCACCCCTGATGTACCTCCGCTCTTAATTGAAAATACGGGCGGGCAAAGGGTACAGCCTTCGGTATATACACGGCTAAGATAATAACCAGCACATTGCAATAACTACACGATTGGGGGAGGGATAAACCTCCCCTTTCCATTATCCTTCCACCAGCCACCAACGAGAACCACATGCCACGTCTTATTTTTGCCATAAGCGGTGCCAGCGGTATGCCCCTTGCCCAGCACATACTACAGCAAATATGCACCTTGCCTCACATGGAAGTGCATCTGATAATTTCTCAAGGGGCACAGTATGTTATGCAAAAAGAAACCAGTCCACCCCTTACAGCCTATACTTCCCTTGCCCATAAAATACATGATGCGCACGATATGGCAGCCGGGCCGGCCTCTGGCTCTTGGCAGCATGACGGCATGATCATATGCCCTTGCTCCATGTCATCCTTGGCCAGCATTGCCCACGGCATAGGCACAAATTTGGTGCATCGTGCTGCCGACGTCAGCTTAAAAGAACGGCGGCCATTACTCATTGTTCCCAGAGAAACACCGCTAAGCCCACTCCATTTACAAAATATGCTCACGCTTAGCCAATACGGTGCCACTATAATGCCCTTTAGCCCTGCATTTTATACGGAAAAATGCAGCATGAAAGCCATGATGCAACATTTTTGCGGGCGTTTATTGGATCAACTAGGTATTA
>CAYJDE010000041.1:0-14989 GCA_964368805.1 uncultured Desulfovibrionaceae bacterium
TGAATTTGGCCGAAAATACCTACTTCATTTACGGCGGTGAAAGCTTAAAGCATAAGCGTGTGTAGTGGGATATTAATATTTTCAATATAAAAAACGGTTTCTTATATGAGACCTCTGCGCAATTCATTGCGTAAGGTCTCATGGAGCGTTGACGACAGTCAATGCGACCAAAAATCAAGAATAGGCGTAGCTTTGCTTCGCCGTTAAATATTTGATTTTTGTGCCTTTACCTCTGCACACGGTATTTTACACCTTGAAAAATTTTTAAATTTTAGACTCAAAACTATATTTGAAAATAATTGTGCAGAGGTCTCTATATGGGAAGAAACCGTTTTTTATATTTCACCATAAGTAATATACTGTATATACCTTTCGTCTAGCTCTCACGTAGAAACTTTTGTGCAATTTTTTCATACAAAATACTCCTATGATAGAGTAAACATATAAAAATTAATAAGTTAATAGTGTAAGCGTATGCTATAAGCTCTTGATTTAAAGCTCCTACACGATGAATTTGCACAGAGGTTTCATATGTGCAGCTTTATACAAGTCATAAAATAAAAAAGTGTAATAAAAACCATGAAAAAAAACAACGATAAAGTAGATTTTGATGATTTTGCCGAAAGCTATAGTCAAACACACCAAGCTAATATACAAATAACTGGTGAAAACGTAGAATATTTTGCCCAATATAAAGTGTTAGAAATAGCTAAAAATATTCCCTACACTAATGAAAACTTTACACTTTTAGACTATGGGAGTGGAACAGGAAGTACTTTAAAATTTTTCTTGGAAAGCTTTACAAACGCAAACATTTTTGCAGCAGATATTTCTGAAAAATCATTAAACGCTTCTAAGAAAAAAAATGGCGATTGCGTACACTACATGCATTTGACCAGCGAAAAAATACCCTGTGACTCAAACTTTTTTGATTGTATCTTTGTTTCTTGCGTTTTTCATCATATCCCTTCCAATGAGCACATATCAACTTTGCGTGAGCTGTTTCGTGTTTTAAAACCAGGTGGTAACATCTTCATTTTTGAACATAACCCGTATAATCCGCTTACAGTACATGCAGTTAATACGTGCCCTTTTGATAAAGATGCAGTACTTATTACCGCTAAAAATTTAAAAAAATCTTTCATTCAAGCGGGTTTTATTAATCCAAGCACACGCTTCACGCTCTTCTTCCCGAACATCTTGAAAAAACTGCGAGTAATAGAAAAATATCTCTACAAATGTCCACTTGGCGCTCAATATTACATCATGGCTCAAAAGTTATAAGCACTCTTTACACATCACCATCTGTATCATTGAGTACCGATTTCACAATATATTGAGGGCGTCGCTTCACTTCTTCATAAATTTTACCCACATAATCACCAATGATGCCAAGTGCCAGCAACAGCATTCCACCCAAGAAGGTTCCCCAACCCATAAGTGATGTCCAGCCTTGAACAACATCCCCTTGTAACCAACTCACCAAGGTGTAGAAACATACAACTATACCCAGAAAAGCTGTAAATACACCTAAAAATGTCACACATTTAATGGGAATGGTGGAAAATGAACTAATACCTCGCCATGCAAAACTCAACATTTTCCGTAAAGGATATTTTGTTTGCCCAAATCGACGCTCATCTCGTTGATATTGCACCGCTGTTTGTGAAAAACCAGCCCAAGCAAACATGCCTCGCAAAAAACGATGACTTTCCGGCATGGCGTTAATCACTTTTACCACAGCAGCCGACACCAAGCGAAAATCTCCTGTGTCAACAGGCAAGTCTTTGTGTACCCCCCAGCGCATGATTCTATAAAAAAGCCAAGCGGTCATATTTTTAAATCGTGTTTCCCCTTTTCTGATACTGCGCTGACCATAGACCATATCATAGCCTTCATTATAACGCGCAATCATTTCAGGAATAACATGTAAGGGGTCTTGTAAATCAGCATCTATAATGACGACAGCCTCGCCTGTAGCGTACTCCAATCCGGCGCTTACCGCTGGCTGATGCCCAAAATTACGACTCAATTGTAAAACTTTTACATGTGGGGCCACATTGGCCCAAGCCTTACACATAGCGTAACTGGCATCTACAGACCCATCGTCTACAAGAATAATTTCTGTATAAATATCCTGTAAAGATGGTAAAAAAGCTTCTAAAGATTCGCGTAAAAAAGAAAGCCCTTCTTCTTCATTATAAATGGGAAGAACGATGCTTAATTTTTTTAATGTGCGTATGGTATTCATGATTATTTTTTATTTCCATGTAAGCGACAAATCTTTTGTCATATATACTTGCAACCTCCCCGTATCGGCAATACGCGTCAAAGAAGGATTAGCATTTAATTGTTTACGAGTATTTTCATAACTGGAAAGCGAGTAAATACCAGCTAAAGGAGATATAGCTATGATTTCATGAGAAAAGTTCCTCTTCAAATCAGATTCAGACAAACAATAACGTTTTTCCCGCACCGAAACCATGGGACCAAGACCTGACTGCACTCGAAGAGAAACATTTTGCGACAATTGTAAAAGCTTTTTTACATCTGCATGTAGCTGCGTTGTTTCAACCAAATTTTCCCCAGGTAAATCCAAGAGTAATACGCCTAATGGATGCGGATTTTTAGGAGCAGCAAACAAGGTACAGTAAGCCACGAACACTAAAGTCAAGGTAGCGATATATGGGCGTATTTTCACCGCATGCTCTTTTACAAAAAGACAACCATATATAACAGAAACTAAGGCAAACATGGAGGCTAAATCGTGATAATGAAATATGAAATTATACATAGCCGGACGATTGGAAACAAGGCCAATGGCAATAACGGGCAAAGCACATAGGGCCGATAAAAAAGCCTTGCGCCCAAGTAAGGGAATAAATGCTGTATAAACAAAGAAAGTTAAAAGAAAACGGGCTTTTTCTTTCAAAAAACTAAAAGGTACAATGGCATCACTAAAAGCGTAATCCACACCATGACGCAACCATTCCATAATTTTAATGGCCGCTACAAAATATAGGCTTGAAAAAAAGCAAAGCCCTAAGCCTAATTTATAGTGTCGTAGTAAAAATATCGCATACATACCAACACCAAAAACAGCCACGGCAGAACGCTCTTGCCCCAGAGCAAGAAATAAACAACACAAACAAGTAAGCAAGGGTTTATTGCGATGTAAAGCCCATATCGCAAGTAAAATCACAGGCATAACCAAAGTAGTTAAATGACTTTGGTATCTCCAAGCAGCCAGAAAGGGTATATAGAAAAAGGCAAAAAGCTGTACAAAACTCGCTGCCGCAGCCCAATCATTGTGTCCATGTTCCGCAAAAATACAACGCACAAGCCGTGGTAAAAGAAAAAATACACTACCCACCACCAAGGCATGTATCACGCTAAGTGTATATGGTGATGGGAAAAAATACATGAAAGGAGCAAAAAAAGCCGCACCTGGCACCCAATGATGCGTATAAAAAGGCAAGCCCTTTTGCTCGTCATGGAATGGGACAAAATAACCATGCCCTTCTGCAATATTCCAAAAAAGCACAGAAAAATAGCTAAAGTCCCAATCATTAACATCGAATATATACAACTGCACCAAGGAGGCGACCACAAAAAAGCATGTATATATGACAGGAAAAACCCAAAAGAGCCAAAAAGTGCCATTGCGCCAAAAGCTTTTATGGTGGGGGGAGAAGAAAGACACGTCTACACCTCAAAAGGCAGTGTGGCTACAAATGTATTTCCTGCACATCCCTGCGCATGGCATGCAGGGGGCAGGTCTTGGTACACAAACCACAGCTTATACATTCATCAGGGGTAAATTCCACCATACGAGATTGCACGTGGACTTTCAAAGCCGTAGTAGGACACAAAGCCGTACAAAAGCCGCAATGAATACACAATTCTTCTTGGCGACATACCTTTGGGTCTACACCAAGCACTTTGACCCCTTCTTCCTTCAAATAAGCCACGCTGGCTTTAATATCTTCTTTATCTCCGATGAGTTCTAAATGCAAACTGCCTTCTTTGCGGGGGCTAATTTGCGCTTTTAAAATATTAAAGACCAAATTGTACTTGGTGACCAATTGGCACACGATGGGATTATTGGAAATATCTGACGTAAAGGTCAAGCGCACTTCTTGACGAAAAGGAGACGATGTCATGCTACTATTCCTATGAGGTAATTGTGCGGGGGAAAAGAAAACCCCTTCCCCCAAAAATACTTACTTATTGGTTGCTAAAAAAGCCTTAGCTCTGCTGGCTTCTGCCGAAGTAGGATACTTCTTCATAAGCTCTTGCATGCGTGCCACAGCGGCGGCCTTTTGCCCAAGCTTGCTAAAGCTGATAGCTTGCTTGTAATAGGCCGAAGCAGCACGAGGGCTTCTGGAATATTTGGTAATAACTTTATCATAAGCCACGGCGGCTTCATTAAATTTATTCAATTGGAAGTTAGACTCCCCAATAAAATACCAGGCATTACCTACTTGTCCATTGCTGGGATATTTGCGAGTAAAGTCCACAAAGGCGCTTTGGGCTCCGGCATAGTTGCGAGCATTATACGCAGACACGCCCTGATTGTAGAGCTGGGCTGCGGGGTCTGCGCTGGGAGGAGGCGTCGCACGCATGGGAGGTGTTGGGGCTACGCCCATGGAAGGTCCAGAAGCCAAGGGCGCACCACCTATGGGTGCGTCTAAGTTAAAATCCAGCCCTAACTTACCCTCCACTTGGCGTAAAGCGGCATTGTGTTTATTCAATCTGTCCATGACGCCACGAGTACCGCCCACAGCATTAAGTTCTGCCATTTGCGCACGTAGGATGCTCAATTCCTTACGCATGGTTTGTGTTTGAGACCAAGAATCGGCCAATTGCGCTTGAGACGCATTCAACTGCTGATCTTGTCTTTGTTGACGCGCTTGCATGGCATCATAGTCGGAACGTGTGGTACAACCGCCCATAAAAATAAGCAAGCAACTTCCTATAAGGATACTGTGTTTCATCATTCTTTGCATTTTCCACCTCTCAAAATAAGCTTTTTATAACAAATGATAAGCCTAGGAATTAGGCCCCTCATTGGTACAACTATTCTCTGCGTCTGGCAATGGACTTTTATGGGCTTTTTTTCTTCCCACTAAAAGATACACTATGCCCCCCACCACCGGTACAAATACGGCCAATAAAAACCAGAGCGATTTTTCTTGCTCCGAAGCAAAATAGTGACTACGAATATGCCAAATGGAATATAAATTTGGTATCATAGGTAATAAAAGCACCAGATAATGCCACCATAACATAGCTATCTTGCCTCATTGGTATTTTTTTTCTTATGGTCCAACATGTACATACTTATAATGGTAAGTATAGCCCCAAGACAAATGGCAATATCTGCCACATTGAAGGCCGGCCAATGCCAACTTCCCACATAAAAATCTAAAAAATCCACCACGGCCCGAAAGCGTACTCTATCCACAAGATTCCCCAGTGCGCCGCCCAGTACCAATCCTAAACCCACAAAAAGCACAGCGCAATATTCTGCCGTGCGCACCATGTAGTAAATGGCCGCCGTTGCCACACAAGTGGCTACGAGAAAAAGCCAAAACTGCCATTCTATATCGGGGCGATTTAAAAAGCCAAAGGCCGCACCTCGATTATAAATATGTATAATATTAAAAAAACCGTCGATTACTGTAATGGTTTCTTGTGTGGATACCTTATGCATCACCACCCATTTTGTAAGCTGGTCAAGAATCATGACCACAGCCGCTATGCCCGCTACAAGTACATAGCGCATGCTTAACCTTCCAAAACCTTGGTGCAGCGTGGGCACAAGGTAGGATGATTGGCATGACTGCCAAGCTCTGTACTGTAAATCCAGCAGCGTTCGCACTTTTCGCCCTGCGCTTTTTCCACCACTATGGCCACATCCTCCACTTCTTCAAAGCGTTGGGCCGTGGCAGGTGCATCTTCTAAAGGTAAAAGCACATATTGTGACACAATGGAAATGGCACGTAAATCCGTGTGTAAGCTTTGTAAGGCTTGTATTTTTTGGGCAGATACATACACATTGACCCGTGTATCTAAAGAGTGCCCCACGGTGCCATCTTTACGCAAAGGTTCGATGGCACGAGTAATGGCACTACGCACTTCAAAAAGCGTAGCCCACGCAGCTAGTGTGTCATCATCCAAGAAAAATCCTTGGCTTTGCAATACACCTTGTCCCATGGCAGGCAAGGCAAATACTGTGGGCACATCCCCTGCCCCTTTTCGTAAATCTTCCGGTACGTAATCAAAAACTTCCTCGGCGGTAAAACTCATGATAGGAGCCATATCACGCACAAGTAAAGCCAAGATATACCACAAGGCCGATTGCGCCGAAAGCCTTTCCTGACTTTGTGCACCAGAAGCGTATAATCTATCTTTCAGAATATCTAAATATACCGCCGACAAATCTGTGGAACACAAATTATGCAAGGTATGGAAGATTTTATGGAATTCAAAATTGGCATAGGCATCTTGCATGCGCACATGGGCTCTTGCCACCACATCAAGGGCGTGACGGTCAAGGGGGTCCATGTCGGCAGGTGCCAATAACTGCGCTGCGCTTAAATCTTTCATATTGCCCAGCAAATAGCGGCAGGTATTACGAATGCGGCGATAGGCATCTACCAAACGATTTAAAATTTCATCAGAAATACGAATATCTTCACGATATTCCACGGAAGAAACCCACAAACGAATGATTTCAGCCCCAAATTTATCAATGAGTTCTTGCGGTGCAATAACATTGCCAATGGATTTGGACATTTTCAGGCCCTTACCATCCACCACATAGCCATGGGTAAGCACAGCCTTATAGGGCGGCGTTTTGCGTGTGGCCATGGAAGCCAAAAGCGAAGAGTGGAACCAGCCACGGTGCTGGTCAGAACCTTCCAAATATAAATCAGCAGGGAAACGAGTTTCGGCACGTTTTTCCAGCACAGCGGTAAAGCTGGTGCCGGAGTCAAACCACACGTCCAAAATATCCATTTCCTTTTTCCAATGGGCACCGCCACATTTAGGACAGGTCAACCCTTCAGGCACCACATCCGCCATGTCGCTTTCATACCAATAGTCACAACCCGTGGCATGGGTGGCAAAACGCTCTGCCATACTATGCATCCACGCAGCATCATGCCAAGCTTCACCGCAAGACTCACAAAGCAAAGCCACAATGGGTACACCCCATTGACGCTGACGAGAAATACACCAATCAGGACGTGCTTCAATCATATTATAGATGCGTTCTTCACCCCAAGTGGGAATCCATTGTACTTGATTGCGGATGGCTTCCAAAGATTTTTTACGTAAATCATTCTTTTCCATTCCAATAAACCATTGGGTAGTAGCACGGAAAATAACAGGCTTTTTACAACGCCAGCAATGCGGATAAGAGTGTCCAAGCTTGGAACCGTGTAGCAAATTGCCCACTTCTTCCAGTTTTTCGATAACCTTAGGATTGGCTTCAAAAATGGTAAGTCCGGCGAAAAATTCCACACTGTCCAAAAAGCGTCCGGCATCATCAAGAGGCGAGTAAATTTCAAGACCATACTTAAGGCCCACTTCATAGTCTTCACGGCCATGACCTGGGGCCGTATGCACGCAGCCTGTGCCGGCATCAAGGGTAACGTGTTCGCCTAAAACAATTTGAGAAGCACGGGCATAAAAAGGATGTGTAGCCTCTAAACCTTCAAAGGCTTGGCCCTTGGCTGTAGCAAGAATAGTATACTCTTCCCAACCAAAGGTTTGTGCACAGTTTGCAACCAACTCTTCAGCCAAAATGTACTGGGCATCCCCTGCTGCCACCAAGGCATAGGTATATTCGGGGTGTAAGCACACGCCCATATTATCTGGCAATGTCCAAGGGGTGGTGGTCCAGATAACCACATAATTTTGCTTACCGGCACTTTGTGGAAAAACTTTTTCTAAGCCTTTATCTTGTAAAGGAAAACGCACAAAAATAGAAGGTGATGTGTGGTCATAGTATTCCACTTCTGCCTCAGCCAATGCCGTATGACAAGAGCAACACCAATAAATGGGCTTTTTACTGCGGGTTAAATTGCCCGTGGCCGATACATCAGCCAATGCATGGGCCGTGGCTGCTTCATAGGCAGGGTCCATGCTCATATAAGGCTTTTCCCACACACCAAAAACACCCAAACGCTTAAATTCCTTACGCTGGGTGTTAATCCATTTTTCAGCATACTTGCGGCAAGCTTTACGTACCACATGAGCAGGCAACTCTTTTTTCTTTTCGCCAAGCTCATGCTCTACTTTCAGCTCAATAGGTAAGCCGTGGCAATCCCACCCTGGCACATACTCGGCGGAAAAACCCTGCATATTTTTAGATTTTACAATAATATCTTTAAGAATTTTATTTAAGGCAGTGCCCATATGAATATGCCCATTGGCATAAGGAGGGCCATCGTGCAAGACATAACGCCCTTGCGAACCGGAAGCTTGTACCATGAGCTCGTAAGCTTTCATTTTTTCCCATCGCTTTAAGGCTTCTGGCTCGCGTTGCACAAGGTTGGCCTTCATAGGAAAACGGGTATCGGGAAGGTTTAAGGTTTTTTTATAATCGCTCATGTACTATTCTCTCCAAAGGGCAAAATTTTATTTTGAATACGTCAAACAGAATTTAGCACCTTGGCATAGATAGCTTTGACCGTCAAGTTTTCAAGAGCGAAGAAGATGTATTACATTGATATGGCATTCTTTGTGCCTTCTATTTTTTATGTGGTTATGGCCTTCACTTAGCTAAAACACTTTTATAGTACAACTACACATATGTTGATTATTTTTTTCTGCAAGGAGACGTTTTTTTGAGACCTCTGCGCAATTCATTGCGTAAGGTCTCATGGAGCGTTGACGACAGTCAATGCGACCAAAAATCAAGAATAGGCGTAGCTTTGCTTCGCCGTTAAATGATTGATTTTTTTGTGCCTTTACCTCTGCACTTTATTTTAGATTTCAAACAAGTTTCCAAATTTTAGACACAAAACGATATTTGAAAATAATTGTGCAGAGGTCTCTTTTTAGGGCAAGCACTCATCAATGCTTTTTCCTGAGAGGGGAAGATTTTTTTAGGAAAAAAAGCTTCCCCTCTCAGACTCTCCCCTTCAAAAAAACCAATTAGGTCAGCATCTTATCCTTGCTAAAAAATTATGACGAATACCCTATGGTTTGAAAAAACATGCTAGGTAGTGTCGTCAAATGACGAATTTTCAAGCTTTGTCAAGGAAAATGAACAAGCTTTGAGGAAGTGTATACAGACATACACGACTGAAAAAGCTTGTGAAATTTGACGAAGAAAAAGTCGAAAAGGCGTATTTGACGACACTATCTAGAAAAATATATTAAACACAATACTTTAGTTAATCGGCGCTTCTCTCATTACTCCATAAATCGGCAAATTTCATCCACACCCTTTCTGGGCGTTGCAGGGGTTTCTGTGGCGGGATAACCATAGACAATGAGAGCAGCCACAGTTTCGTCTTCAGGCAACTCTGCAATTTTTGCCAATTGCGCATCATCAATGACCCCCATAATGCAGGTACCGACACCATAAGCATGGGCGGCAAGGCAAAATGTTTGGCAAGCAATACCGGCATCAAAGACTTCCCACACGCCGGCTTTGGAAGTGGCAAATTCATTTTTTTCTGGATCAAGCTTACCACTTTTCCCTTTGACAAAGCTTAAAATAGCCACGTTCTTTGCATTCTTCAAGGTGCTAATATTGTAAGCAAAGTCATTCACGCCATCGGTAATGCATTGGGCAATCTTTGCAGCATTGGAAATAAAGGTGTAGCGGGCAATTTGATAATTAGCCCAAGACGGCGCAAAACGAGTAGCATCCATAATTTTCTGCATAACCTCTTTACTCACCACTTCATCTTTATAAGCACGCACACTTCTACGCTCTTTTAACAATTGAATGCCTTGGGTGTTTTCCATCGTTCTTTCCTCAAAGGTTAAGGTTATTTTACGTTTGTGCAGTATAAAAACTTCTGCATAATTTATTGTGCAAAACCTTTATATATGCAACCCGCACCATTAAAGCAATACTTGCCACACGATGCTGCTGTATTATTCGGCGCACTCATGTAGAGTATGTATACTACTGGATACGAGCATATCTTTCACTTTTTCACGGTAGGCTTGAATGTGCGCACTTTGCGCATGGCGTTCTAAATGCGCTGCACTTTGCCAAATTTCATAAAAAACAAAGGTATTTTCATCTTTTGTATCTTGATGCAAGGTATACTTAATACATCCGTCCTCGGCTCTGGTAGCATCAAGTAACATATCAACAATGGCAGCATGCACGTCTTTGGCATGCCCTTCTTTAGCGTGTACCATGGCCACTACGCAAACTTTTTGGTTTTCCATATTCCCCTCTCTTTTTCAAAATATCTCTGTATACATATATCCTCAAAAACTTTTTGCAAGGAAAAGCCATAATTTTTCTAGCCTCACCCCTGTTTACGTGCTAGTGTTTTACTACGTTTTAATGCGTATCAAATGAAAAAAGGAGCCTAGTATGCTACAAAGAATTTTGTTGTGTCTTTGTATGGTATTTTTTTGCCAAGGAATGCTCTACCCGACTAAGAGTAATGCCCAAAACGTAAGCAAGCAGGCCAACATGCTTATGCAAGAAATTGCGCAGATGCAAAATCTTAGCCATGGAGACATTGAAATACCCTTAACAGAAGATGATAAGACGGCTTTGCAAAAAGCCCTTAGCACAGATAAAATCGCCTATAATGCCGATCCGGTAGGCTCACACCTTTTTGGGCTTGTGACACTACAGACAAAAGATACTCAGATAATCTTTGGTATTTCAGGGGAAAATAACCCTGTACTTACTTTGCGTAAAAATCAAGACCAATTCCACGCTTTTGATATAACCATCAAAAATTTAAGTGCTGTCAACAAAGTCGCGACGGAATTGACTAACAAGGCCTTTAAAAATGGTACAAGTAATATAGATGCCCTTTTACAATCTTTTGGCGTGCGAATACAAAAAAGCCAGCCTAAAAACACCACTACACTCCTTACAGCCCAAGAAAAAGCGGCCCTTCCTGCGCTTTTGCTCACCAAAGAATGGCGTCTAACTGCCAATTATGATCACAGCAAAAATACGTCTGTGGGCCCTACCTTCATCATCGCTGAAAATGACTATATGAAAATGCTCAGTTTTAAGCAGTCAAACTTGCGCTACTTCGTAAACTTCACCTTTGATGATGACTATAGTAATATTCAAATTGAAATCCCCAAAAAAGCTTTTGAAAATATAGAAAAACGCTGATTAGCTATTTTTCGAGACCTTCGTATTAGGCATTTAACTAACTAGCTCTGGGGTAGGCGTAAAATACCATTGGAGTCGATAAAATTCCAAATTTTTTGCAATCCCCCCAGAGCTCATGTCCATTTGTACTACAAAAGTGTTTTTGAGGGGGGAAAACTCCCCTCTCAGAAAATAATGAGCCCTTCCGTACAAAAAACAGCGCTTTTTACTGAAGCTATTTTTCAAATCAAAAAAACCTTTACAAAAACATACTATTATTGTTAGGTTTCTTAGTGAAGTGTAAAATGTAAAAAGCATTCGTAAAACCTTTTTGTATCAGATGCATTTATTTTACGAACTATTTCCCACACATAAACAAACTGTGTAGTATCATGAATTGTACTTTTCTCGACGCAAGCTTAAAGATATCCACTATACTTGACGTTTCAGAAGACGCATATCTTGTGGTAGACCTTACCACCTTGCATCTTTTGGAATGGAATCTTACTTTTGAAAAAATGGGCTTTGAAAAAACTGACCTTCATGCAAAAACATCTTTGTACGAAAAGCCCTTTTCGCCACTTTTTTCTGGCCTAAAGGAAGTGATTCACATTCAAAAAAGTCTCTTGGATAAAGGCGAAAACCCTTCTAACTTTGCATTTCTTCCTTTGGGTAGAAAAGGCACCATGTCTGTCATAGCTCGCCTTGTCCATGTTTGCCACGATGAACACGCTGCCCTCGTGCAAGTTTGCATAGATACTACTCTTACCGATCAATCGGCCTTTGAAAACCTTGAACGTCGAGATGCTTTGCTTACAGCCACCACAAAAGCTGCTCAAACACTCCTTTCTGAGCACGAAAATTTCGATACTACCATTGATACTGTTTTAGGTATTCTTGGCAATGCTACCAATGTAGACAGAGTGTATGTCTGGAGCATTCACCCAGCCCCCAATCCTGAAGAAGATACGAGGCTATATACTTCGCAGCTGTATGAATGGTCTGAAGGGGCAGAACCGCAGCAAGGCAATGAAATTGTAACTAATATGTTGGTGGAAGAAGGTATCCCCACATGGATTGGCACCTTTCTTGAGGGAAAATGCGTCAATAATCTTGTAAAAAACATGCCTCAGGGCGAAAGAGATGTGCTAGAGCCTCAAGGTATCGTTTCTATTTTGACAGCTCCCATCATGTTTCATGGGCATCTATGGGGTTTTATTGGCTTTGATAATTGCCATTCTGAATACACATGGAGCCGCGCCGAAGAAGATATTTTACGCACCGCAGGCACACTTATCAGTACTGCCATTCATAGCCGGCGTACCAATGAAGCCCTTTACAAAGCTCAAGAACGCTTTCGAGGCGTAGAAGAAGCCACCGGTGATATAATATGGTCCATAGATGCCAATCATAATATAGATTATATTTCCCCACGGTTAGAGGCCGTTTTACAATACACACCTCGAGAAATTATAGGTAAACCTTTCAATACCCTGCTATTGCATCCCGAAGAGTTCACCTGCACAGCCACTCCAGAAAATTTCATTATGCGTGATTTTGAGTTACGTGCTCGTTGCAAAGATGGCACCATTAAATGGCTAAGCTCTTCTTGCAAGTATATTTTTGATGAACAAGGGATTTTATTATACGGCTTTGGCTCAAGCTCTGACATTACACGTGTGCATGACGCTCAAGATGCCTTGGAGATAGCCAACAAAGAACTGGAAGAAGCCATTAAAATTGCCAATGATTTGGTGGAGTCTGCCAATAAAGCCAATGCCATTAAAGGAAACTTCTTGGCCAATATGAGCCATGAAATACGCACGCCCATGAATGCCATTGTGGGCATAACGCATCTACTCAGACACACACAATTAGATGTAAAGCAACAAGAATATATAGACAAAATTGGTAATTCCAGCGTCTCTTTATTAAGCATTATCAATGATATTTTAGATTTTTCTAAGCTACAAGACGGCAACATGGTCATTGAAAAACACGTTTTCACCATAAAGAATCTTATTAAAGAGCTCAAAAATACTGCTGCGCAATGGATTGACGAGAAAAACTTACAATTTACTGTGCACATTGCTCCGGAAGTCGATGCCAGCTATATTGGCGATGTCTTACGCCTCAATCAAATTCTTACCAGCCTTACCACCAATGCCATTAAGTTTACTCACGAAGGCAGTATACATATTGATATTGCTGTGGAAAGCGAAAATACCGAAAGTGCCTTATTGCATTTTTCTGTGCAAGATACCGGTATTGGTATTTCGCAACAAGATATAGAAACACTTTTTGAAGGCTTTACCCAAGCAGATATTTCTAGCACTCGAAAGTATGGTGGCATTGGCCTTGGCCTTGCCTTATGCAGAAACCTTACCGTGCTCATGGGGGGCGACATTTGGTGCACAAGTCAGGTGGGTAAGGGTTCCACTTTCCACTTCACTTGTCGTTTGGAAAAAAGCAGTCCCAAACGCATCATCGAAAAAAAACCCTTACAAAATATTAATATTGCCGTGGCCTTTCCCACAAAAGAAAGTGCTGATGCTGTGCGGGAAATGCTCTCACCTCTTGGCTATACAAACATAAATTTTTCCAAAGATATTATGGCCATAAAAAATGCTTTAAATACGAATACCACGCCAGATATTATCCTCTTGCATGAAGATTTTAGCGAAACAGCCATCATCGAGAGCGTGCTCAAAAATCACCCTCAATACTTCAACGGTATTCCCATTGTATATTTTTACCCCAAGGAGTTTTCCAAAATCCATGGAACTCGTAACGAGGTAAGTACTGCACAAATGGGGCAGCCTCACACCCATATTCATACCTTAAATGCATCTAGCTTGCATGATGCCTTTGTCACCCTATTGGGCCACGCATTTAAACCGGACCCTTCCCTTATTGTCCAAGGATTTGATGAAATTTTGCGGCAAAAGCACAATGGAAAAAAAGTGCTTTTAGTAGAAGACAACGAAATAAATCAAATGATTGCACAAAGCATCTTAGAGGAAGTGGGCCTTGTGGTCACCGTTGCCAATGATGGCGTTGAAGGCTGTGAGTTGATACATAAGGACAGCTTTGATTTGGTCATCATGGACATACAAATGCCTAAAATGGATGGCCTTACAGCAGCAAAACAAATACGCCAAGACCCACAATTCGACAATGTCCCCATCATTGCTATGACTGCCCATGCTATGGAAGAAGATAGAGAGAAAAGTTTAAATGCCGGCATGAATGACCATACCATCAAACCCATTGATGCCCCACAACTCTTTAAGGTACTCTTTTATTGGCTAGAAGAAAGACAGAGTAAAATGCAATAATCACAGAACATTGAACATTTTTTATAACAAATAAATACATACCACTGCACACTACGACATACTTTCTAGCAGTACTGTTTATAGTAGTTTTACTGTTTCAAACTTTGAGACCTCTGCACAATTATTTTTAAATATAGCTTTGTTCCTTAAATTTGAAAATTTGTTCGAAATGTAAAATACCGTGTGCAGAGGTAAAGTCACAAAAATCAATCGCTTTGCTCTCGATTTGCGTAATTGCTCGTACCTCGCAAACGCAAACGGCTTTGCCGCCCTTTGGGTCGGACTTAACGGCGAAGCAAAGCTACGCCTATTCTTGATTTTTGGTCGC
>CAYJDE010000042.1:0-14988 GCA_964368805.1 uncultured Desulfovibrionaceae bacterium
CCCGCTCTGCCGATTGAGCCACCGGGGAGTGTTTTGCGTCACTCAACGCAAGAGAAGTTCTATGGTATTCGGCCTTAAGAGTCAAGCACTTTTTTAAAAAAAATAATATTTTTTTATAATATTTTTTTAGTGAATAAATTTAGAGTATTAGCTGTATAATTATTTTGATGTTTCTTGTGGGAAAGCTTGTGTTTCTTCCATAAAACGTGAGTTGTTGCCTTACATGTAGCGAGTAGGGCTTTGATTGAGTGGTGATTGAGTAGTGATTAAGTAGAACGTTAATGCTTCAGAGACCTCAGCCCCCTACGCAATGCATTGTGTAGGGGGCTCAAGTTTACGATTTTTTTATAAGCTATTGTGCTCATAAAGTTTAACGGATTTTTTTATCCCCTTCCCACATAAGCTGTGCTTCCGGTAAAGGTTTTAAGATGTCTAGCCATTTATGAGACTTTAAGAACTCAGGGTCTTGTTGTAGTTTTCTGGACATTTCCAAAATAGGCGGTACAAGCGTTTTAATATCTTGCGAAAGCTCTGCCGCAATACTAAATTCTGAAGCCTTCATGGCTAAATCAATGGCTTTTTGGCTGCACACAATGGATGTGGCTAACGTGTCTAAGGTTTTGGCAGGATTATGGAAACCTACACTATTTTCTGCTGAAACATAATCCCAGAACAATTGTCCTTTACGGATATTTTGACGAGCTTCTATCATCAAAGTGTCATATTCGGGGCTTTTTGTGGTTGAAAGAGCTGCAAGACGCACAGCCTCATGTGCTTTGACAGAATATTCTTGAGCTATAAGTAATTGATCATAGGACTTTTTCTGCGTATACAATACACGCTCACGCAAATAGTCAGCGCTTTTATCAGAGTGGCATTGCCTACAAGCACGCATTTCTGCATCTTTCAAAGGACTTGTCCACCAATGCGAAGACATTTTTTGTTTATCTTTTGCTAGCACATAGGGCATATGGCAATCGGCGCAAGAAACGCCGGCGGCGCCATGGGGGCCGTCAATCCATGTTTCGTATTCGGGATGCTGCACTTTAATCATGGGCGTATCAGAGGCAGGATGTGTCCAATCAGTAAATTGTCCTTCAAATCCGGCCCTTTTTCCGTCGCCATGCCCTTTATAGTATTCATACATGGCTTCGGGGCTAAAACCATTATCCCAAGGGAATACAGGTTTTTTGGAAACGCCCTGACCGGGGTCAGTAAAATAATATTCTACATGGCATTGCGCACACACAAGGCTACGCATTTCGTTGCGAGAAATCTTTGTTATATCCTTGCCGCTTCTTACCAGCCAATCTTTTAAGGGCGCACTATAAAGCTGTAGCTCCATGGTTTCTGAGTTATGGCAATTGGCACAGCCTATGGTGTCTTGGTCTGGGTCAATTTTAGTGCGAAACTCGTTGACATCCATGGACCAAAATTTATCCCCGTATTCTTCTAGCAAGGGTACCATTTGCGGTGTTTTACAATTCCAACAGGTGGCAGGTAATCCGCCTTTTTCTTGAAATCTATTGATACGGTCTATCTCTAAAAAATCGTGAATAGCAAGTGTATGCCCACGGGCTTCGTTATATTCATACATAAAGGGATAGCCGAGCCAAAGATTTTTCAAATAAGGCTGAGCGTGTTTGAAGCCCTTACGTAAGGGGTTTACGTCGTCATTTTTTCTGTAATTGATAGAGCCTTTATACTCGGTCATTATTTCAGACTCATTATTTCTTTTATACGAAGCAGCGTGTTCAGGAAAGATTTTTAAAAAAGGATCAAGTTTATACTCTTTTTCTCCAAGGCCTGTTTTGTACTCAGGCGTGGTAAGTTTTGTTTCTACCTTACTGTCATCACAGCCCATAAGAATCACTGGAAAGAGTGCCAGAGCGCAAAATATAAAATACGTCATTTTATTCATAGCCTACCATCCTTACATCTACAGGTTTCATTCTTTGATGCGGTACATTGCGATGACAAGAGACACAAGAATCCTTAGCCATCATCACAGCCACATTTTTATTGGTCATGGTGTGACAACGAATGCAGTTAGCTTGAATAATGGCTTTCATATCCGGTGTGGACATGATGGGAAGGTCGTATTTACCTGTAGCGTTAAGATAAATATCTGTGGCTCCAAGTTTTGCTTTGGTCAAAAGGTAATTTACTACTGAATCGTGGGGCAAGTGACAGTCATTACACGCTAGATTCGCATGAAGTGACATTTTGTTGGATACAGACGCAGGAAGCATCACATGACAGGAGGCGCAAAAAGCTCGTTCGTTGGTACGTTCAATGACGTACTGAGAGGCAGCTAATGCGCCGGCACCAATAACAATACCTACCAACAATATTGAAAATGTTAGGCGATTTACATGTTTCATCTCTCCTCCTTTTAATAGTATTTACTCCTTTAACCTCATATATCATCATCCATAATATATGAGGTATTTGTGTTATGATAGCTTATTTACAAACAAAATATTGTGATTAGCATCACAAAAATGTATAAAAAAACATATCCTTTCTCTAAGACCTTGTTATATAACAAGAAAAAGATTCTTTCTCATATCTTGAATTTTAAAAAGACTGAAGAAAAATAATTAAAGTTATACTTTAGCTATGGCTTTTTTGAAAACAGCGTTTTGTAATAGGTTGCTAAGGGAAAATTGCTTACTTTATTGACATGTAAAAAAAAATTTCTTATTGTATAGTGGGAAGCATAGTATCTTTTCGTAAAATGCATATAAGGAGTCCATATGCAACAAAACCGGCAACGACTTTTCTTAATTCTTTTTTTTATTTTGGTAAGCTTTAGTAGTGTTTGGGCACAAAATGTAAACAAAAATGAGGTAAAGCTTCCTCCTATGCCTGAAGGTGGCTCTGCATGTACTACTGCTATCGTAACGCCCGGTGCTAGTGCCGATGGCAGTATGATGGTGGCTCATTCTGATGATAACCATTTATTTGATCAAAGTATCATTTTTGTAGCTGCAAAGGATTGGCCCAAGGAGAGTAAGCGTCCAGTATACGCCTCTGCCGTAGCCATTGGCCCTTTGCCAGAGTTTAATGCTGTGTTAATACCCCGACTTGTGGGTAGTGACCGTAGTCCAGCGTATATGCAAACAGAAAAAGCTAAAAAACACATTCCCATAGGGTATATTCCACAAGTGGCTCACACCTATGCATACATTGACGGCAATTATGGCATTATAAACGAACATGGCCTTATGTTTGGCGAGTGTACCAATGGCTCTTTCATAAGCAATGGGCCAGAAGTTGGTAAGCGCATGTTTTATACCTCAGAATTATCCCGTGTTGCCCTTGAGCGTTGCAAAACTGCGCGTGAGGCAGTTATTTTAATGGGTAAGCTTGTGGAAGAATATGGTTATTATGGCACAGGAGAAACCATGCCTGTCGCCGATGCTAAGGAAGCTTGGGTTTTTGAGGTTGCCCCTTCTCCTACGGGGACTGGTGGACTTTGGGTAGCCCAACGTGTACCTGACGGTGAGTTTTGGGTAGCAGCCAATAAATTTAGCATCAGAGATCTTATCCCCAATAATGTAAACCAAATGTGGAACAAGGACCTTGAATCTATTCTCGGTGAGGCTGGTTGGCGTTCACCCAAGGATACATCTAAGCCTATAGACTGGCTATCGTCCGTAAGCGTTGGAGAGTATAGTCATCCCTATTATGCCTTACGCAGAGTATGGCGCGCCTTTGACTTGGTGGCACCTTCGCTAAAACTATCTCCTTGGGTTGAAAACGGACTTACACGAGCCTATCCCTTTTCTGTAAAGCCTGATACAAAAATAAGCTTAGCGCAGATGCAAAAAATGTACGGTGACCACTATGAAGGTACAGAATTTGATTTAACTAAGGGTATTGCGGCTGGCCCTTTTGGTTCTCCAGAGCGATATTTGGGCCCCTATGATCCTCATGGTGATGTGGACAATCTTGATAAGCAAGTGCGTGGCGCATGGGAGCGGCCCATTGGTATGAGTTACACAGGCTATGCTTTTATCAATCAAGTAAAACCTCATTTGCCGCCAGCCCTTGGCGCCACGGTATGGATATCTTTAGATCGCCCGGCAGATTCTACCTTTGTCCCTTTTGCGGTGGGGCCGCTACCAAAAAGCTATGAATACAGTGACACAAGAAAGTTTTCGTGGGATGAAGCGTGGTGGATATATAATTTGGTGGGTAATTATGCGCAATTAAAGTACTCTTATATGATTAAAGATATTGAGGCAAGAGCCCGAAAAAACGAAACAAGAGCTTTGGCATTACAAACACGTCTTGAAAAAGAACTTTTAGAAATGGCTAAAACGAATCCTGCAAAAGCATTACATATTCGTAGCGAAAAATTTTATGATAATGCTGTTGCAACTATGGCAGATTGGCGCGCACTTTTTGAAGAACTTGTGGCAAAATATGCTCAAGGACGTGTGAGTACGCCTGACAATATGGCGCAAGCTGTTGGTTATCCAAATGAATGGTTAGATGTTACCGATTATAAAAACGGCCCAGCTAAAAGCTATGCAAAACCATTAAAATAGTGGTGTCAACTTCTTCGCATATCACTATTTTTGAACAGCTTACCTAAAATCGATTTTTGCAACGGGCTGAGACTTCTGCACAGTTGTTTTCAAATTGGGTCGGACTTAACGGAGAAGCAAAGCTACGCCTATTCTTGATTTTGGGTCGCATTGACTATAGTCAATGTTCTTTGAGACCCTAGGCAACGAATTGCGCAGAGGTATCAGGCTGTTAATGCGATAATCACATATTCTATTAAAAAAGCGCAGATAGTAAAATATCTGCGTTTTTTTGTGGAAAAGAAAAACCACCAGCTAGGCTGGTGGTTTTTTACTTGTGTACTATAATTTAGATAGAGTGCTTATTTGTAGCCTCTGTTAGAAAGCTGTTCGTTGGTGTATCCAAAGCGTGTACGCATACATGACTTAAAATAATCATTAGTGTCAGGATTAGTAACACTAACAGTACTGTTGGTCATATCTTGTGCTTGTTCAAAACAAATAGCCTTGGCAGTATTCCATTTTTTGTCCATGGCCCCTTGTTGAGCCTGTGTTCTTGGGGTACACGCTGCTAACAAAGCCATACTTAAGATTACCAAAAGAGCCATCAGGAAAATTCGAGTTTTTTGCATAGCGTTCTCCTTCACCATAGTATTGTTTTCTTTACACTTACACTAAACACATGAACTATGAATGTAAAATAGCATGAAAAAATTAATTAGCAAAGTAAAAAAAAGGGTGGCAAAGATAAAATAACAATAACTATGCTAATGCATTAGTAGATGTTACTGCTGATAAGTGAAAAATTTGTTTCGCCCTCCAGACTTCGCTTTATATAAACATTGATCTGCTAAAGAAAGAGGGATTTTAGGGTTAACGCTTTCACTTCCTGTGTAGATACCCATGCTTATTGTAATAAAAATCTTTTCATGGCCAAGGTAAAATGGCGTACGTTGCATATGTAGGCGAATACGCTCTGCGGCAATTTCCGCTTCTTCAAAGGTACATTGCGGCATAACAATAATAAATTCTTCCCCCCCCCAACGAAAGAGGCTGTCACCGATACGCAACTGTCCTTTTACTTCTGCGGCGAGGTGCTTTAATATATAATCGCCCACTTCATGTCCAAAGGTGTCATTGATACGTTTAAAATGGTCAATATCTAAGAGGGCAACCGCATAAATTTGATTGCTACGTTGACTATTCGCCATAACCCACTCTAAAAATTTATCACAATAGCGCCTGTTGCCAAGGCCGGTTAAAATGTCTGTCAGCGATGTTTTTCCAATATGGCGGACAGCATTTTGTAAGGCTTCATACGTTCTAGATCGAGAATACTCTAGACAGCTTACCAATAAAAAACCACCGGTAAGTGCCACAAAAAAGCGTACTTGTGTGCCTCGTTCCAAGGGAACAGTCGCTAGTTCATTAAGAGGAGAGAGAAAAATAATTAATGAAGCTAGCATGAAAAGCGAATAGAGAATACTGGCATTGCGCAACCCCATGGTAAGCACACATATGGGGGGGAAAATACTTATCCATAGTAGGGAACGATGATCAGTGCTGGGGTCTCGTAGAATAATAAAAAGGCCTAGTAAAAGTAGCACTGTCCATGTGAGCATAGCAACGATTGTTTCGTGTCCTTTACGGCATAACAAATAGATAAAACATGCAATACCCATGGTAAATGTGACGCTAAGGGGGTAGAAAAAAACAAAGCTTCCTTCATAAATATTAATGAATAAACTAATACATGAACAAGTAAATGTTAGGATGCAAAGCAAGAACGCTCTGGCACGTTTAAAGGAGTGCTCGTTGAAGTTTAAAAGAAAAGAGCCAGATTGTTTGCCCTCTGGGGTGACAAAAAAATCTTCTATATTATGTGGTTCTGCACTTTCAAGGGAAAAGTCAGATTTTTCCATAAAATTCCTCTAGGTACTTTGCGTACTAAATGCACGTTGTGCTAAGTAAGAATTCTCTTCTTTAAGATATTCTAAAGTAGTACGCTAAAAAAGTCAATAAAACAGGTTTTTCTGTGTGAACTATGCCATTTACAGGGAAGAGAGTATTTTTTAAGATACTCCTCGGGGACTCTTACACAATAGGTAATATGTTTAAAAGACCGGCGCTAGTACCAAAAATGGGCATAGTCTTTACGTGTATATTGATACCTTGTTTTCATGCACATTTCAAAATAGCTCTTCCAATACGGATTGTGCGAATTATGCGGTGTTTTGTGCATGTCAGAAGCATCTTTTTTGCAAATACGCATAGCTTCCTTTAAAACAAACTCTTCATGGGGGACAGATGCTTGCTTGTGCTTCGGAGCACAAGCAAAACAAAAAAGGATAAGAAAAAGCCCCAAAAAGCGACGTATGCTTTTATACCTATTCGTCATTATTGTGTTGCTCGCGATACTCTAAAAGGCGATCAATGGGGACTTTTGTATTATATCCAGTGATGGTGGCAATGGCCACAAGCACAGCATTTTCATCCAAAACACGCACTTCATAAATGCCAAGGGTTTTACCTGTCCGAATTTTCTTTGCTTCAGCACGTAAAGGGCCAATGCGACCGGGCTCTAGATAGGTGATAGAAGCCTGTGCTGTAACGAAAAATTGGCCACTTGTGTGAGCAACGGCTGCAAAAGCCATATCTACCAAAGAATAGATGGCTCCTCCATGGGCATTGCCCATACCGTTACGATGCATGGCTGTAAGGGGCATACTTGCTACGGCATAGCCATCACATGCTTCAATGATTTCAATCTCTAAACGGGTGGCAAAAGTGTCACTATTATGAAAATATTCGTTTAAGACTTGGGCATCAATATTTTTAGGGTCTTTAATAGACATGGAGTACTCATTTATTTTTTCTATGGAAACGTTGGTTAAATGCCTTTTCGCCCTCTAACTGCGCCAGATTAAGCTTACTAAGACTACATATGTCTTTATCAGGCTGTTGAACAATACTTGTGCAGAAGTCTCTATTCATGAAAGGGTAAGTCTTCTTCAGTATAGAGAGAAAAGTCTGCTTCAGCTAGTAGTGCTGCCCAAATACCTCTTCCAGCAATAAGTTTTTTGCTAAAAGTGCCATCATAAATAGCATCACGCCCGCAAGAGGGAGAGCGTGTTTTAAGGATAGCCGCCGTACATCCGTGGGCTTTTGCCAAGGCCAAAGCATATTGCGCCCCCTGTATAAAAGCCGCAGTATGCTCTTGGCCTTTGGCATCAAACACGCTTTGGCCTTGCATTTCACAGGCGTTTCTAGGTGTGGGTAAACCACCTAGTTGTTCTGGACACAAAGGGAGGGCTTGATTGTTTTTAACAAGGTCGCACACAAAAGCACAAGGAGATGTGCCCGCATCGTATCGACAATATTGCCCTGCTAAGCAAGCACTTACAACATAGTACGGCATGGCGGCAAAGTACATGAGTAAGGGCATTTCTGCAACATATTATTTTACTGCAAATATTACTGTAAAATTCTTGGGTTATTGGCCTTCCACCATAACTGCAAGACGAGTAGCGTCCAAAGAGGTTTGCGCAAGTCTTGGCTGCCATTCATATGCGCATTGACCAAGGCTCGTACCGTAGGAATATGAAAAAGGCCTTGTTTTTGTAGGAAATCATCTCCCAATAGTTCCTCTACTAAGGGGCGTAAAGAGGTGCGTAGCCATTGCGCCACGGGAATTTGAAACCCACGCTTATTTCTTGTGAGAATTTCCTTGGGAAGCAGTTTGGAAAAAGCTTTTTTGAGCAAGTACTTTCTGCGGAATTTATTAAGTTTATAGTGTACAGGCAGGCGTGCAATGAATTCTGCCACGGCAGTATCCAAAATAGGCGTTCGTACTTCTAAAGAATTAAGCATGGAGCAACGGTCTACCTTCGTTAAAATATCGTCCAACATAAACTGCCGTTGATACACATAAAAAGCTCTATCGATATTTTGCGCATTACTACTGGCTGGCCACATATTGAAAAGCTCTTTTGTGGGGGCAAATAATTGGTCTTGGGCTAAAAAACCATCATGGCCTTGAAGGAGGGCAGGGTTCCATAAGGTACGTTGCATTTCAGGCGTAAAGGCCGTTAGTAGGCTTTGTACACGTTGCCAAGGGGGAGCATAGGCCCCTTGTAAAAACGTAGACATGGCTAAACGTGGGTTAATATAGCCGGCAGAGGCCGGTAATAAAGGTACAATTTTTTCAAGACCCTTTTTGCGTAACCATGCAGGCCATTTCATGTAGCTTTCTGAAAGTTGAAAAGCGATAAAATGCTCATAGCCGGCAAAAAGCTCATCAGCTCCATCACCGCCAAGGGCTACTGTAACGTATTTTCGTGTAACTTCCGAGAGTAAATAGGTGGGGGCGGCTGAGGCATCGGCCATGGGTTCGTCAAGGCGGCTTGCCACTTGCGGTAAAATTTGTGCACAGTCTTCGGCAGAAAGTACATGCTTATGATGGTCGGTGGCATAATGCTTGGCTACAAGGTCTGCATAACTAGACTCATCATAACTGTCTTCAGTAAAGCCAATGGAAAAAGTTTTGGTGTTGGAGCATTGTTCTGCCATAAGGCCGGTTACTATACTTGAATCAATGCCGCCGGAAAGAAATACTCCCAAAGGAACATCACTGACCATACGCTTTTTTACTGAGAGTGAAAGCAGTTCGTAAAGTTCTGCACATAAATCCTCTTCGGAGGCTGCATGTGACGTGTTTTCCGGCCATGGAATATCCCAGTAACGCTGTATTTGTACTTGGCCTTCTCGTATCAGCAAACTGTGCGCTGGGGGTAATTTATGTACATTGGCATACATGCTTTGAGGGGTAGGTACATATTCATAGGCTAAATAACGCATAAGATGCGGCATGGGGACTTGTAAATCTAAATGAGGAAATTGACGTAGGGCGGTAAGTTCGGAAGCAAAAACAAAGTGGCCTTGTTGTACTGTATAGAAAAAAGGCTTTTTGCCAAAACGATCGCGCGCACAAAATAACACCTTTTGCTTTTTATCCCAAAGGGCAAAGGCAAACATACCTTCAAAGTGTTGTACACAGTCAACGCCAAAAGCATGCCACGCATGTAAAATGACCTCAGTATCAGAATGGGTACGAAAAGAGTACCCTTTATCTTCCAGTTTTTTACGTAATTCTTTAAAATTATATATTTCGCCATTGAAGGTAATGGTGATTTGGGTGGCAGCATCTGTATGAGACTCGCTGTGCATGGGCTGTGCGCCGGTGCTAAGGTCAATGATAGAAAGGCGTCGATGCCCTAAGGCCACTTGAGCATCAACAAAATGTCCTGCGCCATCGGGGCCACGGTAGTGTATGGCGTCGGTCATTTTTTTTAACCAAAGAGAAGCCTCTTCGGGTAATGCCTCATGATGTAACTGTAAAAAACCTGCTATTCCGCACATATATTTTCCTTATTTATAGTATTTTTGTTCGAATTCTTCTATGGGCATGGGTTTTGCGAAAAAATACCCTTGCGCAAGTTCCAATTGATTCGTTGTTACAGGAATAAATTGTTCCGAAAGTTCGATGCCTTCAGCAATAATTTTCATGCCAAGTTCATGAGCAATGGCGCTGATGCCACTTACAACAACATGACCACGGCTCGTGCTTTCATTGGTTTCAAAAAAGCTTTTATCAAGCTTTAACACATCCACTTTAAAATCTTTAAGCATGCCTAAAGATGAGTAACCGGCACCAAAGTCATCAATGGCTACGGTAAATCCGGCTTGGTGTAAATCATCAAGTAATTGTGCAAGGCCCTGAGCATTTTCTGTCATGGCTGTTTCTGTTAATTCTACTTCAATATATTGATGTATATTACCATACTCAGCACAAATACTTTGTATTTCTTGGACAAAATACGGGTTTTTAAGATGTAGACGAGAAAAATTTACTGAAATAGGTAAAATCGCATGCCCTTTTTCTATCCAAAGTTTTATACGAGAACAAACGGTGCGCAAAACAAAATAGTCAATGTTTATAATGAAACCATTTTGCTCAAAAACAGGAATAAAGTCATTGGGCAATAACACGGTTCCATCGTCCATAATCCATCGAACCAAGGCTTCACCGCCAATAACTTTTTTATGGGCAGTATCAAAAATAGGCTGAATATATACGGTAAATTCCCTATGGTCTAAGGCAGATTTGCTTAGGTTAATTAACTCGGTATGGTGACGTACCTCTTGCCTAAAAGTATCATCATAGTCCCAAGTGTGTTTGTGCCCAAGGCTTTTAGCCATACTATGGGCTAAAGCAGTTTTATTTATCATGTCTGCCACATCACGTTCCCCTTTAGGGATAAAATAACGACCGTACCTGAAAGTAAATTCAAAGGTGGCAAGTTCTGGTAAGAGGTTTTTAAAATGTTTTTCAAACTCTGTTCTTGTACTGTCATCGTTTAAAAAACCGTAGGCGGAAAACATCAAAAATTCATCATTGCCACTGCGCGCGCACAAAAAAGAATTGTCGCTTAACAGTTCTAAAGCTTTAGCAATATTTATAAGTACTTTATTTCCTGTTTCATAATCATACATTTCATTGATGGCTTTAAAATTTTCCAGATCAAGTTTTTGCATGACGTATTTCATATTAGGAGATTTTTTAATGGCACTTTCCACATCTTGTTTGAATTTCAGATTGTTGGAAATACCGGTAAGTTCATCATAAAAAGCAATATTTTTCACTTCGGCAATGGTTTTGCGCTTTAAAAATACGATATACGCCCCAAAAAGAAGGAAGATAACAAGTATTCCTCCAGCAATCCATTGAATTTCCTCTGAAATTTCACGAACAGGATTAATGGATATATCGCGAGATATGATAAAAATTGTCCAGTCATTAATACTGATGGGGCGGTATTCAATAAGTCTTTCTTCGCCATTAAAGGTAAAACTTGTGCCACCCCATTGTCTTTTTAAGGCGTATGATAGAAATTGTTCATAATGCATACCGTTGGTAAACTTTGCTTTTTGTAAAAATTTTAAGGAACGAAACACGTCGCTGGAGGAGGCCACAGGAAAGCCATTGGAATCCAGAAGAAAAGCAGAGCCACTACTGTCGGTATAGTTTTCTAACAATTCTGTCATAAACTTTGTGCCATATTCTACAATAAGAACGCCTAAAATTTTACCGCCTTCACGCAAGGGCATACTTACAGAAACAACATATTGGTCTGTAATTTCAGAAATATGCATGTCTGTGGCTGTAACATTGCCTTGTATGGCTTTCTGAAATATAGGCAAGGTTTTTACAGAGATTTCTTGCCCAGTAGAAAGTAGACCTTGTCCCTGAATATCGGCCATAATAATGGCATTAAGATTGAAAGACTTTTCTATATTGTGTAAAAATTGAATTTTAGCTTGTGTGTCATTATCAAGAGCCACCAAGGTATTAGTAATGCTGGTTAAAGAATCAATAATATTTTTAATAACACTATTAAAAGCAGCCTGTTCTTGACTGGCCATGGCACTAAAATTTTCTTTATCGGTAATGTTTAAATTATTACGTATATTGGTGTTAAATGTAAAAAAAACAAGCATAATTATAAGTAAAAGCATAGCAAAGGTTACTATAAAAAAAGGAACTTTAGGAAGAAGTTTTGCCTTTTCCTTTACCCAATGCCTTATATTTTGCATGCGCTGGTTACAATGCATTGCGTACATATTTTTTATCCAACCATTGCAAAGCCTAAATTTATTTTGTGGGGACATTATAATCTCCTAGGTAGGACTGCTCAAAGTCTATAAGTGGCATGGGTTTAGCGTAAAAATAGCCTTGCACTATTTCGCATTGTACGCTTTTTAAAAAGTCTATTTGCTCAGCAGTTTCAATACCTTCAGCAATAATTTTCATACCAAGGGAACGGGCAATTTTAATAATGCCTTTAACTACCACATCACCACGAGAGTCATCTTTATTTTTATCAAAAAAGCTTTTATCAAGTTTGAGTGCATCCACGGTAAAGTTTTTCAGCATGCCTAGTGAAGAATAGCCGGCCCCAAAATCATCAATGGAAACAGAAAATCCGGCTTCATGTAATTCATTTAAAATGCTGGAAAGGGCATCCATATTTTCTGTGGCAGCAGATTCTGTAAGCTCCACTTCAATATAGTGACGTATGTTGCCATAGGAATCACAAATATCTTTAAGCTCTTGAACAAAATGTGGATTTTGTAAATGCATACGTGAAAAGTTGACCGAAATGGGTACGATAGAATAGCCGGCTTGCAACCACAATTTTATTTGTCGGCATACACGTTGCAAAATATACATATCTAAGTGCACAATAAAGCCGTTTTTTTCAAAAAGCGGTATGAATTCGTCGGGGTAAATCATTTTTCCATCAGATTCAATCCAGCGAACTAAGGCTTCGGCCCCGTATAATGTATTTTTGATAATGTGCATTTTGGGCTGTAGATATACTTTAAATTCTTTGTTTTCAATACCATTTTTGCGTTTATTGTTAATTTCTGCCATGCGTAAAACATGTTTTTTAAGGCTGTCATCGTAAGTATAGACTTTTTTATCATTAAGCTTTTTAGCCATATGATGAGCCATATTGGTTTTATTTATCATTTCTAGCACACTGTGTTCGCCGGGCTTAACCATAGAGCGTCCATAGGTAAAGGAAAATTCATGCTCGGCAAGTTCTGGCATAAGCGATTTAAAATGTTGCTCATGAGTTGTGGTAGAGGCTTCATTTTTATTAAAGAATGTATCCTTAGCAAACATGAAAAATTCATCGGCCCCCACTCTGGCACACGCATACGTAGGCTCATTAGTATGTCTTAAGGTTTCGGCAAGCTTTTTGATGACCACATTCCCTGTATCATGTCCAAACATTTCATTGATGGCTTTAAAATTTTTTATATCCATCTTTTGCATAATAAAGGAAGATTTAGGGTTTTCTTTGAGAATTTTCCTTATTTGCTCTTTAAAGCCCACAAGGTTGGGCAGTCCAGTTAGCTCATCGTAAAAAGCCACCGTTTCTATATCTCGAACCCCTTTGCGTTTAAGGTATATGATAGCTGCTAAAAAGATAAAGAAGGAAATGGCAATGGCAAAAAGTAAATAGCGTATGCCATCGGAAATATGACGAATTAATGTGTCAGATATGTCCTCCGAAACGACTAAGATAGACCAATTTTTTAAGGCTATGGGGCGGTATTCTAAAATACGTTTTTCGTTATCAACATATACAACGGTACCGCCGCCTTGGGGTTTTCGTAAACGAATATTTTTAAGCAGTGCTTCATAGGTTATGCTATCTTGAAAGGTGGCATTGCTGAAGGGGGTAAAGTATTCATGTTTATAACTGGTACTGGTAACCACATCGCCTTTACCATCAATAATAACTGTATAGCCTTTTTCATCGGCTTCATCGACAAGTTTAGTGATTTTTTCGTTAATAAATTCAAGACTGTATTCAGTAATAACTACACCAACAACAGCACCGTCTAAAACAATGGGAGAACCTACCGCAAGCACCTCTTTGCCAGTAAAGCGAGATTGAAAAGGGGCCGTTACGTGTAAATGCCCTTGTAAAGCCGATTGAAAGGCTTCGCTGTCCACCACATCTACTTGTTTGAAGTTAGAAAGGCGACCAATGCCGCTGGTGTCGGCAAAGATGATGCTACTAATGCCAAGGCTACTTTCTAGAATTTGTAAATATTCTGCTATGGCTTCTTGGTTATCACTAATAATAAGAAGAGATTTGGACATGCTGGCTATGTTTTTAGCCTGTGCGGCAATGAAACCGTTGATGGAAGCTTGTTGTTGCTTGGCAGAAAGTCGTATATTGTTAATTTCTGTTTGTTCAAGTTTAGTGTTAACATCCTTAAAAAAAAGAAACATAAGTAAGGTTACCAGAAGAAAGCTAAGGCCAAACCAGAAAAAAGTACGCTGGTTTTCGTTGGTAAAATTCATATATTCTCCATCTTGAAATATATGTATAGATATTTTTTTAATGTGGTTACTGCCTTAAATCAGCATGAGAGAGATACTTGTTTTATGGATACCCTCGCTTCTACCGACGAGTATAAAAATACTGGCATCAATTTCATCGTTGCCAATTGTATTTTTATACTCGTCGGTAGAAGCTTCGCATTAAGCACCTAGCTAAGCTAACCCCAGGGCTCATGTCTATTTGTATAACAAAAGTGTTTTTGCAGCCATATTTTTTTTAATAGTAGAGTGATGGCAGATAGTGTGTGCGAGTTAAAGTTATACATGATGTTTTTTTAAGGCATTACTTTCAGGAATTTATTATCCAATGTCAATAAAATAGTTTTTTGTTTAAAAATGCAGGGTTTATGTTGAAAAATGACACTGTGTTTAACTTGACAATCCGTTAAAAAATGCAATTTGCTTTGTTAGATGTATTTTTTTATTATGGTATGGGCCATAAGAGTCCTGCACAATTACTTTTCGAGA
>CAYJDE010000043.1:0-14464 GCA_964368805.1 uncultured Desulfovibrionaceae bacterium
GCCTTTTTAGTTTTGACGCAGTAGAGGCTGCTTTTTCAACTACCTACTACTCGACTGGAGCAAAAAACGAGTCTGACGACGTAGATTACTCTTTTTCTGCCGACTGCCGTTCTTCAACAGTCTGCTAGTTGGTGCGCTTGTGTGCAATGCACTCAGCCACAATACTGACGGCTATTTCTTCAGGTGTTTCCGCTTGAATATTGAGACCGATAGGACAATGTACCGCATCTAATTGCGCTTGGCTTATACCTTCGGCCTTAAGCGTGTCATACACTTCTTGACGCTTACGTTTGCTTCCAATCATGCCAATATAAGAAGCCTTGGTGCGTAAGGCTTGGGAAAGTACGGTTTTATCGTGCACATGTCCACGGGTAACAATAATAAGGCAAGTATTTGTCGTGGGAGGGCAGTTGGCAAAGCACTGTTCAAATTCCGGTACAGTATAGGTAGCTTCGGCCCACGGGAAACGCTCTTTTTGTGAAAACTCTTCTCTATCATCTAGCACTATGACTTGAAAACCTGAAAGAGCTGCCACTTGTGCTGTGGGACGAGAAATATGCCCGCCGCCTAAAATTATCATCTTCCAAGGGGCGATATATTTTTCTATAACATAAAAATCTTGATTGTCTGGGTCTTGCCAAAGTTTACTTTCCTCACCATGGGGGAGCTTTGCCAAAAGAGCTTCTTTTTGACTAGCAGAAAGGTGGGCGTCGACGTCCCAAGGGCCATGTTGCCATTGTCCATTGACTGATAAAAAACGATATATTTCTCCTTTCGCAGAAATATGTTGTAAAACAAAAACTTCTTCTTCCATATTTTTCACAAGAGCAGTATAAAAAGCCAAATCTTGTGCGCCATGTATGGGGCAAAGCAGCACATCAAGGGTGCCGCCACAAATCATTTCGCTTTGGGCTGCCATGTGCCCTGTAAGGGTGAAATTCTTAATTTCTGGTTGCTTAGTGCGTAAAACATCTTTACAGGCTTCTATGCATAGTCCCTCAGCAAGGCCACCGCCCACAGTACCGCACAGTAAACCTTGTTCGGTAACCAGCATTTTTGAGCCACCGCCACGGGGGGTAGAACCTTGATGCTGTACGACGCTAACAAGTACTACGGGAATATCTTTTTCTACAATACTACAAAGTTGCTTGAGCAGATCTTTCATATAAATATCCTTTATTACAATGTTCTATGTATATATGTGCTCCACGCCTCTGAAGACGTCCTTTAAGGGGTGAAAGACGGCGTAAGGGGCTGGTACAAGAGCAAGGGCCGGGAAGTATACAGGCCACATCGCCGGTGCGATAGCGAATAAGGGGCATGGCTTTGCGTCTTAAAGTGGTGATGACCACTTCGCCTTCTTGCCCTTCAGTACAAGGTAAAAAAGGCGGCTCTAAAGTAATAATCTCCACAAAAATATCCAATTCACGAAGATGATATCCATGATTTTCCGGACATTGCACGCCAATACTATAGCCCGCTTCGGTAATGCCATAATGGTCTAAATGCTTAAGACCCAAAGTTTGAAATTTTTCTTTCAAGTCGTTTGTAACGTGCTCTCCACTACTTAGAACGGCTTGCAAGGCTAGTGGCTGGGGTAAAGCAAAGTGTGCGGCATTTTCTACTATTTGTGTTAAAATAGCAAGTTGGCTTGGGGCGCCCACAATGGTATGCGGGTTATATTGTTGTAGTTCGGCTGAAAGACTTTGTGTGGTTACGGCAGGGTTACCATCAAAAACGGTAATGGCTTGAGGAGCTAGCGCAGAGCGCAAAAGGGCACTTACGCCATGGGGTAAGTGTGCACCGGGCCAAAGGGCCAATAAACGTTGCCCTGGGTGAATAAGTTGGCTCATGCCCACATCAAAAAAATCTTTGGTGGCGGCAAGATCTTCTTCATTAAAAGCCAGGCGTTTTGGGGCATTGGTAGTACCGGAAGTTTGTAAAGAAACAACTCTTTCAATATCTCCTAAAGAGACGCATAAAAATTGCTCCCATTGTTGCAAATCTTCGGCTGTGGTAAAAGGAAGAAGGGGAATTTGTTGCGGTTGCATATTTTCTACCGCAATATGTTGTAAAGATTGCTTATAAAAACGTGCGTGTTGTTTGGCGTAACGTACCGTTTCGCAAAAAAGACGCCATTGTTCAGCGTACAAAGTTTGTACAAAGTTTTGTTTATTGGAGCATAAGGGAAGTTTTTTTGCAAGCCATGCATCTAAAATGCAAGGGGTTTTATGTGCCATGTTCTTTTCCTCTGTGTAAGGCAAAGCCGGTGGTAGATGTGACATTAAAGGCGCAGAAGGGTTTTAACAAGGGATATTCTCCTTGTATGTCTTGTAGTATATGAATATGGCAACGACGTAGACGAGCCAAGTCAATGGAATATGCGTCTTGAAAGGCCATGCCGGAAACAGTAAAGCGTTGTTCCAGCGATGTTTTTTCTAAAAAGCGGTCAAAGTCATCAGCCAGAATGGGAGAATTTGTTGTGCATTGCGTTTGTGGTGTGGCACTCCAATGCCGTGCCACAAAATCACAGGCTATTTTAGCTGCAGAACGTGAATGTTCTTGGTTGGCTTGAGGCGGAACGGCGGAATTGATATGGGCTGTATCGTGAGTACAGCAACAGTTTTGCGCTGTATGCACAGGGCTAAGGCCGTGCTTTTCATTGCGTGTATACACGGCACTAAAAGAGCACAATGCGTGTTCTGATTGTGGAGGGTGAAAATGCTGTGCTTGTAGCATGCCGTCGCTTTGTGTTTCCAAGGCATGTAAAATTTCTGGAATGGTCAAACGTGGTGCTTCACTTTGCTGCCAAGGGTAGCGTCCAAAAGAGGCTACGGGCTGTATATGTAGCCCACGCACAAGGGGGCCACTGTCTAAAGCTTTGTGTAAAATAGTACCGAGGTTGGCATCATTAACACCACGCACGAGGGTGGTGACAAGTAGTACTGGCAGTTGTGCTTCGAGGCAATGCTGTAAGGCTTGTTCCTTAATTTGGGCATAGGGTGCGCCACGTAAGGCTGTGTAGATGTCATCACTATTTTTTCCTGCAGCATCCCATTGTAAATACACCAAATTCAATCCAGCCTCTTTAAGCTGTTTTGCATACTGCGCCCCTGTCTTTTTATGGCCAAGGCGTAGACCATTACTGTTAATCTGCACAAAATTAAAACCGCAAGCACGTACTTCTTGAACTACTTGTAGCAAATCTTCTCGCATGGTGGGTTCACCGCCGGACAGCTGAATATTCACCTGCCCAGCTTGCTTTTTTAGAGCACGTAAGCACGTTTGTATATGCTCAAGGGAAGGTTCATTTTGATTTTTTTGTGTACCTTTTTGCGCTGAAGCATAGCAAATGGGACATTGCATGGTGCATGCTTGGGTGATTTCCAGCAGGACGCAACAACTTTGTTGTTGATGCTCTGAGCATAAGCCACAATTTTGTGGACAGCTTGCTTTAAAGGCTCCTAAAGTGGTGGGTATGCCAGAAGTAGTAGCATGATGAGGTTGATGTTTGAAAGATGCAGAAGATGTGCCACTTTGAATCCATTGTTTAAAGGAAGGGGTTTTAGGTATATGCATCCAAGCTGGTACGGAAAAAAAACCATGTTCGGGGCAGAATTTTTCAAAATACACATGCCCATCTTTTTCTCTATAGTGGGCGTCAAGAGTGCGTAAGCATACGGGGCACAGACTTTGCGTTTTTTGCAATATTTTCAAGAACGCAACTCCATTTCTAAAGAGTAGCTTTCTAAAATAGTACAAATTTCTTCCCAGCAGTCCGCCAGTAAATTGCCGCAAAAGCTGTGACTGCCCACGGCATTGTGCTTTTCTTGTTTTTGCGCATTAAATGTAGCTAGTAATTCACAACAAATACCATTGCTTTGTGTGTGGCGTAAAAACCAAGCATGATATTCTTGCACCATGGCTAAAAGTTGAGGGTGCATGTTTTCGTCATCACGTCCACGCCCAGCTACACAGCTTAGTACACAAGCCCCGCCGGCTAAAAGCCCACAGGGGCCTTCTTGGCCGCCCATACCTACACAAAGCCCTTGCATACTGCGCACAAGGTGGACATGGTCTTGATAATCTTGTCCCGTACTTTGTAGAAAAATTTGCATAAGCAATTGACTACAGCAATAACCTTTGTGAATAAGAGGAAGGATTTCAAGAAGTAAGGGATTCATAATTTCTCCATATTTTGAGACCTCTGCACACGTTATTTTACATTTCTAGCAAATTTTCAAATTTTAGACATAAAGCTATATTTGAAAATAATTGTGCTGAGGTCTTAGAATAGCATTGTAAGACAGTTACGCAACGCATAGCGAGGAGAGCTGGGGCCCCATGGGTACAAACAACCGTTATTGTATATTTTACTTTAATATGTATTTAAAGAACAGTATGTTATGGTATATGAGATTGTTTTTGAGCAATCCAAAGGCCATAGCCGCAATGTTGCCACTGCTGTAGTTCTTTTGTACATGTAGCACCGCATACATCATGCCAAAGTGCTTGGGCTACATAGCCTTTTAAATGGTGTGAGCAATCTTCTGCATGTAGAATATTCCACCCTGTGTCGTGTAAATTTTTTTCTAACTGCGTAATATTGAGCCCGCGCTTTAAGCCTTGTGGGCTTTCATGCTTTTGGTACACATCATGTATGGCTAGAAAAGCATTATCTTTGCAAATATGCCACCAATGGGCAAAAACTTCTTGTGGTTTAGGTAGTAAAGAAACAACGCACTCGCTCATTATGCCGTGAATACTCTGGTTTTGTAAAGGGAGTTGAGTGGCGTTTGCTTGGAAATCTAAAGAAGTATAGGGCTGTATATCCATACCAAAGGCGGTAAGGCCGCATTGACGTAAGAGGGCAACACTTTGTCCATGTCCGCAACCTACATCAATAATAATATTCCCTGGGGAAAAATGACAGAGGCTTACTGCGTATTGGGTGAGGGCAAGTCCGCCCGGTCGAAGAGGATGCGCATCTTGTGAAGAGCCTGCCTGCATAGATGCTAAACAGTATTGTTCTGCCATGATTTACTTATCTTCTAAAAGACGTTCCACTTCCAGCATTTTTCCTTCAGCCAAAGATTTTGGAATAAGTGTCAAGCCGCACTGAGGGCAAGAAGGAAGGGATACTTCGAAAGCATTTTCCAAATAAAAAACTTGCATTTTTTTTTGTTCCAAAGGGCAGGCGCATTGTTGACATATCCAGTCACCGTCATCTGGGGTATACGAGGGGCCAATACTGCTCATAATATATCTTCCTTATAAGCCGTTATAGAGAGTCTTTTATACTGTTTGCTGTGGAATTGGGCACATGCATACGATGACACCACGCATCGTGTAAATGAAATTGTTCGGTATCATCTTGAGAATAGCGCACCCAAAACGTCACATTTTTTTGTCGCCATGCGCCTATAAAATGTCCACTTTCTTTTTCTACAAAACGCCCTTGATGTTCTTCTACCATACGTACTGCAAGGGCCACGTCTTGATGCAAAATATGTTTTCTTTCCATTTCTTCCAGAACGTGTGGGGCAATATGCAAGAATTCATGTCCGTGTATGGCTTCACTACGCACGGAATCGTTATCTACTTGGGTTACGGGCAAAAGAGCCTTGGTGCCATAGGTATGCAGTATTTTTTCTACCAAGGAGGCCCGTCGAGCACGACGAGCAGAGAGCCCATACGATTGATACGACGTCGCTTCGTTTTGTGTAGCTGCATTTTGTGTTTTGCCAATGGATGCCAATGAAGGAAGAATGTCAAAAACATATAGACAATTTTGCCCAATTTTTTGCAAGCGATCTTGGCACATGACACAAGAAACAAGCATGCTTTGCGGCGCATTTTGCTTAGCCACAGAATCAGCCTGCATTACTTTAGGTGTTTTTAAAGTTTTTTGTAGATTTTTTGTAGCGCTTTCAGCTAAATCTGGCTGAGAACACCATACATTGCCACCAAAACCACAGCATGGTGTTTGTGCCCCTTGCAGTGCATGGTCTGCAATGCTGATGTGTTGCGATGCGGCAAGCTTACGCACAGCCTCTTGCCATGCTGTATTATTTCTGGCTCCGCAAGGGTCATGCATGGTGAAGTGTTGCGCTGGGGTTGTTTGAGCTGTGGCTGGTATGAGGGGAAGTAATATTTCCCAAAGAGAAACACAAGGAATATGCGGGGCATGCGTAGCAAAATGACGCATGCACGAGGCGCAAGCCATGATGAACGTGGGTTTACCAAGGGTTTGCCATTGCTGTTCAATATGTTGCATATGTTCTTGCGCATGTGCTTTTTGTCCAGCCCAATAAGCCGGAATACCGCAACAAGACAAGATAAGCCCCACGCTGGGAAGTGTTGTCGGTGTGGCGCAAAGCATTTCATAGACTGCAAAGACTTGTTCCGAGCGCAATGCGGAAAGCTGACAACCGGGAAAGAACACATGGCTGGGGTTTTCTGTTGTGCGCGGGGCACGCATAAAAAGAGAACAGGGCGCTTGTGAGGCGGAAAGCATATCATCCACAGCAAATTCAAAGGCTGAAGGCGGCATATAATTTTTTTCCACCATATCTTGACGGGCATCAATGCACACTTCAATCATGGAAAAACGCTCGGGGCAAATTTCT
The DNA here is from genome assembly GCA_964368805.1 of uncultured Desulfovibrionaceae bacterium. Classification (GTDB taxonomy): domain Bacteria; phylum Desulfobacterota; class Desulfovibrionia; order Desulfovibrionales; family Desulfovibrionaceae; genus CAYJAD01. The sequence goes on from CAYJDE010000043.1 coordinate 6,630, forward strand.
GTGCATTGCCCGCAAAGCATACAGCCATTGATAAGACTATTGGCTTTATGGTCTCCCAAAACTATGGCTGTGTTATTATAAATTTGTCGTGTATAGGCGCGCGGAAAAGAGCCATATTTTTGTAGATAAACGCACTCTTTTACGCATTGCATACATTCACACTGTATACATCGACCGGCTTCTTGTTGGGCTTCTTCCAAAGAATATGTATCGTCTTGGGGAAAAATAGCCTGCTTGGGTTGCAGCCCTCGTATGGGGGTATGCAGTTTACTTACGCCAAGGCTCTCGATTCGGCCGGCATGTAATGAAACATTGGTGACGATGCGCTCTAACGTGAGGGCAGCTTGCCTGCCTTGTCCGGCTTGCTTAGCAGGCGATGCATAGCCAGCCCCCGTAGGACTTTGTTCTAACATTCCAGCGACACAAATATTTTCAGCCACTTGTAAAGGGGCAAAAGTGGCAGTATTTTGCGTTTTTTTTGCTAAAAAATCGGCATGAAGCGCAGGAGCAGCATGGGCATCCACAAAAAAGGCCGTATATTCTCCACTTTCTTGTAGCGTTGTAAAATACGCTTGCGAAAGGGAGGCTGCGCAAAAGGTGGTGTGCTGTTTTTCTAATTGTTCAAGTTCTGCTTGAACATGTTCTTTGTGTAATTGTGGAAAGTATTGACATAAAAAAGAAGTTTTTTGTTCTTCGCTCGTTTTATCATAAAAAATAGTGACTGGAAAAGATTTTTTTGCCAATTCATAGGCAACGGTCAGGCCGGCTATTCCATTACCTAAAACGGCCACTTTTTGTGCCTTGGGGGGACGAGGAAAGCTTTTTCCTTGCTTTTCGGTATGTTCTATACAAAGTTTTTCTAAGCTTTGAATGGCAAGGCTGCCTCCAAAATCACGGCGTAAGCAATGCCCCTCACAAGGGTGGTCACAAATACGTGCCAAAATATTGGGTAAAGGCAGGTGACGATCCAGCACCTTACGTGCTTCATTCCATTTACCATCTTGAATATGCGCCATGAAGGCACGCACATCTAAATGGAGCGGGCAATGCGCTTGGCAGCGAGGCATGGCCTCTTGGGTACAATGGGCTTCAATGCTATGTAGGGTGCTTTGATCCATACAAGACTCCGAAAAGAGCAAAAAAACGAAGGTGGAAAAAATATGTAATGGGTTGTTGAAAAAGCGTAATCTAATGTATCAGATTTGTTTTTTGCTTCCATCAAATGCCAGAAGAGTTTGCCGAAGATTATTAAAGGTGGAGGAATGTTACCAGAACATCCCTCCACCTATATTACTAATAAATGCCGTTATTTGGGCATAGCTGCAAGTACCTTTTCAGGACGAGCAGGTAAGTGGCGCACACGGGCACCGCAAGCATTGGCAATGGCGTTAATGATGGCAGGGTGAGGACCACAAAGAGGAATTTCACCCACACCGGAAGCACCATGAGGCCCTTCGGGACGCGGTGTTTGCACATACATAATTTCGATGTCATCAGGGGCATCCAAAATGGTGGGGATACCGGCACCGGTCATGGTCTTATGCTTTTGCAAATCTTCATAATCTTCGCTAAGAGCAAGGCCAATACCTTGTACAAGGCCGCCATAAATCTGACCATCGGTGATGACAATATTGTTTACAGAGCCAATATCGGCTACCATAACCATTTTTTCCACCTTGGTTTTACCAGTAGCTACTTCTACAGCCACTTCTGCAAGGAATAGACCGTACATATAGCAGGAGAAAGGCGCACCCTTACCCATGGCGTCACACTCGGTGGCTTTAGCTGTCCATACACCAAGATAGCGGGTATCAAGTCCGGCGGCTTTCATGCTGGCATAGTCATGCATGCTGCCGTCAGCTTTTTTCATGGCTGCCATAAGCAGTTCACAAGCAACACGAATGGCTTGACCCACCATAACTTGTGAACGAGAGCCGCCAGCAGGGCCAGAATTAGGCGCTTTGCTGGTATCGTTCATGACAAGACGAATTTTATCCATGGGTATGTTAATGGCACGCAAGCTTTCATGGGCAGTACCAAGAACACCGGCATCGGCACCTTGGCCATGGTCTTCCCAGCAGCTACCAACGGTAACGCCGCCGTCTTCATCAAGCTGTACCCAAGCTTCTGCATTGTCAGGGCCGTCAAGGCCAGCGCCGTATACGCCAAGGGCTACGCCTACGCCACGTTTTACTTCGGCAGTAGAGTTTTTGGCTACACGGGCTTTGGCTTCTTCGTATTTTGGTTGCATAAGCTTAAACATTTCAGCAAAGCTTAATACTTCAGGTGTTTGTTGACTGGGTGTAGTGTCACCTGCACGATAGTGGTTGATTGCACGAAGCTCTAAGGGATCAACGCCCATTTTTTGTGCTAACTCATCCATACAAGATTCGGAAGCAAATTCAATTTCAGGGCCGCCGTAACCACGGAAAGCAGCACCCCAAGCGTGGTTGGTGGCCACAGTACGGCCTTTACCACTCATATTGGGGATGCCGTAACCTGCGCCGCAAAATTGTGCGCCGCGTAAAGTTAAAAGGTCGCCAAACTCAGAGTAGGGGCCGTGGTCAACGGTCCAATCTACATCAAGAGCCATGATTTTTTTGGTGTTTTTATCAGCGGCCATACGCACGGTGGTCCAGAAAGGTGAACGCTTACCGGTATAGTTTTGCTGTTGCTCATAGTTATAGCGCAAGTGGCAAGGGCGGCCTGTAGCAAGCACAGCAACGCCCACAAGGGCTTCCATGGTGGGGCTGAACTTATACCCGAAGGTACCACCGGTGGTGTTTTGTACCATTACAAGTTCTTTGCCCATTTCAACACCAAGGCCAGGGGCGATCATATAACCGTGCAAGTGCAAGCCAATGGACTTGGAATGCAATACCAATTGGCCATCTTTGTTGATGTAGCCATAACCTACGTCTGGCTCAATGGGAAGGTGAGGTTGACGTTGAGTATAGTAGGAGCCTTCTGCGACTATCATGTTAGGATCATTGAAATACTTAGAAGTATCATCACCTTTTTGTAAGCCTTGCTCAAAGTAGATATTAGGCGTACCGGGATGAATTTCCATAGCATTGGGGTCCATGGCGTCATGGGCATTCATGTATTCGGGTAAAAGTTCAAGTTCTACTTTTACTTTTTCAGCAGCAGCACGTGCATTGCACTCGCTATCGGCGCAAACAATGGCTAAAGCATCACCGTATTGGAATACCTTAGTATCATTAAGAATAGGACGATCCCAGCCATCACCCTTATTGGTGGGGAAGGTAATAAGACCTGTAATGCGGTTTTTCCCTTTTACATCTTTATGGGTAAGCACTTTGTAGACGCCGGGCATTTTTTCAGCTTCGGAAGTATCAATGCTCTTGATGTTGGCGTGGGAAACTTTAGCTTGAGTAATGGCAAGGTGCAGACCACCAAAAGGCATACGTAAAGCAGCATCGGCACCGTATTCAGCGGCACCGGTAATCTTGGCTAAAGAGCCAGGACGGGTAAAGCCTGTGCCCCAGATGCGGCCATCGGCAGGCACTTGATAGGTAATATCGGCAATGGTTTTTTCGCCACGCATAACAGCAGCAGCGTCCATAACAGCGTCTACAAGGGGTTTGTAGCCTGTGCAACGACACACGTTTTTATGTTTTTCAAACCAGTTACGTACATCTTCGCGAGAAGGATTTAAGTTTGTATCAAGTAAAGCTTTGGCAGAAACAATGAAGCCGGGGGTACAGAAACCGCATTGAGCACCGCCATGGAACAACCAAGATTGTTGTAAAGGATGCAAGTTGTCTAAGGAACCAACGCCTTCAATGGTGGTAATTTCGGCGCCATCTTCTACACGGCTCATCTTTATGATACAAGAACGAATTACTTTTCCGTTCATGACCACAGAACAAGCACCACATTGGCCTTGTCCACAACCTACTTTAACACCGATAAGGCCCAAGCGTTCGCGTAAGACATCGGAAAGTTTTTCGTCATCGCTTACTATGAGCTTTTGAGCAACACCATTAACAATAAGTGTCTTTGAAAGCATTTTTTCCTCCTAAAACAGGGGCTTGTGGAGTAAATTCCACGTTTTTACTATTTATCCTTTACCAAAAGCACAAAGAGGATAGTGACATGTGGGGCATGAGGCGCAAAATCCTCCATGCCCAAGCATGGCAATATCTTTTTGTGTTATATCAATCCCAGCCAAAAGACGTGGGATTATAATATCAAAAATACTTGCCCGATGATACATAACGCAACCGGGAAGCCCTAAAATATGTGTATCTTCAAGCATGGCGTGTAAGAACATGGCCCCGGGAAAAACAGGGGCACCATACGTGGTTATGGTAGCTCCACTTTGGCGTATGGACAGGGGCGTTCTATCGTCTGGGTCCACAGACATGCCACCAGTTACAGCAATAATATCTGCGCCTTGAGCCTTAAATTCATGTATTGCCGCCGTTGTTAAATCCACAGCATCACTGGTAAGCTTTTGCCCTAAAATAGTGGCATCGTAAGCGGCGAACTTCTTTTTCAAAACGGGGCCAAATTTATCTTCAATACGTCCATGATAAATTTCATTGCCCGTGGTAACAATGCCCACTTTAGGTTTTTTAAAGGGCAAAACCTCAATAAAGGGGCTAGGCGTAAGTTTTTCAAGGCGGGCTATTTTTTCTTCTTCGATGAGTAGAGGGATGATGCGTGTTCCCCCCACAGCTTGCCCTTGCTGCACTTCTTGCATGGTATGTAAGGTGGCCACAGCAATTTCGTTAAGACAGTTGATTTCCATAAGTTTTTTGGTATCAATTTGTAAAAAACCATGGCATGTAGCTAAAAAATTAATTCTGCCTTCTGATATATCAGAAAAACGTAAATTATTGCCGCATACGGCTGCGCCAATGCGCAATGCCGCATCGTTTTCATGTAAAATCCCTTCTAACTGTTCGTAAACATAGATGTTTTCTTTTCCAACACGTAAAAATGTAGGAATGTCTTCAGCAGTAATAATATGCCCTTTGCGAAATACCGGACCTTTATTTCCATTAATAACAATTTCAGTAATATCATGGCACAATACACAACCCACAGCTTTTTCTACAGCAATGGATTTCATGCAATTATCAGCAAGAGACATGAACAAAAAACCACCTTTCATAGTATAAGTTAAACATTTACGCAAAGTCTAGACTTTTGTCAATGGCACTAGCAAAGAAGCTTTTTAGTATGAAAAGCTTTGTTGAAAAATGCGCAAAGATTTGCTGACGTGGTTTGACGTAGACAAAAAATACGGAAAAAAGTATGCTAAAGTATATATTCTAAAAAAATGTTTTTTTTAATAATAAACCTGAAAGGAGCGTGTATGTGTAAGAAAATTTCTATTGTAAGCATTATTTTATGTTTTCTGTTATTGTCTTTTGGGGCAAAAGCGCAGGAGTATGACAGCGGACATCCATTTTTTCAGGCAGATTTTTGGAAAAAGGCTAGTGTTGCCGATGTGCAAAAAGAATTTGTTAATACTGCAAATATTAATGCGGTTTATACGTGGGTAAGTAGTGTAGAGCTTGTGCATTTGCAAGGGGTGAATCTTCTGGCTTTTGCCATTTATTGGGGGGCAACACCAGAAATTGCAGAATTACTAATAAAAAACGGTGCTACCATTACAAGTGATGCCTTACAGTATGCGAAAAATCTTGATATGCTGCAATTACTTGTAAAGCATGGGGGCAATGTTAATGGGCTTAATGCCAATAACGAAACTCCTATAATGAATGCTGTAAATATGACAATTCCCATGGTGGAGTTTCTTTTGCAACAAGGTGCTGCCCCCAATGTGAAAAATATCAGTGGTGATACTGCTCTTTCATACCTATATGATTTTGGCCCTGAAGAAGATGTGGAAAATTGGCAAGCAAAAGTGGCTTTGCTTGAAAAGGCAGGTGCTAAACTTGGTGAAGGGAAAAATCCTCAACAGTCTGGTATTATAACATATAAGGTGAAGAAAAATACTGAAAAACAGTATACCCTTACTCATAATTTTTATAATCCAGATTTTTGGCGCGCTGCAACCCTTGCAGATGTTAAGCAAAGTTTCATTACTGATGTCTATTTAGGTGATGCCCCTAAAGATGCTTTAGGCAATGCTCCTTTTACGCTTACTCTAAAGTATACCACAGATGCTAGCATTGTAGATTTTCTTATGGAACAGGGGGTTGGGGCGGCAGAAAATGAGATGTTGAACGCTGCAGCGCAAAATGAAAATGTAGAAATTTTAAAAACTGTTATGAGTTTGGTTCCTAGCAGTTTTAGTGAACATGGATTGGAATTAGATACACCAGCAAAATTGGCAGCTCAAGCAGGATTAGCACAAAATGTCTTCTTGCTTATAAAGGAGGATCCTTCCATACGCTATAAGGATTTTGCCGAAGGAAAATTTTTCGCGCTTGAAGAAGTTCTGCCTAGTAAAGGAAGACCAGAAAGAGCACAGCTTGTGGCTAAGATACAGTCTATGCCCATAGAGTATGGGCCCGAGCATCCTTTCTTCTCCTTATGGGGGTTTGAAATGGATGAAAATGGCGTGCCTAACCTAACAGAACATCTTATTGAAGGGGCGGATTTAGATAGTACATTTCGATGGCCAGAAGGTGTTGAAATGGTACACTATGATGGATGCACTATACTTGAAATGGCTTTACTGCGTGATGTTCCTTCGCCAGTTATAGAGTTTTTAGTAAAAAATGGCGCAACGATTACTGCTGACGCCATGGCCTATGCTCAAAGCCTTGCAATGCTTAAGACATTGATAAAGCTTGGGGGGAATGTTAAGGCTGTGACAACTTTCGATGCAACGCCCTTGTTTGGTGCTGCTATAGGTGACACGGAAATGCTAAAATTCCTTTTGCAACAAGGTGTTTCACCTAATATTAAGGCTAAAGATGGAGATACCGCCCTTACCCAATTGTATTACAGCGACCAATATAATTTAAAAGATGATAAAGACTTACAAGAAAGAGTACGTTTGCTTAAAGCAGCAGGGGCGAAGATGGATGCGGGCATACGTCCCAAAAAAGCTGGCGTTGTTACGTATAAAGTAAAAGAAAATACTGAAAAAATCTACAATTCTAAACATAATTACACTAAAGCAGATTTTTGGCGTGTGGCTACTCTTGAGGATGTGAAGCAAAGTTTTATTGAAGGGGAAGATTTAAACCACTATAAAACGAAAAATGAAAGCCCCATACTTGCCAACGCTGCTGCACAAACTGCAGAGCCAACCATTGTAGAATTTCTTATAAATAATGGGGCTAAAGTGGGAGAAGAGGCCATGCTTGCTGCCGCAAGAAACGAGCATACTGCTATACTTGAAACACTTATTAAGCATGGCGGCAATGTAGACAGCCATTGGGGGTTTTATGTGGCCCTTTCAGCGGCGGCAGAAGCTGGTTTAAAGGATAATGTGGCTTTGCTACTTGCTAAGGGAGCGGATGTGAATAACGGTGACTTTGAGTTTGGTAATGCCTTGTGCGTAACGGTTGTGCATAAAGGTAGACCAGATAGAGCGGCTATTGTGAAGATGTTAAAAGCAGCCGGTGGTAAGAAAGATTGCGGAGGGGGCATGTAGCAGGCTGTTGAAAAGTAGCGTCTACTGCGTCAAAATTAAAAAGGCAAATCGCTTGTGTATGTCCGTATACACGGCGCATCTTGCCTTTTTATTTTTTCTTGTATCCATTACATCCTATGGCATACTGTTCTTTTTTGAACAGTATGTATAACGCTTGGTCGCATGTCCTATGCAACGCAAGCTTATCGCAAGCGTCGGCCATCGTCGAAAGTGAATTTCGCCTTGCCTT
>CAYJDE010000044.1:0-14436 GCA_964368805.1 uncultured Desulfovibrionaceae bacterium
TTTTAGGAAAAAAAAGTTCCCCTCCCCAGACCCCTCCCCTCAAAAAAACCCATTGAGATGACATTTTAGTGTTTTAGATGCATTGTGCGCATGATGGGTTTTCAGGTGAGTTTTAAACGCAAACCTTATATAAGTTATTAAATCAGGATTTTCTTATGGTATGTTTTGGTAAGCTTGTTTTTTCTTCACACATGGACCAGAAAAGTCCTATGCCGTTAGAAAAAAACTTCGTTTGCCTTGCATACCTCAACGTATTTTCTTGAACGCTTTATGGTGCGCCACAATTTTCTTTTCAAGGGTAAGGCTTTGGCGCAATTGGTTTTTTTGAAGGGGAGAGTCTGAGAGGGGAAACTTTTTTTCCCTAAAAAAAGTTTCCCCTCTCAGGAAAAAGAAATAATTATATTATGTTAAACTTGTTTTGCATATTTTTATGATTGTTAGAATTTGTAAAGGATAAAACATGTCAACCAAGAGCATTAAAGGCTTTGCCGATTTATTTTCGCCGCAAAGTCTTTTATATACACGCATGGAAACAGCGGCACGGGATATTTTTTCTCGTTTTGGCTATGCAGAATTGCGCACGCCCATCATGGAATTTACTGAACTTTTTTGTCGCTCCATAGGTACAGAAACCGATGTGGTACAAAAAGAGATGTACACATTTTCTGATAGAAAAGACCGCTCCCTTACTTTACGCCCCGAAGCCACAGCCGGTGTTATGCGTGCCTATATTCAATCTTCCATGCATGCTAAAGAAAGTGTCAGTAAGCTGTTTACTTATGGGCCCATGTTTCGATATGAACGTCCGCAAAAAGGGCGTATGCGTCAATTTCATCAGCTTAACTGCGAATGTTTAGGGGCAGAACATCCTCAGGTGGATGCCGAAGTGGTAAGCATGCTTATGCTTTTTTTGTCAGACATTGGCATTGAAAATGTTGCATTGCAAATTAATACACTTGGTTGTCCAGAGTGTCGTCCGGCGTATCGTACATTACTTACGGCGTATTTGGCATCCCTTGATGCTACTGCCTTGTGTGAAGATTGCAAAAGACGCATAGAAACCAATCCTTTGCGTGTGCTTGATTGTAAAGTGCCCACCTGTAAAGAACATACAGAAAAAGCCCCTCGTATTGATGAAAACACTTGCCCAGAGTGTGCCGAGCATTTTTCTACCGTGCTTAGTTTGCTAGATATGGCCAAGGTGCCTTATGTGCGCAATGCCCGTTTAGTGCGTGGACTAGACTATTATTGTCGTACCACCTTTGAGGTGGTGTCTGGTGCTGTGGGTGCTCAATCGTCCATTGCCGGTGGTGGACGCTATGATGGCTTAGTGAAACAATTGGGCGGGCCAGAGGTGCCCGGTATTGGTTTTGCTTGCGGTATGGAGCGTTTGGCTTTACTTATGCCGGAAATGGAAACGCCAAAACCGCATTTCTTCATTGTAAGCATGGGTGAAGAGGCGCAAAAACTTGCTTTTGGTATGGCTTTGCAATTGCGCAAAGCAGGTCTTAAAGGCGATGTAAGCCAAGGTGGATCTTTTAAAAGTCAAATTCGTCAGGCCGATAAATTACAGGCAAGTTTTGTGCTTATTCTTGGTGAGGACGAATGCAGTCAAGGTACTGTGGGCATAAAAGATATGCAAAGCGGTACTCAAGAACACATTGCCCAAGCACAGCTTGTGGAACATATGCAAAAAATTTTAGGTTTATAGAAATTATTAGGTGGTTATCATATAATGAGTCAGCAAATTAGTGAACAAAATGTCGATGTACAAGCCGAACACCAACCCTATATCACCACTTTAGGCGATTGGAAGCGCACCCATAATTGCGCTGCCTTGACCCTTGCCAATGATGGGGAAGAAGTATGTCTTATGGGCTGGGCGCAGTATCGCCGAGATCATGGCGGTCTTATTTTTGTGGATATGCGTGATCGGCATGGTCTTACCCAAGTGGTTTTTTCTCCTGAAATGGCAGCTAAGGCTCACGAAACAGCCTATATTTTGCGCTCTGAATATGTTTTTGCCATTAAGGGTAAAGTGCGTCCTCGTCCTGAAGGTATGACCAATGCGCAGATGGTTACCGGTGAAATTGAAGTGGTGGTTTTAGAATGGAAGCTGCTTAATACTTCTAAAACACCGGCTTTTCCCATTGAAGATCGCTGCGATGCCGGCGAAAATTTGCGTTTGCAATGGCGTTATTTAGATTTGCGTCGTCCTAAAATGGCGCAAAATTTTTACTTGCGTCATAAAGTGGCTCAAACGGTACGTCGCTTCTTAGATGATAATGCTTTTTTGGAAATTGAAACGCCGGTTCTGACTCGTTCCACACCGGAAGGGGCCAGAGATTTCTTGGTACCCAGTCGTGTTAATGAAGGACAATTTTTTGCTTTGCCACAGTCACCGCAAATTTTTAAGCAATTGCTTATGATTTCTGGTATGGACAGATATTTTCAGGTGGTTCGCTGCTTTAGAGATGAAGATTTGCGTGCCGATAGGCAGCCGGAATTTACCCAAATCGATATTGAAATGAGCTTTGTCGATGAAGAGCAAGTGATGCAATTGGGTGAAAATCTCATGGCTCATGTGTTTAAAAATGTGAAGGATATGGACATAACTTTGCCTTTTCCTCGCATGAAATACGATGATGCCATGGCCAAATATGGCGTTGATAAACCAGATACTCGTTTTGGCCTTGAGCTTGTAGACATTACCGATTCGGTGCGTGGTTCCGGTTTTAAGCTTTTTTCCAAAGCTGAGTTAGTTAAGGGCATGAAGGTACCTGGCGGTGAGAGTTTATCCCGTAAAGAAATTGATGATTTTACGGAATTTGTTAAAATCTACGGGGCACAAGGTTTGGCTTGGATTAAAGTGCGGGAAAATGAATGGCAGTCTCCCATTGCTAAATTCCTTTCCGATGAAGAGCGTGAAGCCATTAAAACTGCCCTTGATTTGCAAGTAGGCGATATTGCCTTTTTCCAAGCAGGGGAAAGCAGCATGGTCAATGCTGCCCTTGGGAATTTACGTGTACATTTGGGGAATTACTTAAAACTTATTCCAGAAAATACCTTTAATTTCTTATGGGTAACTGATTTTCCTTTGTATGAATACGACAGCGAAGAAAATCGTTATGTGGCTTGTCACCATCCTTTCACGTCACCTGCTGTGGGGCATATGGAACTTATGCGTACAGAGCCAGCCAAAGCCCGTGCTCGTGCCTATGATATGGTGCTTAATGGTAGTGAAGTGGGCGGTGGCTCCATTCGTATTCACAGCGGTCAAGTACAAAGAGATATGTTTCAAGCCCTTGGTTTTTCCGAGGAAGATGCTGAAGAACAATTTGGCTTCTTAATAACGGCTCTGGAACACGGTGCGCCGCCTCATGGTGGTATTGCCTTTGGTTTAGACCGCCTTATTATGCTTTTATGTGAAGCACAAAGCATTCGTGATGTTATTGCCTTCCCCAAAACCCAAAAGGCCACATGTTTGTTAACCAATGCTCCGGGACAAGTTTCTTCGCGTCAATTGCGAGATTTAGGCTTGCGTTTGCGTGAAAAACCTGTAGCCACGGAGTAGTGGCGCACTGTACAGACGTTTTTTTGCGTTTATATAATATAAAGCATGGGGCATTTTGCTGAAACATGCTTGTAAGAGAGGATGGGGGAGAGTGGTTTACTTTTCCCCCTTTTCCTTAAGAAAAAGACCTCTGCACAATTATTTTCAAATATAGCTTTGTGTCTAAAATTTGAAAATTTGCTTGAAATGTAAAATAAAGTGCAGAGGTAAAGGCACAAAAGTCAATCACTTAACGGCGAAGCAAAGCTACGCCTATTCTTGATTTTTGGTCGCATTGACTATCGTCAACGCTCCGTGAGACCCTACGCAATGAATTGCGCAGAGGTCTCTAAGAAAATGCTTATAAGAGCATTGTTTTTTACGGTAATTTTTACATATATTTTGTTTTTTGAGGTTATTATGGCGCTTTTAGAATTACGCACCTATCCTGATCCTATTTTGTCTCAAGTAAGTGTACCTGTGACAGAAGTTACTGATGCATTACGTACCCTTGTACAGGATATGGTTGAAACCATGTACGAAGCACCCGGGGTGGGTTTGGCTGCGCCGCAAGTGGGTCATGGTATACGGCTTATTGTTATGGATGCCTCTGGCAAGGATGAAGAAGCAGAGCTTATCGTTTTGATAAATCCTGAATTGGAACTGCTGGGCGACGTTATTAAAAGTGAGCAAGAGGGGTGCCTTTCTGTGCCCTTTGGGTATAGAGCCGATGTGAAAAGGCATGACAGTGTGCGTGTTCGCTTTAGCGACCTTGAAGGTGTGGTGCACGAAGAAATTTGGGAAGACTTTAAAGCCATTGTCATTCAACACGAATTCGACCATTTACAGGGCGTATTGTTCATAGATCATATCAGTCGTTTACGGCGTTCTTTGTTTGAGACAAAAGTAAAGAAAAATGCGAAACGTGCTTAAGCTGGCACCATGTAATGAGGAAAAGCATGTCTGATAAGCTAAACATTGTTTTCATGGGCACACCGCCCTTTGCTGCACACATTTTGGAACAGCTTTTGAGCTATGAGGGGTGCACTATTTCTGCTGTGTATTGTCAGCCTGATAGACCTGCAGGGCGTGGAAAAAAGTTGGTAGCTCCTGCGGTGAAAATGCTTGCGGAAGAAAAAAATATTCCTGTACTGCAGCCCGTACATTTTAAGGAACAAAGCGATAAAGATGCCCTTGCAGCCTTTGCGCCAGATATTTTAGTGGTGGCTGCTTATGGGCTTATTTTGCCACAAGCTGTATTAGATATTCCTCGTTTTGCGCCCATCAACGTTCACGCCTCTCTTTTACCTTTATATCGTGGTGCTGCACCTATTCAACGGGCCATTATAGATGGACATCAAGTGACCGGAGTTTCCATCATGCGTATGGAAGCAGGCTTAGACAGTGGCCCTATATACGCCACAAAAAGCATGGCCATAGAAGAACATACGTCTGATTCTTTGCATGGGGCTTTGGCTGACCTTGGAGCACAAGTGCTTAAGGAAGTCTTACACCAATTCACGGGTCAGGATGCTGTGCCCTGTCAGGAACAAGTGCATGAGCGCATGACCCATGCTCCAAAAATGCGCAAAGAAGATGGTCTTATCAAGTGGCATGCTTGTGCTGCACAGGTGCATGCTCAAATTCGAGGCGTTACCTCTTGGCCCGGTGCTCAAGCACGTATTTTGCGACCCGAAAAAGAAGATTGCGATGTGAAGCTTGGGCCGGGACGTATAGGGCCTCAAATGGCCTGTAATGGCCAAAATACGCTTACTACCCTAAATGGCTATGATAGCCTAACTGTCCATGATGATCACGATGATCAAAGTGAGAAAAAGTTACCCAAAGCCGGCGAAATTTGGCGTTTACAAGATGGCAGTATAGCAGTGGCTACGAATGACAATTGGTATATATTGCAAAGTGTGCGCCCAAACAATAAAAAAGAAATGACGGCAGAAGCCTTTGCCAATGGGTATTTTTCCAAGGGCTTTGGATATCTTGCTACCATGCAGGAAGTATAGTTATATGCGGCTTTGGAAAAAAAATCCTCTTTCTTTGCCCAAATCTCAATACGGCGGTGTGGGTAAGTGGCTTTTTATTTCTCTTATGTGCGGCTCATGCGTATTGCTGTGCCTCTTTATATTATTGGCTTGGTTCATACCTTATGTAGGTTTTTCTGCCATTCATGCTTATTTACCTACTGTACTTGGCGTAGGTTCTGTGTTGCTCATTCTTTGTGTGGCATGGTTATGCTTTGCCTTAATTTATCATGTCTATACAGGTAAGAATTTTTTTGGTTTAAAAAAAGTGCATGGGCTTACTGTAAAGCTTATGTTTCCTCTTATGGATTTATTGGGTAGGGCCGTGGGTGTTTCACGTGAAAAGGTTAGGCTTTCTTTTGTTAAAGTGAACAATGAAATAGTGCTGGGAAAGTTAGCAAAAAAAGGGGAGAAGGTGCATGCTGAAAAGGTATTGTTGCTTTTGCCCCATTGCATTCAAAATGCTTCTTGCCCGCATAGGCTTACCTTAAACCCAGAGCTTTGCAAACGTTGCGGCGTATGTCCCATGGGCAGTATTTTAGATTTGCGTGATACATGGGGCTTTACTGTGGTTATAGCCACCGGCGGTACCATAGCCCGTAAAATTGTGGTGGAGACAAAGCCGCAGCTTATTTTAGCTGTGGCGTGTGAACGTGACTTAACTTCGGGTATACAAGATACATACCCATTGCCAGTCTATGGCATTATTAATGTGCGTCCCTTTGGACCCTGTTTTAATACTGGCGTTGATGTACAACTTTTAGAACATGCTTTAGAAAAATTTGTTCTTCCTAAGGCATAAGGTCATACGCCATGTCTAAGCCCAAAAAAATACCCCTCGCACCGCTCAAAAAAAAATCTCGTCCTTCATGCTCATCGCATATTGCTTCAGATATGGAACCGACTACTTCAAAATCTTTGACAGAACAATCGGCAGCAAAAAATACTATGGCTAATAAAATAGCGCTTGGGAAGACACAAGATGTACGTACTGTGGCCTTGAGTATTCTTTTGGCTGTAGAGAAAGGACATCATGTTCAGGCTATGCTTGATGCCGCTTTACAAAAAAATGCTTTATCTTTAAAAGATCAAGCCTTGTGCACAGAATTAACGTATGGCACCTTGCGCTACTATTTTCGGCTCAACGCTATTTTAGATGCAGTACTCACACAGCGGGAAAAATTGCCAAAGCCTTTGCAAATGCTTTTGCGCACTGCCATATATGCTCTTCTTTTTTTAGATCGTATCCCCCACCATGCCACCGTGCATCATGCGGTACAAAGTGCTAAACAACGCTTTGGTCCCCATCTAGCTAAAGTTGTTAATGCTTCATTACGAGAGGCGCAGCGACTTAAGCAAGCCTGTATGGAGCAATCTTTTTATAAAAAACTTGCGGACTTTTATGCTATGCCCTCTTGGTTATATGGGTATTTAGTAAAAGCTTATGGCAATGATACTGCCCAAATATTGTGTGATAAATTTTTACAAAGACCCAAAATGTCTTTGCGTCTTAATCCAAACTTTTCAGAATTTTCTGCCTTGGATGCTTTTTTTGCAAATCAAAGCCATACGCAAAAAATTGGACACAGTGGTTATGTGTTTTTGCAAGGCCATGTTTCACGTGAAGCATTAGGGCAAAGTATGAGTGCGTGGCATGAACAAGGGGCTTTTTCTTGGCAAGCCTCAGGTTCGCAAGAAGTTTTACACCAATGTCTATTGGCAGTACCAGAGCTTAAAAAAGATGTGGTGTGGGATGCTTGTGCAGGGCAGGGGGGGAAAACCTTGGCCATGTTAGAACAACATATTCCGGTATTGCTCGCTTCTGATGTATCTTTTCGCAGGCTTGCTTTACTTGCAGTTAATGGCAAAAGATTGGGATTTCACCCTCCGCATACGGTATTAGGCGAAGCCCAAGGGGCCTGGTTTGCATGCAAGGAAAACAGTTTTGAAGGCACTATCTTGCTTGATGTTCCTTGTACTGGTTTTGGAACTTTAGCTCGTAGACCTGAAATTCGCTTGCACCGTAGTTATGAAGATTTGCAAACGTTGGTCCATGTGCAGAAAAACATCCTTGAAAAGGCTTTTTGTTTCTTGGCTAAGGGGCGGCATATGGTGTACATGACTTGTACGTATACACCTCTTGAAAATGAACAGCAGATAGAACTTTTTTTACAAACTCATTCTCAGGCAGAAGAAGTTTTTCGCTGGCAAACACCTTTTGCGCATCCTTTTCTTGAAGGTATGTTTGTTAGTGTCATGCGTAAAAAATAAGGGCATGGATAAACCATGCCTTTATTTTATGTGTTATAATTTGACTTTTATTTTATCATTAAGCTTTAAGAGAAAAACTGTAGATGGGTAGCTATTGTTTCACGGGAAACGTACCATCGTCTAAATTGCTAGCGGTATTTTGTTCAATGCCCATACGTAAGAGTAAATGCATAAGTTCTTCAGCATTGGTATAAGTGAGGGTTATACGCCCTCGTTCTTCATTACCACTAATGGAGGCTTTAATGGCTAAATGCGCTTTGAGATTTTCTTGAAGGTTTTTTACGTACGAAGATTTTGTTCTGTTTACTTTTTTGGTAGCAGATTTTTCTTGAATAGTTTCAGGTGAAGCTTCTGGCGTGGCTTCAGTACTTGTGGCTTCTTCACATTTTTGCCATGGGAATTGCTGTTGTTCTTTATAATAAGTAACAGCAGCTTCAGCATCACGCACACTTAAATTTTGCTCTAAAATTTGTGCGTGCAGGGTTTCTTGGGCCGTATCATTACCTTGCAAACTTAATAAGGTTCTGGCGTGACCGGCCTGAATATGGCCCTTATTCAAGCTTTCTTGCATATGGCTTTGTAATTGCAAAAGGCGTAAGGTATTAGCTAGGGCAGAGCGACTTTTACCAAGACGCTTTGCCAATTCATCTTGGGTGATGCCGCATTCTTCACGTAAGCTTTGCAAGGCAAGGGCTTCTTCAATGGGGGTTAAGTCTTCCCTTTGAATGTTTTCAATGAGGGCAGCAGCCATAACTTCTTCATCAGTCATTTCTTTGATGAAGACAGGGACTTCGCTTAATCCAGCCTTTTGCGCTGCTCTGTAACGACGTTCGCCAGCAACAATTTCAAACTTCTTGCTGTGCCCTTTAGGGCGCACAAGAATAGGTTGAATAATGCCTTGCTCTTTAATGGAGGCAGTTAATTCTTCCAAGGCCACCTCGTTAAATTTGCGACGTGGTTGATTGGGGTTTGGGATAAGGTCTGCAATGGGGAGGGTAGTGGCGTCTTTCTTTTTTTCAGAAGGTTCGCTACTGCTCCAAAGGGCATCAATCCCCCTTCCCATTCTCGGTGTGTTATTCATAGTCTTACTCACTTTTTATCAAATATATTTGGAGGTATTCCATGCAAAAAAATAACGATCCCATTTTATACGTAGTAAATCATGAAGGGCATATTCAGTCGGTGCAGCTTAGTACAGAGCTTTGGGAAAAGGTAGAAAGCCATGTTAAAGCTGCCGCACACGGTTTGCAAAATAGTAACGATCCTTTCAGTAAGCCTGAGCCTTTGCAAGCCTTACAAGAGTTGAAAGATTACTGGGATTTTACCTACCCTTATGAGCCTAGTATGCATTGCGAAGTTTGCGGATGTGAAACCAAGGACTGGGAAAATGACCCTGCACACCCCTTTCATTTAACCAATGCCAATATAGGCGGCTTACTTGTTTTCCAATGCCGTTGCGGGGCCACTATTAGAAAAAAACATTTTCACAGGAAAACCGTTTTTGAATGTAGCCCAAAACAAGCATAAAAAATACACGGCACTCCATATACTTTTTTGTAATGTAGCCATTAGTATTTATGCATTGTTCGAAGTATGGCGTTTATGCCAATTAAAATAGCTATTGCGTGCAGCCCGTATGCATCGTATGGATACGGTGTTGCTTTTCTGGTATACGGCGCAAAATAGCATTTAATGCCACTTGCCTTACAGTTTTTAGTTAGCTTGCTGTTTCGCTATTTTCTGTTTTGGGGCGTCGTAAAATAACTTCTTTGGCAAGTCCTAAATAGGCATGGGCTCCAGTAGATTTAATGGCATAATGGATAATAGATTTGCCGTGACTTGGTGCTTCAGATAAGCGCACATTGCGTGGCACTACTGTTTCAAATAGATGATCCGGAAAGCAACGACGCACTTCATTTTTTACTTCACGGGCCAAATTGTTTCTGGTGTCATACATGGTCAATACAACGCCAAGCAAGGCAAGGTTTGGATTCAAACGTTTTTTTACTTGCTCAAACGTTTGTAAAAGTTTTACAATACCTTCTAAAGCAAAAAATTCGCATTGCAAAGGAATAAGTACTTCTTTGGCTGCGCATAAAGCATTAAGTGTAATAAGCCCAAGAGAGGGCGGGCAATCTATGATAATGTATTCAAAGTGAGAGTCGAGGGTTTCTAGGCACTCACTTAAGTAATATTCTCTGCCCACTTTATCCACAAGCTCAAGCTCTATGGCCACTAGGTCAGTAGTGGCGGGTAAGACATGTAAATATTCGGTGACAGTTGGAATGACATAGTCAAGAGCATTTTTAGGGTCATAGATGGCTGAATAAACAGTTCCATTTATATCAGCATGTTGCACTCCAACGCCACTGGTGCTATTGGCTTGTGGGTCACAATCTATAAGCAGAACTTTTTTTTCCATAACAGCAAGTGATGCTGCCAAATTGATGGCGGTGGTGGTTTTTCCAACGCCTCCTTTTTGATTTGCAATGGCAATAATCCTGGCCACGAGTATCTCCTTTGTGAAAAAACATTGTTTCACATGAAACAAATATGCAGAGATTAGGTATAGGGAAAAAAGACTTTAGGGTCAACAAAAAGGCGTATACGCTAATACCGCAAAATATGGTGACTTTATTATATGGAATATTTAAAATTTTACTATATTAGTATGTTAGCTGATTAAATAAAATGTTATCGAAGACCATTATGAAGCATTATTGAATGGAACCGGTTGTTGTACATTTGCATAGAGTGGGGCTTTATACTATTTTGTAAAAATCCTTGTCTGTCATATATAAAAGAACATAACCTCTATGGGAAACTAGGTTGAGCTAGAACACTTGCCATGATTCAAAACTTTACATTATGCTTTTTCCGCACTATATATACTTTTCCATAAAAATAAAAATGTAGGAGAATAGAATGAAAAAAACATGCCTTTCTTTGTTGTTGTTGGGCCTTATGTATACAAATCCTTTCAGTCATGTATCCTCAGCGCAGGCCGCAAGTGACGCTGAATTTACTCAACAGTTACAAAGAATTTTAAAAGAACGCCCAGACCTTATCATGAATGTTTTGCGAGCCAATAGCGAAGCCATATTAGACATTGCCCAAGAAGGCTCCGTTATTAAAAGACGGCGTAGCATGGAAGCCCAATGGCGTAAAGATTTGAAAGAAGAAAAGAAAATTGATATTACTGAAAGGCCAGTATGGGGAGATGCTGCTGCCCCTGTTACCATTGTGGAATTTTCTGATTTTACATGCCCGTATTGTGCTCAAGCCTCAGCAACTCTGGCAAAGCTTAAAAAGCTGTATGGTAATAAGGTAAATCTTGTTTTTAAGCACGCCCCTTTGAGCACCCACCCCATTGCCATTCAGGCTTCAGAATATGTTATTGCTGCCGGCTTTCAATCACCAGAGCTTGCGCAAAAATTGTACGCCAATTTATTTGCCATGCGTGAAGAGCTTTTAAGTAAGGGTGAAACCTTCATTAAAGCACAAGCTAAAGCTCTAGGGCTTAATGTGAAAAAATTAAGCAAAGATGCACGTAGTAAAAAGGCAAAAGCGATTCTTAGCCAAGATTTACAGCATGCCAAAGAATTGGGCGTTGAAGGCACACCTTTCTTCTTTGTAAATAATATTGTGGTACGCGGAGCCATAGCGGAAGATTTATTTAAGGTAGCCATTGACATGGCCCTTGAGCATGAAGGGAAAAAATAAGCTTTTTGTGGAATTGTAGAAGCGTGATTAATTCTTTTTTTTGAGAGGGGGCCCTTTTTTTAGGAAAAAAAGGGCCCCCTCTCAAACTCTCCCCTCAAAAAAACCCGTTGCGTCAGTATAGTATCTTTGAGAAGGAAAATTGTGGCGCATCAAAAAATCATATAGGAAAAGCAGTTACGCCAAGCTGCGCATTAAATCAGCATGAGAGAAATCTGTTTTGAAAGTCCTGCACAAGCATTTACATCTTGCTCATGTCATCCCTATCACTCTTGTCACTTTGCCCATAACTGTCTTGCTCTTCGTCATGTTGTTCGCCCTGCTGCTGTACACTTGCGCTTTGGCTATTTTGGGCATCCATGGTGGTTTTACTGTTATAACTTTGGGCAAGGCGGCTCATCCAAGAGCGAATCTGGTTTAAATCGTCATGGTGCACTTGCTCCGAACTATGCAATAACGATTGCAGCACTTTCACTTCATCACGCAGCAGTACATTTTCTTCTTTGGCAGTGCGTGCTGCATCTTCCATCCTCTGCATATCTTCTTTTTGGGTAGAAAGCACCGACAGCGATTTGGCGATACTTTGCATGGCCATGGTTTGCTGCTCTAACAATTGCATGACCATAAGATTTGCCCCGCCATCGTGGGGGGGCATTTGTCCACTGCTTGGCATAGTGTTATTGCTTGGCATGATGTTTTGCGCCATGGATGCAGAGCCTGGCTTTGTGGCAGGTACACTAAGAGGGATGGTAGGAAAGTCGACTGTGGTAGAGCCAAGAATAGATGTGGCATCGTGGCCTGTCTCATGGTGCGTATAGTGACTGTTGCTGGGTGAAAATGCCGAAGGCTTACTGTCTAGTGTTACGGTGGCATCCATGGTTCTTGGAAAATGTGCTGCCAGCTCTTCTTCCACAAGTACGGCTGTTTTACCCATTTTCATATGTTCTATGATGGTGGCAATAATTTCTAATGTTTTTTGACCATAGCGTTTGCGTCTTCCTTCTCCAATAATGGGCATAAAAGAAGCAAAGCGTTTGCAATAATAACGTGCTGTGGATTCTGGCAAGGAAAAATGTCGGGCTATTTCCGCAAGGCTTAAATTTCTATCCATAATTTCTCCTTATGAAAAACAAGACTGGCTAGACAAAAATTTTCGATGTAAGTCTACAACCCAGTATAAAAAGCTTGCAGCCATTTTCTTGCTAGAAAAGTTTTTCGCCATGTCAGGCATATATTGTACTGAGTTTTATAAATCATTACCGCATTGCGTTACTTTTAGCAAGTGTCTTGCGTTTATAATATAAAAAATCATGGAGACTTGCAATAAAATCACCATGAAATCTTAAAGGTAAGCCGCAATGCTTAAGAACCGTCCTTTCTTGCGCATTGCGGCTTATGGGGTAGGAAATCTACTTAGACAACGCGTCGTACTGAAACAAGTTTGGGCTTCCAATACTTGTTTAGTGTTTCGATGCGAATCTTTGCCCCCGTGCGTGGACTATGAATAAATTTGTTATTGCCCACATAAATTCCGGTATGTAGGCCTGTTCCGGAACTTCTGGTTTTAAAGACGATGATATCGCCAGGACGGGCTTTGGACGATTTAACTCGCTTGCCAACTTTGGCCTGAGCTATGGTTTGACGAGGTACTTTTACCCCATGCTGTTTATAGGCCCATTGAATAAGGCCAGAGCAGTCAAAACCGGTTTTAGGTGAGGTGCCGCCAAAACGGTATTTTTTCCCCAATTGCGTTTTGGCCGTTTTGGTAATGGCAATGCCTTTACCACTGCTTACCGCCACTTTAGGGCTAGTGTCTTTACTGCCGCATGCACCCAAAAAGAAGCATGTGCATAATACAAGAGAAGCCATAAAGAATGTATTGTTTTTATGGGAAAACGTTTTCATATCGTCACCTTACTTTTGTTAAACTGCCTTGCAAATAGAATTGCGAAGATGTGCCATGGATTCTTTCTAGCACAAGCGTATGAGCTATGCAAGTAAAAATTTACGTATCTACCTAAAATAATTGTATTTTCTAGAGTTTGTTTAAAGTTTTTTAGAACTTTTCTTAGAAAAAGTCTGCACATAAAATTATTGCTTCTTACGCATAAAATGCGTATTATATCAAAGGAGAATGCGTTATAATCTTTTGCATAGAGTCTTATGACGCATTTAAAATGTAGAAAAAAAGGACTTTTCTTAGTACTTGCACAGAATGCTTTTTTAGTAAAAAAAATTTGCTAAGTTATAAAAATTCGATGTGCAAGCCTGTGTAGATTTTACTATCTACTACATCATTAATGCTGGGGTATGCTAAGAAATGGATAGTGTTTCAAAGTGAGTGGAAGATCATGTCGTCAATTATTACTATGAAGGGTTTTGTGGCCGCCTTACCTCAAAGGAGTAAGGCCGGACATGTGATGCTGGTGGTCGAGGATAAAGAATACCCTGTTATTCCTCGTGGTGCCGGTGTGGATTTAGATGAGCATGTTGGGGCTACCGTACAGGTAAGCGGTGTTTTGTCTCAAGAAGCTGAGGTGCAGACGTTGTTTGTGCGTAGCTATACTGTGCTTGATGATGACATGTGGCTTGACGATGATTAGCAACTAATTTGCAGTTTTCTGCATACACCTATAACAATACCCCTGAAGGCATTGTAAAAAATGTTACGCTCTTGTATTGCAAAAAATGCCTTATGAGAAAAGTTTTGTTACGCAAATGCCACCGCATGCGGCTTTTTGTATAATATATTTTCTTAAATGATTTTTTTATGCGCCATGTCTTTTCGAAGAAAAGACATGGCGCAATTACTTTTTTTGAAGAAGAGAAACTAAGAAAAGGCTCCTGCACAAT
>CAYJDE010000045.1:0-14321 GCA_964368805.1 uncultured Desulfovibrionaceae bacterium
GCGTATTTTTTAGGGAGAGAAACTTTTTAGAAAAGCTTCTCTCCCCTCAAAAAAGAAAACAAAGATAAACTATCTTGTTAATTTACGGAATTTTACTCGTGTAGGTGTATCAGCACTTTTTCCAAGACGCTTTTTACGATCGGCTTCATAGTCTGAATAGTTACCATCAAAGAAAGTAATGGTAGAATCGCCTTCAAAAGCGAGAATATGGGTGGCGATGCGGTCGAGGAACCAGCGGTCGTGGCTGATGACCAGTACGCAACCAGCAAAATTATCCAGAGCATCTTCCAAAGCACGCATGGTATTTACGTCAATGTCGTTGGTAGGTTCGTCAAGAAGAATGACGTTGGCACCGGATTTAAGCATACGGGCCAAGTGCAAGCGGTTACGTTCACCACCAGAAAGGACATCCACAGGTTTTTGCTGATCTTGTCCAGCGAAGTTAAAGCGTGAGCAGTAGGCACGAGCGTTCATTTCTTTGCTACCCAGTTTAATAACTTCATGGCCTTCACTGATAATTTCGTATACAGTTTTGCCAGCTTCTAAGGATTCACGCCCTTGGTCCACATAGGCAAATTGTACGGTATCACCTACAGTAAGGGTGCCGTCATCGGGCTTTTCACTGCCTACCAACATTTTAAAGAATGTTGTTTTACCTGCACCGTTGGGGCCCACAATACCCACAATGGCACCTGCAGGAATAATGCAGTCAAGCCCTTCCACCAATAATTTATCACCAAGGCTTTTCTTCAAACCTTGGGCTTCAATGACACTTTTTCCAAGCCGTGGTCCTGGGGGAATGTAAATTTCAAGGTCCGGTGCCAATTTTTCACTTTCATGAGAAAGCATGGCTTCATAAGCATTGATGCGGGCCTTACCCTTGGCATGACGCCCTTTGGGTGACATGCGAATCCACTCCAATTCTCTATCTAAAGTTTTTTGACGTTGGGCTTCACTTTTTTCTTCATGGGCAAGACGTTTTTGCTTTTGTTCAAGCCACGAAGAGTAATTACCCTTCCATGGAATACCACGGCCGCGATCAAGCTCTAAAATCCAACCGGCCACATTGTCGAGGAAGTAGCGATCGTGGGTAACGGCAATGACAGTACCAGGGAAGGTAGAAAGAAAACGCTCTAACCAAGCGACAGATTCGGCATCCAAGTGGTTAGTAGGTTCGTCAAGCAAAAGAATATCAGGGCTTTGGAGAAGTAAACGGCAAAGAGCCACACGACGACGTTCACCACCGGAAATGACAGACACAGGCGTATCTCCAGGAGGGCAGCGCAAAGCATCCATGGCCATTTCAAGGCGGGAGTCTAAATCCCAAATGCCTTTATTATCCATAAGTTCTTGAACTTGCCCTTGTTTTTCAATAAGAGCGTCCATTTCTTCTGGTTCCATGGGGTCAGCAAATTTGGCATTAATGGCTTCATATTCCTTGGCAATATCCACCAATTCTTGCACGCCTTCTTCCACCACTTCACGTACAGTACGGTTTTCACTAACCAATGGCTCTTGTTCCAAGTATCCAATGGTATGACCAGGGGCAAGCACGGTTTTGCCGTCAAATTCCGTATCAACGCCGGCTAAAATGCGTAAAAGAGAAGATTTACCTGCGCCGTTTAAGCCAAGTACCCCAATTTTTGCACCGTAAAAATACGAAAGGGAGATGTCTTTTAGCACTTCCCTTTGCCCATGACGCTTGGTGACACGAATCATGGAATAAATGATTTTATCTACTTCATTACTCATACATATCCTCTGTTTTAATGGTTTTCCCTGTTGTTACTTAAAAAAGTAAAGTTTCTTAAACATATTTGTAAATTTTGTATGTGGTATTTTACAAGGCCATAGTGTTACCAGCAGTCATTTATATAAGCGCTTCCAAATGGGTACGGGCAAAGTCAAGACTGGGGTCTAATTCAAGGGCCGTAGAAAGATAATGTATGGCTTCTTTTGTATTTCCTAGGAATTTATGACATAAACCCAAATTGGCAATATCCATAACTGAGCCTTTATCTATGCGTAATACCTGTTGAAAATCTTGCGCAGCTAAAGTATAATTTTGTCCTTTAAATTGCGCCACGCCTCGTAAATTCCAATATTCTTTCATATCGGGGCAGTGGTTGACAGCTTGGCTTAAGAAGGGGAGGGCGTCTTGCCATTGCTCTTGCAAAGTAAGGGCATAACCAGCATAAAAAGCGGCAAGCCCCTTGGCATCGCTTTCAGGCTGTAAGGGTTCTGCTTTGGCAAAAAGGGTATGGGCTTTTTCATAATCCTCTTGCCGTAAAGCCAGCATAGCTTGAAAAAAAGGAATAAAATGCGCCTTAGGATAATATTCTTCCAAAAGCGTAAGACCTTGCTTTGCCATCTCTTCTGTGCATTCTTCTGCTAAAATACGTCCGATAAATAATCCAAGGCTTTGGTTTTTATCTCTTTCTCTAAAGGAAAGCCCCGGCACAAAACAATAGTGGGTATGCACTTTTACTTGAGGATGCATGGTGGAAATGGCATATACGGGATAGCCTTTTGCATGTAAACCTTGAATAAGAGCTTGGAGTTCTTCCAAAATATCGTCTTGAAGTATTGACGGTAAGCTATTTAAAGAACAAGCACTTCCTTGCTTTAGCCATTGTATGTGTTCAAGCTGTTCAAACTTACTTAAACCTGAAGCCTCATAACAAGAAGACGTGCAAAAATCGCCTGCCAATTGCGCTACTTCTGTTACGGCACGAATGGCGGCTTTAGCAGGGCTCGTTGCGGTGCCTGCAGTAAATACTATTTCTGAAGTATGCGGAAAGGTGCTTGTATCATAAGCCACAGCCCCCACAGTAGGCACAGGCATATTTAAAGAAAAATCTTTTAGAATAAGAGTGATATTTTCCTTGGCAAAGGCGGCAATAAGCGCTTGTAAAGTGGGGTCATCAATGTGTGCGGCATCTTGACATATGGTGGGCGTAGCGCATTGCGATCTATCAATAAGGCAACATACATGCCTTTCTACTAATTCGCACAGGCCTTGCAAAAGAGATTCTTCTTCAGTGTTACCGGCACTAGTTCCATTAAATTCCCCCAATTTTTTAAACCAATTGAGAGGGGCCCATACCTCACGCATATGCACCAAATCTGTCACCGGGAAAAATTGCCATGGCAAAAGATCAAGAAGAGCTTCCGCTTTTTCTATATCGAGCGTGTCCTCTACGGCTTGTAAGATATGCGTTACGGGAATGAGCGCGTGGCCAAATTTTTCTTTTGCTTCACGCCATGTACAGGTAACGCAACCTGGCATATCTTCCCAAAAGGTAAAAAAGGAATATCGCTCCATAAGCTCCATCAGTGCTGAAGCTTCGGCTTGAATGGGAGAAGCCCCTTTGCCCATCTGCTTGCGTGTGGGCATAATGCGTCTAGCATCTTTTCCACAATTACTTAAGTAAACAGGAATTCCCAAGCGTCCTTGGTCAACACGAGTTATATCTAAGGAAGCAGATAGAATTTCAAGACCGTGCGCCTCTAGTGTTTGCAATGTTTCACGCACTTGAGCCACGGTTTGTGCTGGGGACTTGGCTTTATCCAGTTCTTTTTGGTGGGCTTTGGGGCAAGGGTGTAATTGAATCATTTAGGCTCCAACATATGTAAGATGTAGACACGCTTTTCTTCTTTTTCTTCGCCATCTTCCACACTTTTGCCTTTTACCCCCACCATCATTTCTTTAATGGTAAAAAAATTGGCGGCTTGCTTGAAAAAGCGTGGACGTTTACGGGCCATATCGGTGCAAAGAATGGCTTTTCCTTCCTTGGCAAGATGCCGCTGTAAACACTTTATAAGGGGGCGATGCAATTCTTCTAAATATAAAATTTCCGAAGCGGCAATTATATCAAAACGGGCATCTCCAAGGGTGGCACGACTATCTTTGATATCTACACGCTTTACAGTAACACAATCTTCCAGAGAGTTTTTAAGCACATTGGCTTTGGCAAAAAGCAGGGCATCGTCCACAATATCGCTGATACATACAGAGGAAAAACCATAACGGCTGGCCAATAAGCCCAACGTACCTGTACCGGCACCTAGTTCTAAAAGTGTTTTTCCTTCCGGTTCTAATTTACGTAAAAAGCGCCCTAAAATAAAAGATGCAGGCCATACTTTAGCCCATAAAGGGAGATCTTTTAAAGGGTTGTGAATAGCCTTTTGAGCAAGAAGACCGTCCAAATGTTCGGTCATATTGGTAATGGAAAGCATGTGAACTGCGCTGCCGTCCACATCCATAGGTTCAAAAGTTACCGTGAATTTTTGCTGAATTTGCGCTAAGAGGGCGTCAAGTTGAGTCATGCACTATCCTAAAAAAATGAATGGCGCATTTTGTCTTTTTTTTAAACGATATGCAAGCTTTTTTGTAAAGCATTTTGCAAGCTGAGGTACAATAGACCGTTAAAAATACTACTCTGCATCATCAATGTAAAAAAGCCAAACTACGTATGTATAGCTAATACACCACGCATTTTGACTTTTTTTCACACATCTTACGCATTCTAAACAATCTGCTGGCAAAGTGTAAAATCACTTTTTCAATAGAGTAAGATTCTGCACAATTTATTATGCAGGATCCTTTAGATTGTTTACTGTATAAAGATTCTTTTCTTAAAAAGCACCATAGTATCTTTTATCCATGATTAATTTCTAAGGAAGTTTTTGCAATAAGCAGGCTAACGTCATTATCATTGGAAAATTCAATGTACGTTTTTCCGCCAATGTTATGTTCAGCAAGGCCTTGTGTCCATGCTGCATCATCTACGCTGACCTTGTCATGTGTACATCGCCGCACACCGCTAAGATTTGCAAAAATGTCATGCATGGTTTCACCGGCCACCGTATTGGAGTTTGCGCCAAAAACAACCATATCAACATTGTCAAAATTTTCCCCATTCATACTTGAGGCAATGGTGTCAAAATCAGCCCCTTGGGCCAAAAGCACATCCACAGTATTATCTTGGTTCGTTTGGTCCATGGCAAAATCAAAATCAAAAACATCGCCAAGTTCTAAATCAAACTCAATGTAATCTTCTTGGTTAACAGTACTAACTTCTGTGTAATCACTAAAGATATCTTCTTCAATAAAAATGATACCATCACCATTATCTACATCTAAAAAATGGATACCGGCATCAATACTAGCCAAATCTTCACCGACAAAAAGCTTTGCAGAACTTTTTGCAGAGACATCATCTGGTAATGTCTGCGTAGCCTCATGTTCGTCGCCAATGGCGTGACTCATATGGGGGAGGGAAGTTTTCATAATATATCCTATGGGCGCAGAACAACAAAAACCTTGTGCTCAAAAAAGCACAGTCATTGCCTTACGCATAAAACGTACAAAAACGATAGGAAATAAAGGCGTTTACAGAAAGAGTAAACGACGAGGATTATCCTCAGGCATATATGCCCACAAGTCATAAACATATATGAACTTGTTAAGAAAGAAGGAGTAACTTGAAGTGTCACTCACACGCATTATCGCGTAAGTAAACATTAGGTTTTTGTCACATATTTGTCAAGATTTTTTTCATTTTTTTGTACTAGTCTAAAAAAAAGTATAAATAATTCTTTGAAGGGTACAACTTTTTTTACTCGAGCATGGTGGATATTGCTTTAAAACATAGCTATTTAGTAAGAAAAAGGAGGGGCGAATAAGAAAAAAACTACTGTAAGAGAAGTAATTTTTAGTATATAACCTTACCCTATGTTGACCTTTATTTTTTTCTAGCCAATGCAACAAAAACTCTTCTTTTAACTTGCTTTATGTGCGGTTGCCAAGTATTCTTTTTAGAGGAAGATTTTGCATAGTATTGTACACCAACATGTATGCTAGAGGGCAAAGTTACCTTTTACACCAGAAGTTTTGCCGTTTAACTATCTTTAATACTTAAAAACTCCTTCTGTAACACCTATGCAGAGGTTTTTTAGTAAATTTTGTGTGGTAAAATTATGTACGTAGCATAATTTTAGGTTACGTCATTTTAGGTTTTTTAAAGCAAAGGTTTCTTTTGCTAGGGAAAACCTTAAAAGACATTGCAATATTGCAAAAAAATAACGAAAGTTTAGGAGAGTTAACTTATGAAACGACTTTTGCTTTTTTCCCTTGCTGCCTCTTTGGTTCTTACATCTTCTTTTGCTTTTGCCGAAAAGCGCCTAACCATGGGCACTGGCGGTACAGCCGGTGTGTACTATCCTTTGGGCGGGGCCATTAGTCAAATTTTAAGCACTAAAAGTGATGGTGTTTTTTCTGTAACAGCGCAAACAACAGGAGCTTCTGGCGAGAATTTGCGTCTTGTTGAAGCCAATGATGTAGATTTGGCCATTGTGCAAAATGACGTGGCAAACTCTGCTTATAACGGTATTGAACCTTTTAAACATAAGCTTGGTAAGGTGCGTGCCATTGGTCGTTTGTATCCTGAGTATCTTCACGTTGTTGCCAGCACCAATAGCGGCGTGAAAAAATTTGAAGATTTTAAAGGCAAAAAAGTTTCTGTGGGCGCTCGTGGTAGTGGCAACGAAGTAAATTGTCGTCAAATTTTCTCTTTTTACGGCCTTGATTACAAAAATGTAGACCCTATCTTCTTGCCTTATGGTGAAACTGCTGATCAGTTTAAAGACCGTAGCGTTGATGGCTTTGTTTTTACTATTGGCACGCCAAACCCTGCCATCCAAGACATTACTACAGCTCAAGAAGTTGTTTTTGTGCCTCTTGATGGTGAAAAAGCTGACGCCGTTGTGGCAAAATACCCTTATCTTGTGAAGGGTGCTATTCCTGCCAAAACCTACAAAGGTCAAGACGCTCCCGTACCTACATTGTCTGTGCAAGCCATCTTGGTTGTTAATGAAGATATGAGCGACGAAGACGCTTATAAAATTACTAAAATCTTATATGAAAATACCGATAGCATTGCTAAGGCCCATAACAAGGGTGCCGAAATCATGGCCAGTAAAGCTCTTGATGGTATTACCATTCCTTTCCATCCCGGTGCTGCCAAGTACTTAAAAGAAAAGGGCATCATGAAATAAAATAATTTTCATGGCAAAAAATAAAGGCATGGGGGAAACCTCATGCTTTTTTTTTCGGCTAAAGATTAGGCAAAAAAAGAACTTTTTCTCAGGAAACGCTGATTAAATAAATTATTTTTTCTAATAAATTTTAAAACCATATAGTATGCGTCACATGTTCCTTTTCAAAGGCAAGGTGTTGACGCAATTGGTTTTTTTGAAGGGGATGATCTGAGAGGGTATTTCTGCGCAATTCATTGCGTAGGGCCTCATGGAGCGTTAACGACAATCGAGAGAGGAAGCTTTTTTTTCTCAAAAAAGCTTCCTCTCTCAGGAAAAAGAATTAATCAACGTGTCTTAAAAAAAGCTTTCCTTTTCAGGAAAAACAGCAGTAAACGTTGGCCATTAGCTGGCTAAAAAGGCGGTATAGGCTTCTACGGTGGCCCAAAGGTCGGCGCAAGATGATAGCTCAAAAGGGCTGTGCATGGAAAGTACTGCCGGTCCGCAATCTATAACTTGTATGCCATAGGCTGCAAGGAAAAGAGCTACCGTTCCGCCGCCGCCAAGGTCCACTTTGCCGCATTCGGCCATTTGCCAAGGAATTTTTTTGGCATTGAATAATCCACGCATAAAAGCCACTAGTTCGGCATCGGCATCACTGGCTCCATATTTACCACGAGAACCGGTAAATTTTGAAAATACAGGACCATAGCCTAGCAAGGCAGCATTTTGTTTTTCGTGCACCTCTTGCCAGTCAGGGTCTAGTGGAGCGGCTACATCGGCAGATAGAGCCTTGGTTTGCAAAAGAATATGGCCTAATTTAGCTTCTTTTTGCCATGCTTCACGGCAATCTTCCAAGCAGTATTGTAAGAAACGAGAGCTTGCCCCTGTGGCCCCATCGGAGCCGATTTCTTCTTTATCCCAAAGGATAAGGGCTGTGGTGTGCTCTGGTTTTTCTACGGCAAGAAAGGCTTCTAAAGCGGCAAAAACACAAATGCGATCATCTTGTCCATAGCCACCCACTAAAGCTTTGTCTAAACCTACAAAGCGGGCAGGACCAGCGGGAACAGCTTGTAATTCTGCAGAAATAAAGTCTTCTTCGCAGATATTGTATTTTTCATGTAGAATTTGCAACACATGAGCTTTGATGGCGTCTTTTTCATCCTTCGCTGCTTCTTGGTCATCTTTTTTGTTCTTTTCTTTATCCTTGGGGCTGTGCGCTAAGATAATGTTTAATTTTTCTGCCTCAAAACCTTCGCTGATGGTTTGCGTTACGTGTTTTTGCGCTAAATGCGGCAAAAGATCCGCAATGGTAAAAACAGGTTCGTGGGTTTCTTCGCCTAAGACTACATTGACAATACTGCCATCGCTGCGCACCACAACACCGTGCAAAGCAAGGGGGCGGGCAAGCCATTGATATTTACGTATGCCCCCATAATAATGAGTTTTTGCTTGAGCTACCGTAGGTTGTTCAATAAAGGGACGCTGCTTAAAGTCAAGACGAGGGGTGTCGGTATGTGCACTGATCAGATGTATGCCTTCAGAAAGGGGTAAACGCCCTTTTTTAGCCACAAAAAGTGTTTTATTGCGGAAAGGAAGTAGGGCGGATGTTTCTTGAACACCTTGACTATACCCCTGTTTTGTAAGCACTTCTAATGCATAGTCAACGGTTTCTCTTTCTGTTTTGCAGCGACTTAAAAATGCCACATAACGCTTAGCTAGCTTCATGAGTTGTTTTTTTTCTTCGGCTGTACTGGCATAGCGTTCCCAGCAGCATTGGGGGGTATACGTCAATGAATCTTGTTTGTTTTTCTTCATGAAAAATCCTTATGGCGGTTATTGTTCTGTCAGTACAGTATGTAAAATGCGTACTGCTTCTTGTATATCTTCATTGGTTAAGGTACGTACATCAAGGCAAAAAGTATTTTCTTCCAATCGGCCCAGTAAAGGTGGTTCCGTTGCAAGAAGTTTTTGCTTTAATGCCATAGTAGACATGTTTTTAGGCTGAATACAAACCAAGGTGGTGGGGAGGTCTCGCTCCGGAAAAGAGCCGCCACCCACACGGGAAACGTTGGCACATGTCTGTACTGATACATAATCATTGAGTGTTTTTTGTAAAGATGTCTGAAAACTCAGGGCACGCTCGTGGAGCTCTTGCGCACTTGCGGTAATCATGCGCAAGGTTGGTATGTGTTCTAAGGCTTTTTCTGGTTCTGTATAGATGCGTAAAGTGGCTTCTAAAGCCGCAAGAGTGCATTTATCGCAGCGTAAAGCCCTATGCAATGGATTGTTGCGCATAAGCTCCACATATTTTTTTTCACCCACAATGATGCCTGCTTGTGGCCCGCCAAGTACTTTATCTCCCGAAAATGTCACTACTTGTGCCCCAGCCCGTACGACTGTTTGTACTGTAGGCTCGTCCGGTAGGCCAAAGGGGCTTAAATCCAATAAAGAGCCGCTGCCGAGGTCTTCGATGACGGGCAGATTGTATTCTTGTCCAAGAGCCACCATTTCAGGCAAAGAAACATCTTTATGAAAGCCCACAATGCGATAGTTAGAAGTATGTACCCGTAACAAAGCCACAGTTTTTTCGTTGATGGCATTGATATAATCTTTAGTATGTGTACGATTAGTGGTGCCTACTTCTCGTAAAATGGCACCGCTTTTTTCCATAACGTCAGGAATGCGAAAGGAACCGCCAATTTCTACCAACTGCCCGCGTGAGACAATTACCTCGCCGCCCTTACATAATGCGTCTAAGGCCAGTAATACGGCAGCAGCATTGTTGTTTACTACCATGGCGGCTTCCGCACCAGTAATATAGCACAGTAAATCTTCTACTAAGGCTTGACGACTGCCTCTGCCGCCTGTTTCTAAATCTAGCTCGACATTACTATAACCGTGGATAGTTTGCTCAATGGCAGCAATGGCGGCTTTAGCTAAGACAGATCGGCCCATATTGGTGTGGATAACCACGCCTGTACCATTTAACGTGCGGCGCATACGTGGGCACGCTTGTTGTATGACATAAGGGAGTAAACGTGAATAAAGCGCCTCAAAGCGTAGGTTTTCCACCTGCGTTTCCTTACCGTCTTT
The DNA here is from genome assembly GCA_964368805.1 of uncultured Desulfovibrionaceae bacterium. Classification (GTDB taxonomy): domain Bacteria; phylum Desulfobacterota; class Desulfovibrionia; order Desulfovibrionales; family Desulfovibrionaceae; genus CAYJAD01. The sequence goes on from CAYJDE010000045.1 coordinate 10,135, forward strand.
AATGTTTTGACGTAAAGCATTTAAAAAGTTTTCCACGGCAGTACGCAATAGAGGGCGTGGAGTGTTTTGAAGTTTTTCTTCTTTTTCAAGGGAAGAAAGACACACATCCATGGCAGGTAGGGCACGAAATAATGTTTTCATACAGCCTCACAAAATTTTTGTGGTATTTTTTTAGATAGTGTCGTCAAATACGCCTTCCCGACTTTTTCTACGTTAAATTTTACAAGCTTTTTCCGTCGTGTATGTCTGTATACACTCCCTCAAAGCTTGTTCATTTTCCTTGACAAAGTTTGAAAATTCGTCATTTGACGACACTACCTAGGCAAATGCCGATTAAATACTTTTTACCCCCTAACTGCGTCAGATTCATAGTAACTAAGATTACATATATGTCTGAACAGACCTCTGCACCCTTAGCAAAATTCGTCTTTCTTGTTAGTGATAAAAAATCCTATTACATCAGCGTTTCCTTAGATAGTGTGGATATTTTTCATAAAATTCACCTAAAAGATATAAAGAACCGCAAACTAACACGGGGCCAGAATCTGGAGAATTTTGTAGTATAAAGTCACGAGCATACAATAAAGCATCATGTATAGTTGTAAAGACCAAGGTATTTTTCCCTAGCAAATGTGCCATATCTTGTCTTTGGTTGGTATTAGGCGCTCTTTCATTATGCTCTAAGCCCGTAATCAGTAACGGGCAATGCTGACAAAGTCCATGTAAATTTTTTAGATGGTGCAACATGGCGACTTGATCTTTATCGGCAAGACAAGAAAAAATAATTATTGCGGGTTTTTTCTGGCACGTATCTATAAATGTCACCAGTTCTTGTAGGCCCGCTTCATTATGCGCTCCATCTAAAAGAATTTGGGGGGGCAGCGTGTTTTCATGGCAAGAAATATAATGCAGCCTTCCGGAAATAAAGGCTTTTTTTAAAGAGTTTTCTATTTTTTCTTGGCAAATAGTATAGGAATTTTCTTGTGCTATGTGTTGCCAAGCCATACAAGCTACAGCGGCATTTTGTCTTTGATGTGCCCCTTGTAAGTGCAAAGCATATTGTTTTTGTTCTGCAAGTAATTCTTCTGTGAGGGTATGGAGAGATGCATGACGGCTAAGACATTTTTCTTCAATAATTTTTACTACTTCAGGAGATTGCTTTCCCATAAATACAGGGCTATTTGCTACAATAGCTTCAGCTTTATCTTTAGCAATAGCTTCAAGGGTATTGCCAAGGACGTGTTGATGGTCGAGGCTTATGGGGGTTATGCATACAGCGTGACGGTGCAAGGCTGTAGTGGCATCATAATGTCCTCCAAGGCCGGCTTCAAAGACGGCAAAGTCAATATTTTCTTGGGTAAAAGCAAGGGCGGCAAATATTGTTAAGAACTCGAAATACGTTAAATTTGGTGCAGCATCATGAACTTTTTGCGCTAAGCTAGGCCATTTTTCTTCTGCAAGAGGCTGTCCGTTTATGCAGATACGCTCCTTGGGGCTGATAAAATGAGGAGAGGTAAAAAGCCCCGTGCGTAAGCCATGCTCTCTAGCAAGGCGTTCTAAAAATGTGGCAGTAGAGCCCTTACCATTGGTGCCCACTATATGCACACTATAAAAAGAAAAGTGTGTTAGTTGTAATTTTTTTAAAGCATTTTGCATTCTATCAAGGCTTAAATCCATATGGAAAAGCCCTAAATCTTCTAAAAAGCGACAAACTTGTGTATACGTGGAAAATGTATTGTGCATGCCCTTTTATGCCAGATTTTTTGAACACTGTCAGTAGTTTGTTTCATACTTTTCTTGCCCTCACCTGCATTGACAAGAAGTATATTTTTAGATAGATATTTTTCATGCTGCAATGTCATATTACTTTTGAACAAGTAAGGTTCCTTCTCGCCTCATGTATACTACATGTACAGGCCTGTGATGTTGCACTCCTTTCTCAAGGTTTTACCTGACGCAATATGCGTGGGGGCAGGTTGTCCCTTAGCATTTTGGCAGGTTGTGCCTAATTTCCCTTTTTTCTGCTAAATGCTAAGCCCCCACAGTACGCACGTAAGGTGCGTTTTTTTATGCTTTTTATAAAGAAAAAAGGAAGAAATATGTCTGCAATACCTAAATATACTTTACAAAACTTTATTGTCGCCGGCATTGATGTGGGCTCCGTAGCTGCTAAAGTTGTCCTATACGATGTGCTAGAAAAAAATATTATCAGTACAAGTATTGTGCCAACTGGTTGGGCACCACAAGAGGCTGCTCAACTGGGCCTGCAAAATGCGTGTGCTCCTTTACATTTTGATGCGCAAGAAATTCCTTGTTCTGTAGCAACAGGGTATGGGCGCATTGCCTTGCCCTTTGCTAAAAAGACGGTGACAGAAATTTCTTGTCACGCACGGGCGGCAGCGTACTTTTACCCCGATGCCGGTGTAGTGCTTGATATTGGCGGTCAGGATAGTAAGGCCATTGCCATTGATAGTGATGGAACGGTGCTTGATTTTGTTATGAATGACAAGTGTGCGGCCGGGACTGGACGTTTTTTACAAGTACTCGCTGGTATTTTAGGGTGCTCTTTAGACCAGTTGAGTACTATGGCCAGTATAGGAAAGCCTGTACCTATTTCTTCCATGTGTGCCGTTTTTGCAGAAAGTGAAATTGTAGGCTTGCTTGCCCAAGGCACAAGGCCGGAAGATGTGGCGGCTGGAGTATTTGTTTCCATAGCTAAGCGTATGCGTGGTCTTAGTGGGCGCATTTCTTGGCAAGGCAAGGGGATTTTTACAGGCGGTCTTGCCACAAGTGTAGCTTTTGCAGATATTTTATCTCAAGAACTTGCAATGGAAATGATTGTGCCGCCTCATGCTCAATGTATGGGTGCCTTAGGTGCAGCCCTTTTTGCTGCTGATTTATTAGATAGTTAATGAGAGAGAAAGATAATGAAATGTACAAGTTTTGATAAAATAACAACGATTTTTGAACATAATACCTTGCGTTTACAAGAAGCCAAGGAAGCTGGAAAACATGTGGTGGGGCAATTTTGCTTGTATTCGCCTTCAGAAATAGCTTTAGCAGCAGGGGCCATTCCTGTATCATTATGCGGCACCAAAAATGATTCTATTCCGGCGGCAGAAACGGAATTACCACGTTCACTTTGTCCGCTTATAAAAAGCTCTTATGGCTTTGCATTGCAAAAATCATGTCCTTACCTTTCTGCATCTGATGTAGTGGTAGCTGATACTACCTGTGATGGTAAAAAGAAAATGTATGAATATTTGGCAGAAAAAGTTCCTTTAATTCTATTACAACTACCGCAAATACAAGACGATTCGGCAATGAAGCAATGGCGCGAAGAATTAGGGCGCCTTGTACAGCAATTTGAGAAACGTTTTTCCTGCTGCATTACCGAAGAGGATTTGCACCGTGCCATTGTGTTGATGAATAGGGAGCGTCAAGCCTTAAAGAACGTTATGGATTTAGCCAAACGCAAGCCTTCGCCCATCACAGGTATGGAGCTTGTGGAGATTGGTTTTAAAACTTCTTATTTCCCCAATAAAGAAGACGCTATTACCCTGCTTGAAGCAGTAGCGCAAGAAATGGGCCAATTGGCAGATGAAGGTGTTACCTGTTATGCACAAGATGCCGTTCGTATTGTACTGACCGGTGTGCCGGTGGGTATGGGCTCACACAAAGTGGTACGGCTCATTGAAGAATGCGGGGCAAGTGTAGTGTGTTTGGACAATTGCTCCGGCTATAAAAAAACTCGGGTTATGGTGGAAGAAGAGGGAGATGCCTTAAGCGCCATTGCTAAGGCTTACTTACATGTGCCATGTTCGGTCATGTCGCCTAATCCACATCGCTATACCACATTACGCACCCTTGCCGAAGAATTTTCTGCCGATGCCATTATCGATTTAACATGGCATGGCTGTCAAACCTATGATGTGGAATCTGGCCGCATTAAACCCTTTGTGCAAAAAACATTGGGAATGCCCTTTTTGCACTTGGAAACAGACTATTCAGAAACAGACACAGAGCAATTAAAAGTGCGCATTGAAGCTTTTATAGAAATGGTTATACAAAGAAAGGCGTAATAGTTTTTTTTATAATGCATTGCGACAAGGGGTTTCAGGCAGTCTGACTGATTTTTTTCCTGAGAGGGGAAGCTTTTTTTAGGAAAAAAAAGCTTCCCCTCTCAG
>CAYJDE010000046.1:0-5749 GCA_964368805.1 uncultured Desulfovibrionaceae bacterium
TCGTCAACGCTCCATGAGACCTTACGCAATGAATTGCGCAGAGGTCTCTAAAAAAAGCGTGGCCAATATATGGCAAAAATCGCTGCCATGGGCAAGGAAGGTAGCATGTTCCCGATGCGAATCTGGGTAAGTTTTAACATATTGGTAGCTATGGCCAGCATTAAAATACCGCCTGTGGTGGTTATTTCAGTAAGTACAGGGTCCGTAAATAAGGCTATCAATAAAGAGGCGGCAATGACGATAATTCCTTGATATATAAAAACACTAATGCCAGAAAAAAAGACGCCAAAGCCTAAACCGGCCGCTAAGATGATGGCGGCAAAAAAATCTATGAGGGCTTTGGCATGTACAATTTCCCGTTGTCCGCGCAAGCCTTCCTCAATGGATGCTAAAATGCCCATGGCCCCAATGCAAAAGAGTAAAGAGCCTGTCACAAGACCTTCGGTAAATTGCGGATTGTTGGAGCGCACAAGTTTTTTTAGTGTATCGCTAAGGCCGGTAAGCCTGTCTTCAATGCATAAGAGTTCACCAAGAATACTGCCGGTTACTATGCTACCTATGGTTACAATGGCATTGTTACCTACTAAGGCAGATTTAAGCCCTAGCACAAGAATACACAGGCCAATACCTTGAAAAATAAGTTCACGCATTTTTTCTGGCATACGTGAACCAAAAGCAAGTCCAAGTAAGGCACCAGCCATGATGGCAAGGCCGTTAATGAGGGAGCCTGTGGGGAAAATCATAATTTTTCTCTTCAGTATGTTTCAATGGTCCTGCACAATTATTTTTTAGAGTTATCTTTGTGCTGGTATATGAAATTTTTGCTTTTTCATAAATGTACCTGTGCAGGACAAAAGGCACAAAAAAATCCATCGCTTAACAGCGTAAGTGAATAGCGCTTACTCTTGATTTTAGGTCGTATTAATTGTCGTAACACTCTAAAAGACTCCGCACAATGAATTGTGCAGGAGTCTTTTTTTATGACGATTTTGGAAAGATTGCACTAATCTTCATGAGTATTGTCCGGAATATCAATTGCTTCTTCGTTTTCTTTGGCCCCTAGTACGCCTTTTGCAACGGGTATGGGTGCGTGCCAAAGGCCCGGCATGGGGGCGGTGATTTCCGCTTTGGTATCAAGCCAAGGGTTAAAGTATCCAAAGGTCAGCCATGGGCAAGCCTTGCGTAAGCGTTTTTTAAAGTTAGTAAAGCCCACCGAAGGGCCCATGGGAATATCTTTAAGTATATCCAAATACATTTCAGGGTCGATATTTAAGTTGCGCAATTGAATAAAACTTACACCGCATGAGCCTACCAAGTGCATGAGGGCTTCTAGTTCTTCTTCTGTGTCGGTGATACCGGGGAAATAAAGAAGGTTTAATGAAACGAAGACGCCGCCAGTTCGTGCTGCCCGTATGGAGGCACGCACATCTTCTAAGGTGTAGCCTTGGGGGCGATAGTAGGCGGTGTATACTTCTTCACGGGCAGAGTTTAGGCTGACACGTAAAGAGGTTAGTCCGGCCTTAGCTAGTTTGGCGATGGCTTCTGGGCGTGAGGCATTAGAATTGAGGTTGATGGTGCCTTTTCCGCCGCCTTTTCTAAAAATTTCTATGGCTTCTTGTAATATGGGGGCGTTGGTAAGCGGTTCCCCTTCACAGCCTTGTCCAAAGGAATAGATGGGCTTTTCTTGCTCTTGACTTTCATGGTGACGCATAATTTCCACAATTTCTTGGCTGCTTGGGCAAAAATCTAAACGGCATTGCGGCGTGGCTACAATGGGCGAATCTTGCTCTTGTTGCGAAATACAGCCAATACAGCGGGCGTTGCAAGTACGGGAGGTAGGAAGTGGTGCTTCGTGACGCCCAAGGGCTAGGTTACGGGCAGCAGGACAGTCATACTGCAATACACATTTATGCATAATATGTTGCATGAGTCGGTTTTGAGGGAATTTTTCCGTTAACGCACGTACTTTATTGGTAAGCACACTACGTTTGACCTTACGAAACTCTTGTCTTGTGTCAGTATCTACTTTTTTGGCACAAATATAAAACCGCCCTTTGGCAAAACCTACAGCACCATAAGCAAACAGAGGCAATAAAGGCGCATGGGTATCGGTGGCGTAGGCAGGATGGGCCGTTAAGGTATGAGCGGGTGCTGCAAAAGCCGCCACCGCCAAATCTTCCAGCACCTCCATTTGGCCACTTTCCGCATCTAAACCCACAGCACGTCGCTGCGGCAAGAAAAAAAGCTCGCTTTCTGGGGGCAGGGGCATGAGTTCATCGGGACGAGGCAAGGCCCATTGGGTGCCTGTACGGCAAACCATCAAGAGGTCTGGGTGGTCGTAAATGTTTCCTTGGGCATCGGCCATGACTAAGTGGGGGCGTAAAGGGGGAGTGCTCATTCTTGCTTTTCCATGCTTTTTGTGTTATAGACTGCGCCATTACATATTTTTAATAAGGCGCAAGATTTGTTTTGAAGGCTTTATACATGAAGCTTTTATTTTCATATTCTCTTATCATTGAGACCTTACGTAATGCATTGCGTAGAGATTTCCATTAGGGGAAGCAGTGTGTTCTTACAAAAGAGTTTTTTACACAAACTTTCAACGTCCTGTTACACAGGTATACAAAAGGCCTTCATATGTCTATGATGTTTTTTGAAATTTTATTTTTTTTGGGTGTTTTTTCCATGTTTGTTTTTATCTTGGTAGGGCAAGATAAGGTGCTAAAGCATGTGCGCAAAGAATTAGCAGAAAGCAAATCACGTTTATTAAGAATAGAAGCGTATTTGGGAGAACTCTCCGGTGACAATAAAGATTTTTCCAGATCAGAAAGGCATGAAGTGCGTACAGCAGATAAAACAGCGGCGGCTCCTTCAAAGCTTTTACAGCGTATCGTACAACAAGAGCCGAAGATGAGTGAAAGGAAAGATGTTTTCGGCGATACTGCCATGCGTGAAACACGAGCTCCCGCCGCCACAAGTGTTCCTTTAAGCTCTAAGCCTTTGACGGCAGCCACAACAACTACGCCTCTTGAGGTACCATCACGACAAGTGGGCGCCGCCAGTACAGCAGGAACAGCCGGTACAGCGGGATTAACCAATGCAGGGATGCCGCAAACAAATGCCGGCGTAACTGCGCATGGTGGGTATTCTGGTACATTTGAAGGACGCCCTGTGGGGCAAGCTGGCGTCCAAGGCGTAAAGGATGCGCCTACAGCTCATAATTATGTACCCAATACGGCTTCTCCCCATGCAGCTGCACAGCCCATGACGCCGGAAGCGGCGCAGTATGGCGGTGCGGTACCGGGAAATGGACAACATGTATCCCCTGCGGGAGCGACGAGTAACACTTTTATGCCGCAAGGGGGGGCTTCTGCCGCCTCTGCCGTTTCTGCTAGCACAGCAGGCGCTACACATTTTACAGGGCGGGGAGCCTCCAATGGAACTTCTACTGGAGCCCCTCACGGGACTTACAATGGGGAGGCTTTGCAAAGTCTTTCCATGAATCGCTCTCTATCAGAGCAGCAAAGCAAATCCTCTGAAGGCGGTGATTTTGATTTATTCATGCCGCCACCTCGTCGTAAATAGCGCAAAGGGGAGACGTTACTAGAGCGTGTTTACATAAGAAGATCTCTGCACAATCATTTTCAAATATAGTTTTGTGTCTAAAGTTTGAAAGTGTGTTCAAAATGTATAATAAAGTGCAGAGGTAAAGGCACAAAAATCAATCACTTAACGGCGAAGCAAAGCTACGCCTATTCTTGATTTTTGGTCGCATTGACTATCGTCAACGCTCCGTGAGACCCTACGCAATGAATTGCGCAGAGGTCTCATAAGATGATTTTTCGTGGCTTATCAAGGAAGATAAACAGATTTTCGGGGAGTGTATACAGATATATATCCGAAAAACTTGCGAATTTTATGCAGAGGTGCTGGAGAAAGTGTGTATGGCTTCAATGTTCAAAAGGTATATATATGCACACGTTTTAGCTTGTTAGGAACTGCCTTTGGACGCTTGCAAATAGGCTGCACGTAAAAAAGGATAGGGAGTACTTTCTGCTAAAAGCAAGTAGGGGGCACGTAGCCAAAATTTACGAATTTGCGCTGCATGGGCCTGTCTTTTTTTGATGCGTGCTTGTCTGGAATTTTGCCCAAGTGCGTGTAGAAAATCTGTGAAAGTACTTGCCCTATGTGTGGCTCTGTGGGCTCTATCTACTTTAGTAAAACCTTGTTTAGCAATGCTTTCTCTTTCTTTGTCATGGCTTAGTAAAAAATCTATTTTACGCAATACATCAGACAATATGTTTTTATCGTACAAAAGCAAATCTTTTCCAGGGGTAAACAGTTCTGTCATCCCTTGACCAATGTTGGGAGTGACCAAGGTGCTGCCACAAGCAAGAGCTTCAAAAACACGAAAATTTAAGTCGCCATGTTCGCAATAATTTAAGATTACACGTCCCTGAGGAAAAAGCTGTGCATAAGGGCCTTGAGTGATATGTAAAGGGATGTGCTGTTGGAGTTTTTCCAAAAACTCTTTTCTTGCCGGCGTTGTTTCACTATTTACGGTACCTACAAAAAGACAATCCCAGCGTTTTTCTATTGATGGGTTTGGCTTGTCTTCATCTTTTGCAAAGGCTGGCAACCAAAGGATGTTTTGGTCGGGTAAAAACTTTTGTCGGAAAAAAGGGATATGATCTTTAAGGCTTACTAGGCAAGCATCAAAGGCTTGGGCATAGTAAGGATACCAGCTGTGAATGTGGGAATCCACCACGTAAAGTATGGTAAAACAAGGAAAATTTTCCATGCCCAGCACAAAGGGGGGAAGGCTTTTGTCGGCCACAACTAAAATATCCGGTTCAAAGCCGGCCACACGTACTATATCATCCCAAGAGAAAGTTTCCATTTCTGCAAAGTCATAAAAAGCAACTTCCCAACCATATGCAGATAAGGATTGATAAAAATAAGGATTTCCTAGCCAGAGAATTTTTTGCATGCCATCCCTTTAAAAAAATGCTGGGCCTCATTATATATTGCATGCCAAAGCCAAACACGCTATACAGATATATATTTTTTTAGAAAAGAAGTCAGTCTTACATTGAAAGACCTTGCGTCACAGTGTACACATTTTTTGTTTATCTTTTTGGAATAGTACTCATTTGTATGTTTTTGTGTTGTCGTTGTATATGCCTCATGAAAGTTTCTTTACAGAGTTCTCATATCTATAGTTTAACCGGAAAATCGTCAAGTGCCTACACCTTTAGATTCTTCATATACTACAGCTAAGCCAAGGCGTGCCACATTTTCTTTGTGGCGGGTGTTGCTCTACATGCTTTTATTGCTCATCTTGCTTATTGCATTGGCATTGGGAGCTTTTTATGTCTATTTGAAAATGTACCCTGAAGTGGTGAGTCAGAAAATATCCCAAGAATTACAGCGTACTTTAGGCATTGAAGTTACTTTTTCTGGTGTGGATGTAAATATTATGCCCATACCGGCTTTGTCTTTTGTGGATGTTAAATTGACCCAAAAGAATTTTACCCTTGATGTGGCCTATGCCACGGTGACGCCCTCTTTGGGCCAATTTTTACGAGGGGAATTTTCCTTGGGGCACATTTCTTTATGGCGGCCTGTTGTGCATGGGCACGGGGCATTACCCATTCCTGAAGCATCACTGCCTACTATACATGCTGCGCCTTCCGTAGCTTCTGCCTCCAACATAAATGCTACGCCTGCTGCAAATGCTACGCCTACT
>CAYJDE010000046.1:5849-14225 GCA_964368805.1 uncultured Desulfovibrionaceae bacterium
CTGCTTCTGTCTCTATTCCAGCCTCTGCTTCTATTCTTGCTCCTGCTACTACTTCAGTCTCTGCTCCTGTACAGCTATCATGGGAGACGCAGTTGCAAGTAGTATGGGAAGGAGAGCCTCTTAGCATACAAAGTCAAGGTAACCTAGAAGGAAATTTACGCGAAGCCCTTTATTTTAAAGGGGTACGCTGGCAAATGGAAAAAGATGCGGCGGTGCTTGATGCCACGTTGCACATAAAAGATACGGCCGCACCGGTATTGCAAGGGGAGTTGAAAGTAGAGCGTTTAAGCTTGCCTCAATGGTTTGGTTTTGCCAGGGCTTTACCCCTTGGTTTACGAAATACTTTGGACGCCTTACAAGGACACTTACACTTTGTCTTGGATACGCAAGGTTTAGATGTACACAAACTGAGTGCCACGGCCGCCGAAGCGCATTTTACCGGCAGGGGCGGGGTAAAACAATGGTCGAAGCCTGTTATTTCATTGGATATTGCTGGTGATTTCCTGCAATTGAAAAAAGTATATCCGGAAATTGAGGCAGAAGATGCGCCGCCTTTATCTTTTGCCCACACGCCCTTGTTGGCCCTGTCTGATGCTACGACCAAGGAAGAGGACGCTTCTTCCGTAAAGGTGCACTATGATATACGTATTGGCACTAAAAAGTTATTAGCTTGGGATTTATTGGCAGAAGACATGTCATTTCGTTGTTCTTCTGCGGGGGTAGATGGGGAAAAAGTGCCAGAAAAGCATAAAGACGCTGTATTTTTACATTTTGCTTCTGAAAAGTTGTATGGCGGACGTGCTGAAGGGGATTTAACACTCTATAGATTGCCTAGCCAAGATATGGCTTATGATATTAGAGGGATAGTACGCAATGTGGAGGCAGTAAAGCCAGTACAACGACTTTTTGGCTATAAGTTTTTGGAAGGGCGCATGAATGTGGATACCACTTTTACTGCCAAAGGGGGCTCTGTTAGCGAATTCTTACTGTCCCAGCAAGGCATGGCTGCTTTACGTATAGATAATGGACAGGCGTATAGCCGTGACGGTAAGGCTTTTCCTTTTATCTTACTTACCTTAGCCAGCGACTTTACAGCGCAAAATCCCAGTAAGGTGCAGGGCGCAACGCTTCCTCCCAGTTTACAGTATTCTGGACAATGGAATGGTTCTTTACGTACGAAAGAGTTTTCCACTAGGGCGTCTTGGAATGGCACAGCGTCCCTTACCGGACAAGACTATGCAACGCTTGTTTTGCGCGAGGTTCCGGCACGGGTGAATGTGTCTCTTTCGCCTATCTTGACGGACTTTTCTTCACCTATAAATATGGATGTTGATGGAAGATTTTCTTTAAATACTCAAACATTTACTGCCAGCGTTAAAGGTGCGCAAGTCTCTATTCCTGACTTTGGCTCCCTGCATCTTTCTGGTAATGCCAGTATGAACTTTGCTAAGGATTTTTCCTGTTCAGCTGACATAAAAGGCGGAGCGGCGTCTCTTTCTGAACTGTTATGGCGCATGAGTAATCAAAGTAAATCCTTGGTGCCTTCCGGTTTTCCTCAGCGTTTGAAAGGAAGTACCAAACTGACTTATGCTCAAAACACCTTGCGGTTGGATGCTTTATCCCTACAGGCGCATCCCATGCATTTGAAAGGAAGTATACAGCGCACATTTTCGGCCAAGTCCGCATGGAATTTTACATTATCTTTAAATAGTTTTGACTTTGATGCGTTTTTTGGCAGAAAATCTACGCATTCCGGTTTAGAGAATACGTCGCATAAACACCAAGCATCGGCGGCACGATCTTGGGGTTGGTTGCGTGGTTTTCAAGCCAAGGGCACCTTCCATCTTGGAAATTTGCATATAAAAGAGATGAATATTAGCAATATTTCTGCTCCGATACATATAGAAAATTCGCGTATCACCTGCAATCCCATTACAGCCAGCATGTATGATGGGACTTTGCGTCTTCAGTTTAACGGACACGTTCAAGGGACTGCTTTACAAAGCCGTATTGTTATGAATACGCAAGATGTAAGTCTTTTTGCTTTAACCCAAGATTTAGGTATGCAAACGGCGCTTTCTGGGCCCGCCAGTCTGTCTCTAACCTTGGAAGGGCCTCTTTTACAAGATGTTTTGGCAGGCCTTCACGGTAAATGGAATGTTCACGTAGGGCGTGGTTTTATGCAATCGCGCAATAGTCGGGGCAATCTTACCGGTAAACCAACCTATATTTCTTCATTTAGCGATCATGGCACTTTGAAGCAAGGGGTATTACACAGCCAACGCTTTTTCCTTATGGGGCCGGATTTGCAAGTGACCGGTAAGGGGCAGGTAAACCTTTTGCAAAATACCTTAGATATGCACTTGCTGGCCAATTTAGATACGGTGGTGGATATTCCGGTGCGCTATTTTGGAAGCCTCAGCAATCCGCAACGCGATTTAAATGATGGCGCAGTAGTTTTGGCTACCATTGGTTCTTTGGGCACAGGAATTTTTGATTTGCTTGGTGGCATTTTTAATATTTTATTTGGCACTTTTTAAAGATGTAAAATTTTTTTCTGCACGTAAATAAACAAAAAATCGAAGCGATTTTTAAAATAAAAAGCCTAATATAGCTTTTTTTACGGCTGTAACTGATTTTCCTATCTGCTTTGGATTATTTACCATACGAAAAAAAGACCTTTCTTTTGACTTTGCATGCTTGCATAGGCTGTCCGCTTGTGGCATAGTATTTGAAAGGCGTGTACTCGCCAAGTTTGCAGGGGATAAAAGGAAGAATATGGTATGGCATTGGAGCTTCGTCAACAGCTTAAGTTAGCACAGCAGCTTATAATGACGCCGCAATTGCAGCAGGCTATTAAATTATTGCAATTGTCACGGCTAGAACTTGTGGAGACTGTGCAGCGAGAACTTTTGGAAAATCCTTTTTTAGAAGAAGGCTTTGAAGAAGGCTTTGATACAGAAAAAGCAGAAGTACGCAAAGATACAGCGACAGAAACTGTTTATGATAATGAATTGGCCAAAGGGGCCGATTGGGAAGATTATCTGGGAGAATTTGCCTCATCTCCACGCAATACGCAAATGCGTGAATATGAAGCCTTAGAAGATATCTCTTCCTTTGAGTCTCGGTATACAGAAAAACCTTCTTTGGCTGCACATTTACTTTGGCAATTACGCCTTTCTTCCTCCCTTAATGATGCACAAAAAGACATTGGTGAAGTTATCATTGGGAATCTGTCTTCTTTGGGCTATTTACAAGCCTCTTTAGATGACATTGCTCAAATGGCCCAATGTACAGAAGAAAATGTAGAAGAAGTTCTGCTTGTTATGCAGCTTTTTGACCCCGTTGGGGTGGCTGCACGTTCTGCTCAAGAATGTCTTATGGTGCAATTGCGCAGTTTAAATTATGATAGAGATGCCATTCTTGTGGCCTTGGTACGCGACCACCTTGAAGATTTAGAAAATAAACGCTACAAACCTCTTTTGCGCAAATTTCATTTAAGTATGGAAGATCTTGCAGAATATCTAGATATTATCCAATCTTTAGAGCCTTTACCCGGTGCTTCTTTTGGCAGCGGAGAAACCGCCTTTATAAGCCCCGATGTTTTTGTATATCAGTACGGTAGTGAATTCGTCATTGTTTTAAATGACGATGGTTTACCCCATTTGCAGTTGTCCAATACGCTCTCTGAAAATGTGGCGGCTCTTGCCGGTGATGATAAAGAATACTGTTTTGAAAAGATGCGAGCAGCCTCTTGGCTTATAAAAAGTCTTTACCAAAGACAACGCACATTGTATAAGGTAGTTGAGAGCATAATTAAATATCAGCGCCCCTTTTTTGAACAAGGGGTAACGCAACTGGCACCGTTGATTTTAAAAGATATTGCCGATGATATTTCTATGCATGAATCCACAGTCAGTCGTATCACATCCAACAAATATGTGGCGACGCCGCACGGAATTTTTGAATTAAAATTCTTTTTTAATAGTGCTTTGGCTTTGGATGATGGTAGTCAAGTGGGGTCGGAAAGTGTAAAAGCCTTAATTAAAAGGTTTATTTCTGAAGAAGACCCTAAAAGCCCCCTAAGTGATGAACGCATAGGGGAAATGTTGAAGGAGCATCTTAAGGTGAATATTGCACGAAGAACTGTGGCAAAATACCGTACTGCCATGGATATTGCTTCCTCTTCGCGCAGAAAAGAGCATTTTTAGTGTTATTTGTGTGAGTTCTCGATCTCGTATGACGTATTCACTTTAGTCATGTGCTAAAAGACTTTACATGACTTGAGCAAAGGAGGAGCCTATGAATATTGCTTTCACATTTAAGAATTTTGAACCTTCTGAACACCTTAAGAAGTATGCTCGCCGTCGTTTTGAAAAGCTTGGTCGCTTTTTTGGTAAAGCCGCAGGGCTTGATGTGCAAGTTAACCTGAGTATTGATAAATTCCGTCAGGTATGTGATGTGCGCATTTCCGGAGAAGGCCTTTCTTTAACGGCCACAGAAAAAACTGAAGAAATGTATTCTGCCATTGATTTAGTGCTGGATAAATTGGAAGCGCAAATCAAAAAGCATGTCTCTCGTATTAAAAAGCAACATCGCCAAGCACGTAATGCCAAAGTTGAGATATTTACCTATAACTTTGGTGCCGAAAGTGACGATGGGCAAATTGGTACACGTCGCTTTGAACCTAAACCCATGTCTTTGGATGAAGCTGTGTTGCAATTGGAAGCTGTGGGTAGTGAGTTTTTGGTCTTTTTAAACGAAGAAAATCAACGTATCAATGTGGTATATCGCCGTAAAAGTGGCGACTTTGGACTCATTGACCCTGTTGTATAAAAATCAAGTGCTCTGTTGCTTTTGGCGGCAGAGCACCCCTTCCAATCTCATTGACACCTGTATTGATCAATTATTTATGGGGGAGTTATGCGCAATCAAGAAAACGCAAACCAAACACCCATAAAAGCCTTCATCATAGCTGGGCTTTCCGGTGCTGGTAAAAGTACCGCTTTGCATGTTTTTGAAGATTTAGGATACTTCACTGTAGAAGGTCTGCCCATATCCCTTGTCTATGAAATGGTGACCATGATGCGTCATGATTCCATGCAGCATTTCAAAGGCATAGTTCTTGGTGTTTCACTGCATTCAGAAAATCTTAGCGAAAATATAAGTACAGCCATGCAAATGCTTGGTCTGCAAGATGTACGTACGCAAATTATTTTTTTAGAGGCAAGCGAAGCAGAACTTTTGCGTCGTTATGCTACTACACGACGCCCCCACCCCATGGAGGCTAGTGGCATTGGCCTTGAAAGTGCCTTACAAAAAGAGCGAGCAAAATTGCAAGATTTGCGCAGTATGGCTGATTTTGTGCTGGATACCTCTACCTTTTCCATTCACGATTTACGCCGTGCTTTGCAACAGCAATACGGTAAAGGTGGCACAGGCCAAGATAATATACGCCCCTTGAAGGTAAATATTATTACTTTTGGCTTTAAATACGGTGTGCCTAAAGAAGCAGATTTAGTGTTTGATGTGCGTTTCTTGCCAAATCCTCACTTTGATAAGCAATTGCGACCGCTTTCTGGTAAGGATGCTGCCATTGATGCCTATGTATATGGTAATAATCTAGAGCAGATGTTTTTTTCAAAATTTCGTGATTTTACCCTTTTTACCCTAGGTCTCATGGAGGCGGAGGGGCGTTTTCGATTGACTTTGGCTGTAGGGTGTACTGGTGGACGGCACAGATCTGTAGCTACTGGTGAACGTATTTGTAAAGTCATTCAACAAGCAGGCTATGTGACAACGCTTGAGCACAGGCACATGGCTTTAGATGTGCAATAGTAACAAATTTTTATGAATAAATATGCAGAACATGAGGGTAGGGTTATGAGTAGCGGACAGGTGCATGCGTTAAAGCAACAAAATACGCAAGGGCAAAATATACAAGGCCAACATGCAGAAGAGCACAATGTAGAAGAGCAAAAGGCAGAAGTGGGCATCATTGTTGTGGCCCATGGAGATTATGGCTCCATGACCTTGCGCACGGCGGAAATTATTTTGGGGCCACTTACCGATTGCGCTTCCATCAGCGTAGATGTGGCCCAAGAAGTGGAGGAGACAGTACAGCGCTTGGAAGATGCTACTGCACGTCTTAATACGGGGGCTGGCGTCATTATTCTAACGGATATGTTTGGTGGCACGCCCACCAACCTTAGTTTGGCTTTATTGGCAAAGCATAATATAGAGGTAGTTACCGGCGTAAACTTACCCATGGTTTTGAAGGTTTTTTCTGCACGAGCCAAGCCTTTAAAAGAACTAGCCACACTTGCAGGAGAAGCCGGAAAAAGTGGCATTGTGGTGGCCGGAAATATGCTCTCGGCATCGGCAACACAGACAGCACAAAGTGGGGCTACTGCACAAAATAGTGCTTCGGGAAAAAATGGTGCTTTAGGAAAAAATGGCTCTGCGGGACAAGGCGGAAAATCCGGTCAGGCAAACCATAAAGAAAAATAAGCATGGTTGTTCTTCGTGTAGATAATAGGCTTGTACATGGGCAAATTATCGAGGCATGGTTGCCGTATACCGGTGCTGAACATGTTTTTGTGGCACAAGATGCTTTGGCACAAGATCCCTTACAGCAACAAATCATGAGCCTTGCCATGCCCCAAAGGGTGCAGTTACATTTTACCCGTGTGGATGCTGTATTACCCCTCATACGGGCCTATACCAATGCTTTTGTACTTTTTGAAAATATTGAAGATATACAAAAAGCCTTACGGCACGGTACCGAAGGTGTTGATATTGCGTATATTAATATAGGGAATGTGCACCGTAAACAAAGTGTTTCAAATATATCTGATGTTCCGGACGGCTTTGTTGCGCCTATTATAAAACATATTGCACCGCATATTTATGTAAGTTCTGCAGAATTGAAAATTTTAGAACAACTCCATGAGAACTACGCCTTAGATTTTCGCTCTATTCCATCGGAAAAAAAGAGAGATTTTTATGAACTGCACTTTTAAAGCCTTCTTGCCCGATGTATTGATGCCTTATACTTTGTCAGCTACTTTACCCTCAGCCTTGCCACAGGCTCTGCTGCCGGGTATACTGTTGCCCGAAGCCTATACTGCTTTCTTATTGGTCTTTCTGTGCGCTTTTTTTTTGTCATAGCCCATGGGATACGCACCTCTTTTCATATTCTCTTTTTAGATAGACCCTTGGTCATGGCTTTATGTTTGGGCTTTTGTACAAACAACCTTCCCTTTGCTTTGGCCTTAGCCTTGGTGCTGGAACTGTTTTGGGTAGATGCGCTACGGCTTGGTATTATTATACCGCCTTCTGGAACATTTTCTTTCTTATTACTCTATCCACTTTGTTTACTTTTTCAATGGTATCTGCCTTCCATGTTACCCATTCCCTTGTTATTGTGTTTGTTTTTTGGACATGCAGCTTCTTGGTTAGAGCAATGGCAACGGCACAAAAATGCTGTTTATGATGCATGCTTACAAGCTTGGGTGCAATGGGCAAAACCCGATACTGTAAAGGCTGATAATGCGGAACCTAAGGCGGAAAACTCTGATTTTTCAGATGATGTTGCATATCCTGTGCAAAGTTCTGCAAGGCGGGAGACGCTTCTTTTTTCAGAAAAAAATCCAAAAGCCCTTTCACCAGCACAAATTATTACGCACTCTCGCTGGCGTATGCTTTGGTCGGCGGCATTGTTATATATGGTATGTTTTGGGATACTCTATGCTTTCTTCGTGTGGCTACAAAAAGTGTACATTGTGCCTTCTTTGCCCACAGTAACATGGAATGTGTTGTACGGCATGGGCTTACTTGGTGCAATCTTATCTTTACGTACGAAGCGAGCGTACACATTTTTGGGTGTAGGTTTGCTATTTATGTTTATGTGGTACGCACTCTAACGACAAAGTAAGCTACGCCGTTAAGTCCGAGCCAAAGGGCGGCAAAGCCGTTTGCGTTTGCAAGATACGAGCAATTACGCAAATCGAGAGCAAAGCGATTGATTTTTTGAGCCTTTACCTCTGCACACTTTATTTGACATTTCCAACGAATTTTCAAATTTTAGACACAAAGCTATATTTGAAAATAATTGTGCAGAGGTCTTTATGCTTGATTTTTGCACCTTTTGCCCTGCATAGGTAGGTACATTTATAAAAAAGCGAAAACACAAAGAGAATTCTAAAAATAAAAGACAAGATGCTACGCAATGGGTTTTTTTGAAGGGGAGAGTCTGAGAGGGGAAGCTTTTTTTTCCTAAAAAAGCTTCCCCTCTCAGGAAAAAGAATCAAAGCGTATATCTATTTTATTAGTTTAATCTAATATAAAAATTTCCATCTTGGTCTGCTGATAAGT
>CAYJDE010000047.1:0-14096 GCA_964368805.1 uncultured Desulfovibrionaceae bacterium
ATTTTCTCAAAAATAATATTTTATACCGCATGACTAAAGTGCCCCTTGCATAATTCATCATACGAGGCCTTTGCGCAATTCATTGCGTAGGGTCTCATGGAGCGTTGACGATAGTTAATGCGACAAGAACTAAGAGTATACAGTTTTTTTTATAGTTAACTATTTGATTTTTTATAATTTTACCCTTAGCATTTGAATTTTATATGGTAAATACATAAAAAAAATACCCCCAAAGACCCAGAACTTTGGGGGTATTCAAAGCCATTACTGGCATTGCCTGTGTAAACCAAGGCCCACACAGGCAAGCAATAGATATATTAGCCGCCGATAAGGTTCATGGCCATACGGGGCATGGAGTTTGCTTGACCAAGCATGGCCACAGCAGACTGCGTAAGAATTTGGTTACGTACAAAGTTAGTCATTTCCATGGATACATCCACATCAGAAATGCGAGATTCTGCAGCAGCCATATTCTCAGACTGAATTGTTAAGTTATCAACAGTTGCTTCTAAGCGGTTTTGCAAGGCACCAATGTGCGCTCTGATTTTATCCTTAGACACAATGGCATCGGTAATAGCCACAAGCGAAGCTTGTGCTTGCGATTGTGTTGACACAGTATAACCAGCGTTCTGAGTGCTATTATTACCAAGTCCCAACGCAGAAGAAGTACTATCCCCAATACGGATATAGTAGTAATCTTGTGCAGAGTCGTTCAAAGTACCAAAGTGTACAAGCAACGAACCAGTTGACTTAATTAAATCACCATTATGATCGCCAGAAAGTGTGCCGTCAAGCAGCTTTACGCCGTTAAAGTCGGTAGCATTGGCGATACGGGTAATTTCAGAAGCAATAGATTGGTATTCTGATTCAATCATCAAACGCTGCGTTGAATCATAAGTACCTGTAGAAGCTTGTTCTGCCAACTCTTTCATACGAATAAGCTGAGCATCAATAACGCCAAGGGCGCCGTCAGCAGTTTGCAACAACGAAATGGCGTCGTTGGCGTTACGCACACCTTGATTTAAGGCAGTAATATCAGCACGCATAAGTTCGCGAATGGCAAGACCGGCGGCATCGTCTGCAGCACCGTTAATGCGCATACCAGAAGACAAACGCGATGTTGAAGTGCTTAAATTACCATAGTGGCTAGTTAAATTGTTGGCAGCATTAAGGGCCATTGCATTATGATTAATTGTAAGTCCCATAACATTCCTCCGTGAATGTTTGACAGCCTAGTGGAGCTTTATGCACGATTGCGTCCTTGCAATCTTCCACCGACAGTACTCCGAAGAGTAAGTATGTGTTACGGCGTAAAACACGCCTTGTGCAGTGTAAACGTCTGGGTGCGTTTACGTTGGGCGGCAATTTTTTCCTACCTACCCCTGCACTTTATGTGAAGCAATATACATACCGAAAAAGGGAAAAAAGCTAAGTTATATATAGCTTATAAAAGCCTTATGCCTTTACTTTCCCATGTAAAAAACGACAAAAAGTTATTCTCCACATATACATTAACGGCACATTGTCTAAATACTTTAGGATAAGGAAAAAAATAAATCCCCCCAAGACCCAGATTTCTTGAGGGGATTTTATGCCATTACTAGCATTGTCTGAGTAAGCCCTATGTAAGCCATAAGGCTTACACAGACAAACTATTATTAGCCGCCGATAAGGTTCATGGCCATACGGGGCATGGAGTTTGCTTGACCAAGCATGGCAACGGCAGATTGGGTAAGAATTTGGTTACGCACAAAGTTGGTCATTTCCATGGATACGTCCACGTCAGAAATGCGTGATTCTGCGGCAGCCATATTCTCAGCTTGAATTGTCAAGTTATCTACAGTTGCTTCTAAACGGTTTTGTAAAGCACCAATATGTGCTCTGATTTTATCCTTAGAAACAATGGCGTCAGTAATAGCTACAAGAGAAGCCTGCGCTTGTGACTGTGTAGACACAGTATGGCCGGCATCCTTTGTACTGCTGTTACCAAGACCCAAAGCAGAAGAAGTACTATCACCAATACGGATGTAGTAATAATCTTGTGCGGAGTCGTTCAAAGTACCAAAGTGGATTTTTAACGCACCGGTAGACTTTAAAGCATTACCATTGTGGTCACCAGAAAGCGTTCCGTCAAGCAGCTTTACGCCGTTAAAGTCGGTAGCATTGGCAATACGGGTAATTTCAGAAGCAATAGATTGGTATTCTGATTCAATCATCAAACGTTGTGTTGAATCGTAAGTACCGGTAGAGGCTTGCTCTGCCAATTCTTTCATACGGATGAGCTGAGCGTCAATAACGCCCAAGGCACCATCAGCTGTTTGTAACAATGAAATAGCGTCGTTAGCATTACGAACACCTTGATTTAAGGCTGTAATATCTGCACGCATAAGTTCGCGAATGGCAAGACCAGCAGCATCGTCTGCAGCGCCGTTAATGCGCATACCGGAAGATAAACGTGAAGTTGAAGTGCTTAAATTACCATAGTGGTTGGTTAAGTTGTTGGCAGCATTGAGGGCCATTGCATTGTGATTAATTGTAAGTCCCATAACATTCCTCCGTGAATGTTTGACAGCCTAGTGGAGCTTTATGCACGATTGCATCCTTGCAATCTTCCACCGACAGCGCCCACAAGGGGCATTTAAGTTAATTAAGATATACGTACTGTATTTCCAGTTAAGCAGTACAAACCTCTGGGTCAGTTTGTATGGTGGTAATTTTTACCTAGACCAAGCCTGCACCATGTGAGAAGCAAATTACGTACCATAACAACACTGCCTCTTTCTAAAAAGCACAAAGCCTTTCAACCTTCAGTTAGCAAGTACTCTTCTTTTTAATACCATAACAGCGTCATAAAGGCTCCCTTCCCCAAGCGAGCTTCTAACTTGCCAAAAGATGCAAAGCCATACGTGGCATAACCGTACTTTGCCCGCGTATAACCACCGTAGATTGCGTTAAAATTTGATTGCGTACAAAAGCCGCCATCCCAGTAATAACTTCTGTAGAAGGAGTTTTTCCAGCGTTTTCAGTCAAAACTTTGACCATATCCCCCAAAAAACATTGGGCAGGAGCCAAAGCCTTTTTTTCTTTAGTGTCAAAAACTTCTTCAACCTGTTCTAAAAAAATAGCGTGTTCGCCAGCAGCAAGTTCTTCACAAAACACATCTTTATGCGCACAACGCTCGTGCTGTGACATATACGCAAGTTTTTTTTGTGTAAAAATACAGATGCGGCTGCGGATACGCTCACGTAAGACCATGTCTTCGGTTGCGCAGCTCATTCTTCGTAAAGCCGATGCCAAACGCCCCGCAGACATGGCCACATTGCCGTAACATAACGCCACATGCTGAGCAGCGCTGTGCACGGCCTCATGATTCGTTATTTTCACCCTCATGACATTCCTCCTTGAATGTAAAACATATGGGTTCTTTTTTATTTTTCCCTAGATATTATCATCAAAATGTTAATTTTCAAACTTTTCAATAAATGTATAAGACAGATCCTAAAAAACGTGTAGAATCTGACACAAAAAAACCGAAAGCCGTATTTAAGCAACGCTTCCCTAATAATAGTATAGATACATCACTAAATGGCCTTTCCAAGAGGTTGTCACCCCTTAGCTGTCTCGCACAATCTAGTCAATAATTCCCTGTCAATCTTATCGGCAAATTTTGCCTAGTCATTAGAGTACGCGGAAATTTTTGCCTACTCTAGTAAGCTAGCCTTAACACGTATCCTCTTTAACAAACTACTATGACTGTCGTCTACGCTCCATGAGACCCTACGCAAGAAATTGCGCAGAGATCTCTAATAACGCCTTGAACAGTCTACCACTTTCTATAAGGAAAAGCTTTGTCACCTTTCACAAAAATTTTTGCAGGAAAAACTAAGCCAATATCACGCATCTGCGCAATATCATGTTGTATGTGTGTAAGAGAACGCGTAACTTTTCCTTTAAAAATTTGTTTACCATGACGATAGACAGTTATATCTTCATCAAGATTAACCATGGCATCATTGAGCCCTATGATAAAATTATCTACTGTGGTTTCTTGGCCAATATGTACTTCATTATTCTCATAATAAGCTACAATTTGAGCATTTTTAACTGTGTCATATTTTTTGACGCTCAGCCAATAAAAATTCTCACGCAAAACATCATCTTGTATCCAAATAACCGTTTTAGGGATAGGGTTGCGCTTAAATTTTGCCATCCACGGTATGGAAACAGCGTCTTTCAACTGCATCCAGTGACCTAAGCCTTCAAAAAGCTTCACATCATGCATGTATAATCCATCATATTTCTGCGCCAGAGAATCAAAACGAGTGCCCCATTCTGCGGCAACAGCATTTCTTTTATAGGCAGAGTCCTGCGCCCCCATATAAATGCCAAAAGGTACATTACCAAGACTTTCTATATGAGCATCATTGGGATGACCGGCACTCATGGCGGCGGCGGCAAAAAGGTCTGCCAGGCGGGGCGCCAATTGATAGACACCGTCACCCCCCGCAGAGTATCCCATAATATACACTTTATTAGGATTTACCTGCTCTTTTATGCCAGCCAAAGCAATAATGTGTTCGATAAAGGCATCCATATGTTCTTGATGCCACATATCCCACGCGTCTGTAGGCGCACGAGGTACAAAATAGACACCTTCCGTAGGCTTATACAATTTTTTTTGATTTTGCCATTGTTCATCATTGGCTTGCGCTGTCGTGCCTCCACCGCCATGCATGGAAATATATAAAGACCGACCATCGCTAGGCGCTTTGCCATACACCTTATAATCAAATGGCATTGTGTATGTACCTAGCCTAAGCTCCTTTTGCGCCCACTGTGTATCAAAACGCTCACGCAATTGTTTTTGATGTGCTTGAAAAAGAGTAACGATAGCCTTTTCTGCCTCTTCTTTGGTAAGCGTCTTTGTCAAGCCATTGGCAGGCAAGTGCACGCAGAGTATGCATAAAAAACATGTAGCAATACACCTTTGAACAAAAACACTTTTTTTCTTTAAATAACACTTCATATAGCCTCTTTTTTAGGAAAACGCTGATTAAATCTTTTTCCAGAGCAAATTACTTTCGACAGCCCGTCATATGGCGGTAACATACTGAACAACAGCGATAACCAAGGGCAGTAAAAATACTGATAATACCGTGCTAAAAAGCACTGCATTGGCGCAACCATCCACCAAAGCATCATGTTTCATGGCCACAATATGACACGTAACCCCGCAAGGCATGGCGCAAGTAATGGTTATGGTGGCTAAAGCCACACCACTGGCCCCAAAAGCCCAAGCGCAGGCATACACTAAAGCTGGTGCCAAAAAGAGTTTACAAAATAGCAACACCCCTTGCTCTGCCCAAGCAACTTTTGTCCCTTGCTTCCACGTGTGCAGCTGCGCCGCCAACGACATACCCATGCAAAATAATGCGCAAGGGGCCGCCGTCGTGCCCAACATTTTACTAAATTCAAGCACGAAGATGGGCAGAGGTATTTCCAAAAGTAACACCACAAGCCCCAGAGACACCCCCCACATGGCAGGATTTTTTGCCAAACTCATGGCCACATTTTTCAAAGGATGTGTGCCGCCTTGCACGGAAGCATTGCACTGCGAAAGAAAAACATCAGCGGTTACAAAAGAAATGGTAGGTAAAAGCCCTGCAATACCGGCCATAACTTTCGCCGATGAATTATCAGGAAAAAGCAATAATATTATAGGAATGCCCATGAATGTAGCATTGGGGAAGCTGGTTAAGAGACTACCTAACATACTATCTTTCCAAGATAAGTTCATACAGCGCAAGACAGCCAAGGTGATGCACTGCACTAATATGAGCCCAAGGCCACAGCCCAGCACCGCCCCCATATGCACATGTTCTGTATTACTGGATGCCAAAAGATAAAACAGCAGCATGGGCAAACAAAACCAGTATACAAATTGATTAAGGCACAATGTGGCATTATTAGGTAAAACAGAACGTCTTTCGGCCCATGCCCCCAAGAACATAATACCAAACACGGGAATAAGCGTGGTGAGAATGTGTAATAAAAAAATCATATGCCCTCAACACCAACGGATAGAAAACTACATGGCTGCTAAATGGTATTTTCTTCTAAAATTTCCACAGATCGAGTGATAAGGTGTATGCACGTGGTATCCATAAGAGGCTTTGCCGCCTTTAGGCCTTCCGGTGTGTTCACATTAACACCCAGAATATCCAAACAGCGCACCTTGCCAAATTCTTCTTGAAAGCGACGCATAAGCGCAGAACTTTTCTGTTTAATTAAGGCTTTCTTTTCCTTATCATGGGCTGTGCCTTCGCCGTACTTAAGCCCCACAATAAGCATGGCCCCCGCCATGGCACCACAAATTTCTCCGCTGCAAAAACCGCCGCCCAGTGGCGCACACAAACGTATCATATCTTCACGAGATATGGCATATTCTTCACAAAATATGCAAGCTACAGCTTGGGCACAATTGGCACCTTCTTTCTTAAAAGCAAGGGCATTTTCTACTTTTTCAGACATAATCTTCCTCTCTTTTTTGATAAAATGCTCGTATACCATGGAAATCACAAGAAGTAAATCATGGTGATACTGGTGTAATAGCATTCTCCTTGGCCAAAACTTGCGCCAAGGCTTCACACAAATACGGTGTCAGTTCATGCACTTGCGTAGCCGGTGTAGGTTTTGCCAATGCCGCCAGCACCCTATTGGTTTTCACCGCCACAAGGCAGGCTTTTTCCATACTAAAACCACATGCCAAAAGCCCCGTACACATGCCCGACACCAAATCACCGGTACCGCCAATGGCCTCCATACTGGGCACCGAAGGCATGGAGACTTTATGCAAAATGCGCTTTCCCTGCACTACGGCGTCAGTGCTGCCCTTGATGATCAAATTCTTGGCCACATTGCCATGTTCATGCGCTCTTGCCAATAAAAGGTCAATACTCTCCGGCAATTCTTGCAAAAATCCTCGGGTATAGAAAGGATGCG
Source organism: uncultured Desulfovibrionaceae bacterium (assembly GCA_964368805.1). Lineage (GTDB taxonomy): Bacteria > Desulfobacterota > Desulfovibrionia > Desulfovibrionales > Desulfovibrionaceae > CAYJAD01. The sequence goes on from CAYJDE010000047.1 coordinate 7,003, forward strand.
GGGCTAGTTCATCAGCCAAAAAAGCCATTTCCCCTGCATCGGGTGTAAACAAATCGTAGGCATCGGCATAGCCACTCATTTTTGCCACGTACATAAAACCCGCATCAGCCACCAAAAGAGGGGCACTTCCTCCCTGCTCTACCTGTTTTTCTGCAAAATCTTGCACAGCCATAAGCACCCTATTGTGCCAATCCACATCGGGGAAAAGATAATGAAAAGTCAACCCCGTAAGCCCTGTCCATTGCGGTAAATGCTCCACCGCATAAGCATATACTGCCCTACTGCCATGGCCCTTCCCCTTATCGCCACCGCACAACATCAAAGGAGCATCTTTACCCAAATGCGCACACACCAACGCTGCTGCCGTGGCAAGGGTTTCTATGCCACGCTCCAAATGCAATTCACTGCCATCTTGTCCCACTATCTTAGCATCTTGGGCCGTATATTTCCCAAAAAGCACCTCACCTTCTGGCAATTGCGGACTTGTTCCCAGTATTAACCACATAACAGCCTCCTTGCCTCACCAAAGGCTTTTTGTAAGGAATAGCAGCACAAAGTTTGGCCAATATATCGAGGTTCCTCTGCTTCTTCCAAAGTTATACCCAAAAGTTTATGCGCTAAATAGGGCACATCTGGGCAACCGCCACCAGAAATATTTACAATAATATGTGTCTCTTTATCGACGGTAATCTTCATATTAGCTGCACGCACCATGAGCCATTGCCCATAATCATGTACATGAAATAAAGATACCGGCTGTAAAGCAGCATCACCCTCTCCGGCAATGGGCAATACCTGTAAAGGTGCATTGTTGTGCTTATGCAAAATGTCCAAGATTGCCACCTCATACATAAGCTCCACCACAAGCACCATGTCGCAGCCCGTATGCAGATGCGACGGCGGGGCCTGCACTTCTACGCCAAAGCCTGCATCTTTCAGCACATTTTCTGCCTTGATAACCTCACCTGTATGCGAAAATAAGAGCATGCCCCTATCTGAAATAGGGACAGATGACTTTTCTTGTGACTTTCCTGAAAAAAAACTTTGTATCTTTTTAAAAAATGCCATGTATACATATATCCTTAAAAAACTAAAGTTTTGTGGGGGTAAGGAGGGGATTTTTGTTAGCGCCAAAAAGTCCCCTCCTTACCCCCATCCTCCCCCAAAACGCGCCCTATTTAAAGAAACGCTACTTCTTCTCTAATACGAGTCTAACAATATCGCCTTCTTTTTTTTGTTCCACGTCATAGCCATTATTACCGGCGGCACGGGTAACATTTTCAAGGCTAGCTTCGTTATCCACAATAACTTCCATAAGCTGAGGATTTTCAGCTTTAATGCATTGGAGTACCAAAAGCACTGGTTGGGGGCAAGACAGACCCGAGGTATCTATAGTTTTCATTAGGCACTCCTTTTTGTTTGCACAAGGCCGATAAGTACACACATAACCAAACCAAATACTGTGGCAAAGGCACTATTGGGGCCAATACCGGCTGGGGATGCAGCGATGCCAAAGTTATGCGCAAGGGCTGCGCCCACCAGCATACCTATAACAAAAACCGCCGCATCATTATCACCTTCACCGGCCATAAAAAGTTGACGACCAGGGCAACCACCGGCCAGTGCCGAAGCAAGCCCTACCACCAACATGGCAAGGAAATTCCACAAAGAATCTGTATGGGCCACAGGCTGTTTTTCAAAGCCATAGTGGAAGGCATCAAAGAAAAACATATTGGCTATGAGTGCTGCCACAAACATAGCCAGCAGTCCCCAAAGCAAGTGCATCTGACGGAATAATACTAAATCACGTACGGCACCCATGGTACAAAAGCGACTGCGTTGTGCTAAAAAGCCCACCACAAGCCCAAGGCCTAAAGCTATAAGAATAGGGGCATGTTGTGCGCCGGGGCCTTTGACAGAATAGTTGATGATGCCAGATTTGGCCTCACCGGCAATTTGCGGGAAGAAATACAAAAGTGAAAGCAAAGCCACCATGAGAGCCGGAAAAACCATGCCCGCCACCTTGGATGTGCTTTGATTACGCCCAAGGGTATACCCTTGCCTAAAGAAAATAGTACCAAGGGCAATACCTACAAAAATACCGGAAAAACCAAAGATGGCGTTGGCATCGCCACCGGCTAGACGTAAAATAGTACGCCATGGACAACCTAAGAAAACAAGGGCCGTCATGGCAGTAATCACGCCCAAGATAAAACGGGTTACCGGTGAAGAACCGCCTCGGGCTTTAAATTCCCCAAAAGATAGTGCCGCTACGAAGGAACCAAGCACAAGCCCCATGACTTCGGGCCGTAAATATTGCACCACTTGCGCCGCATGCAAACCAATGGCACCGGCAATATCTCGGCTAAAGCACACAACGCATAGCCCCATATTACCGGGATTGCCCATGTGCTGTAAAAATGTGGCCAAAATACCTATAATGGCACCTACTATAATGACGCCAACACCTGTGGCAAAAATATTTTTTTTCATAAAATCCTCGTTGGAAATATTGATTTTTTTAGTTTTTTTCTTGGGGGAATCTTTTTTTAGGAAAAAAAAGATTCCCCCAACCCCCCTTAAAAAAAACCATTTGGCAAAAACATTCTTTTTTTTAAGAAGATTTGCGGCAAGTTTTTTTTAATAAGACTATATAGAGCAAATTCGTGTAAAGCTACCATCGCAGCGAACATGCTATACTGTCTTCAGTTTAGGGAATAAAACTTTAAAAAATTCTGAATTTCCATAGATAATGTATGAGGGAAGATTCCCAATTTTAGCATACGAGGAAATTTTAAGAAGAAAATTGAGGAAGGATTTTTATGATTTTTTTTATAAAACACCCACACTCTTTTGACCTGCGTATGCCAAGACCTCACGCCGTGAAGTTAAAGCATTTCGTCAGGTAAAAAAGCTGTGTTTCATAGGTATTCACTCTACTAAACAAGTGAGGAGAACTGGTATCCTCCTCACTTGTAATTATTAAAAGCACTTATTGAAATCTTTTATGAACGCCCACCCATACGGTTTTTTTGAAGGGTGGGGTTTGGGGAGGGAAACTTTTTTTTCCTAAAAAAAGTTTCCCTCCCCAAAAAGTTTTCAACGTATGTTATTTTTAAGCAGAAATTGACTGGCGTACCAAGGCTCTTTGTAAAGCCACTTGTGCACGCAACACATCAAGATCTTCGTTTTTATGAGCAAGACGCTCTTCAGCACGCTTCTGGGCATTTTGCGCGCGGGCCTTATCAATGTCTTGCGCAAGCTCTGCAGATTCAGCCAGCACGGTAACCACATTGTCATTCACATCGGCAAAGCCGCCAGATATAAATACATATTGGTCTTTTCCGTCTTGATTGTACCGCAATACGCCCACTTTTAACGCTGAAAGCAAAGCCACGTGATTTTTCAACACGCCAAATTCGCCATCAACGCCAGGGCAGCTTACATAGTCCACCGACGTATTCACCACCTCTTTATCAGGGGTTACAACTTCCAATTGAAGCACCGCACTCATAGCTGCTCCTTATGAACCCTTACGCTCTTCGTACTTGGCTACTGCCATTTCTATGCCGCCAAGCATGTAGAAGTCGCCTTCTGCCATGTGGTCATATTCGCCTTCAAGAATGCCTTTGAAGCCCTTGATGGTGTCGGCAAGTTGTACATATTGCCCAGGGGTACCGGTAAAGGTTTCTGCAACGTGGAATGGTTGAGACAAGAAACGTTGGATACGACGAGCACGAGCCACAACAACTTTGTCGTCGTCAGAAAGCTCATCCATGCCCAAAATAGCGATGATGTCTTGCAAGTCTTTGTATTTTTGCAACACAGATTGCACTTGACGGGCCACCATGTAGTGATCTTCACCCACCACGTTGGGGTCAAGAATACGGGAGCTTGAGTCAAGCGGATCCACCGCAGGGTAGATACCAAGTTCTGCAATTTGACGGGAAAGCACGAGGGTTCCGTCAAGGTGCGAGAAGGTGGTGGCTGGGGCAGGGTCAGTCAAGTCGTCAGCAGGTACGTATACGGCCTGCACAGCGGTGATGGACCCTTTGTTGGTGGAGGTAATACGTTCTTGCAAACCACCAAGGTCTGTACCCAAAGTAGGTTGATAACCCACCGCAGAAGGCATACGCCCAAGCAAAGCAGATACCTCAGAACCGGCCTGAGTAAAGCGGAAGATGTTGTCAATGAAGAGCAACACGTCTTGGTTTTCTTCGTCACGGAAATATTCCGCACAGGCAAGAGCTGTCAAAGCTACACGAGCACGGGCTCCCGGAGGTTCGTTCATCTGACCATAAACAAGGATGGCGCGTTCTAAAACTCCGGCATCTTTAAGTTCATGATACAAGTCATTACCTTCACGGGTACGTTCACCAACACCTGCAAACACCGAGCTACCGCCGTGTTGTTTTGCGATGTTGTTAATCATTTCCATAAGAATAACGGTTTTACCTACACCTGCGCCGCCAAAGAGGCCCATTTTGCCGCCCTTGGGGAAGGGAACAAGCAAGTCCACAACCTTAATACCTGTTTCCAAAAGCTCCACGTTGGTGTTTTGCTCAGTAAACTCAGGGGCAGCACGGTGAATAGGATAGTATTTTTCCGCATCAATGGGGCCGGCTTCGTCCACGGGACGACCGATAACGTTCATGATACGGCTAACAGCTGCTTTACCTACAGGCACCATGATGGGCTTGCCGGTATCAACGGCTTCCATACCACGCACAAGACCTTCGGTGGCGTCCATGGCGATGGTACGTACCACATTGTCGCCAAGGTGTTGTGCCACTTCAACCACAAGGTCGGGTGCGTCCACATTGTTAGGATTTTTAATATCTAGGGCATTGAAAATGTTTGGCAATTCGCCGCCCGAAAAGTCAACGTCGACAACTGCGCCGATGACTTGAACAATTTTACCAGTATTTGCACTCATTTTATTACGCTCCCATGGTTAGCCATTCAGCGCTTCGGCGCCGCTCACAATATCCATAAGGTCGCTTGTGATGGCGGCCTGACGTGTCTTATTATACAAGAGGGTCAACAAGCGGGTCATATCGTCACAGTTGCGTGTGGCGTTGTCCATGGCTGCCATGCGGGCAGCGTGTTCACTTGCTGATGTATCCAGTAAGCCACGGTATATTTGTACCTTGACATAGCGGGGCAAAAGTTCTGCTAAAAGTTCCTCTTCTTGAGGCTCGTACAGATACTGCTGACCCGGACCTTGTGGGCTTTCTGTGCCCACTGCGCTTTGTCCATCTTCTGCCGCTTCAGGCTTGCTTATGGGTAAAAGTGTTTGTACCACAGGCAATTGCTTGGCCATGGAAACAAATTCACCAAAAATAAGGTAGACTTCATCCATGGCTAAACTTTGATAGCCGTGAATTACCTCATTACCCATCTGCCCTGCCAAGGCAAAACTCAATGCGCCCATCTTGTCCCCAAAGGAGAGCAAGGTTTCGTAATTGGTTTTAGCAATGGCATCACGCCCTTTCTTGCCCATGCAGATGAACTTTACGTCCAAACCTTCGCTGGCTTTTTGCGCTGCAAGTTTCATGGCTTGCGAAATCAAGTTGCCGTTGAAGCTGCCGCACAGTCCTCTGTCAGAGGTGACAAGAATGATGGTGCACACCTTTTTTTCATCATGGGTTTCCAGCAAGGGATGCGCGCTGTCTTCTGCTTTGCCGGCCAAATCCACAAGCATGGCTTGGAATTTTTCAGCATAGGGGCGAAAACGCTCGATACGTGCTTGGGCGCCGCGCAATTTAGCCGAAGAAACCATGTTCATGGCCTTGGTAATTTGCTTGGTCTTCCCCACACCCACAATTTTCATTTTTACGTCTTTTAATGAAGCCATATATACCCCCCGGCCTTATGCCTGGAAGCCTTGCTTGAATGCCTCAATGGCTGACTTTAGCACTTTCTCCACGTCCGCATCGATAGCTTGCTTTTCCTTAATGGCGGCAAGGGCTTCTTTTTTCACATCACGCATATAGCTAAGCATTTCCGTTTCAAAACGGCGAATATCTTCCACAGCCACATCGTCCATAAAGCCACGAGTAGCAGCGTACATGGAGGCCACTTGCTCTTCTACAGGCATGGGCACATATTGTGGTTGCTTAAGCAATTCCACCAAACGGGCACCACGGTCAAGCTTGGCCTTGGTAGCAGCGTCAAGGTCGGAACCAAATTGCGCAAAAGCGGCAAGTTCGCGGTACTGTGCAAGGTCAAGACGCATGGTACCAGCCACTTGTTTCATGGCTTTAATCTGTGCTGCGCCGCCCACTCGAGATACGGACAAACCTACGTTAATGGCAGGACGAATACCTGCGTTAAAGAGGTTTGGCTCAAGATACACCTGACCGTCGGTAATGGAAATTACGTTGGTAGGAATATAAGCAGACACGTCACCAGCTTGGGTTTCAATGATGGGAAGGGCTGTTAAAGAGCCGGCACCAAGTTCATCATTCACTTTTGCAGCACGCTCTAAAAGGCGGGAGTGCAAGTAGAAAACGTCACCGGGGTACGCTTCACGTCCTGGAGGACGACGAAGCAAGAGGGACATTTGGCGATAGGCAACGGCTTGCTTTGACAAGTCATCATAAATGATAAGCGCATGCTTGCCGCTATCACGATAATATTCAGCCATGGTACAACCGGAATAGGCTGCAATGAACTGCAAAGGTGCAGGTTCAGAAGCCGTGGCAGAAATAATAGTAGTATATTCTAAAGCACCGTATTTGCGCAAGGTGTCTGCCACCAAAGCAACAGTGGATTTCTTTTGACCAATGGCCACATAGAAGCAGTGAATATCTGTTTCTTTTTGGGCCAAGATGGCGTCAATACATACGGCAGTTTTACCTGTTTGGCGGTCACCAATAACAAGTTCGCGCTGACCACGACCTACAGGGGTCATGCCGTCAATGGCCTTAATACCCGTAGGCATAGGTTCATGTACAGACTTACGTGCAATGATACCAGGGGCCTTTAATTCCACGGGGCGCACTTCAGCAGCGTCCACAGAGCCAAGGCCGTCAATGGGTTGACCAAGTGGGTTAAGTACACGCCCCATAACGGCGTCGCCCACAGGCACG
>CAYJDE010000048.1:0-13916 GCA_964368805.1 uncultured Desulfovibrionaceae bacterium
AGAGGTCTCATAAAAATTTGTATATAACACAATTAATTGCAGGTGATTTACCTTAAAAAGCAATAACAGCACTTTTATTGCCTGCATGTACCCCCCTATAACAAAGGGCATGTACAGGAGGATATTTTTACGGACGCTCGCAAGCTGGCTCGTGAATTTTCGGGTTTCTTTCTGATTTTTTTAGGACTTTTTGTTCTCTTAAGTTTAATTACTTATTGGCCTATGGATCCAAGCCTTAACCATGTTACTAGCAAGTCTGCCGTTGTGCAAAATTATGCTGGTCTCTTGGGGGCCTATATTTCCGGGTTTTTAAGTGATGTTTTTGGCATTGCAGCCTATGTGTGGCCTGTGGTTTTTGGTGCCGTGGGGGTAGCTTGCATTGCCCCACGTTATGAACTGCTTTGGTGGCGTTGGCTCGGATATTTTTTGCTGACTTTATGCGCACTCTTTGTGGGAGCAGCATGGGAAATACAGCTTGGCGAAATTCATGGTGGTGGCATGGTGGGAAACACCTTATTTCAGCATGCCATACGCTTCTTAAGCCCTTGGGGTTCTTGGATTTTATGGCTTTTTCTCTTTACCATGGCCACACAGCTTACTTTCGGTATTTCTTGGGCCAATTTATATAAAAAAGCTCATGTATATTGTACGCAACGTTTACGTGCATTACCTTTACTGGCTTTACCTCAAGGTTCTTCGCAACCAAACCAACCCCATCAACAAGGGCAAACTTTACAAAGCAACACACAGCCTACAGGTTCTACAGAACCTACAAGACAAGGCCCACTACATATGGCTGGCGTTGCAGCGGAACATACCAAAACAACAGCCACAGCAGAACCTATAAAGGCATCGTGGTTAGAAAAGCTTTCACGCTTTTCACTCAAAAATTCTGGCTCTACCAATACCGCTTCCACTAATGTAGCAGACGTAGCCCCTCCTTCCTCCCATAACATGGGAAGCGCAGTAAAAAGCTTCTTCCAAGGTATTAAAGAGAAAATGCGGCATAAAGCCCAAGTGGCACCCATGCCAGAAATTTATGATGTGGAAACCATACATATTGATGACCCCAACATTAAAATAGTGCCTCCACAATCGTATGCAGAGCAAGACACTTCATTTTCTGTTGCACCGCCCCAAAATGCTTCGCCAACATCGCCAATGGATTCCTCATGTGATACTACTGTGCATGCTCAAGTACCTCCCTGTACAGCACAAGAAACTGTACAAGTTTCTGTTGTTTCTTCTGCCGCAACTACAGCAAAGCAGGCCACAAGCCCCGCTGTACACAATGCAGAAAGCTCTTTAGATGAAGCACCCTTAACACTTACACCTGCTCCCCCTATGCAGGAACAAGAAGAGCCAAAGAAAAAGAAAGGACTTTTTTCCTTTAAAAAACAGGAAAAAGCTTCAGATGCTGTTACTAATGTTTCCCGTTCCGCGTCCACAGATGTGCACCAACAACCTGCCTCTGCGGCCCATGTGGCAGTAGCAGATACTGCCACACCAAAGCCTCAACCAGATGATATAGCTGTAAAACCAACAAAGACAGTAGCAGCAACACCTCCTACGCCTACAGCAACTTCTCTATCATCAGTAGAAATAGTCAGCGCAACGCCTCCAAGTACTGGGGCAGTAACTTCTTCTGTGCCTGCTGTGTCCAATACACCTAATACTACTGTGCCCCGTACTGCATCGGTGCCTCGTAAATATGCGTTTCCTCCCATTTCGCTCTTACAAAGCGCCCTGCCCTCTTCTCCCAAAGCGCATGATATACAAATTCAACGTGGGCAAGCCCTTATGTCTTGTCTTTCGGATTTTAGCATTCAGGGAGAGCTGGTACGCATTACGCCAGGCCCCGTGGTCACCATGTATGAGGTACGTCCGGCGGCAGGCATTCGAGTTAATAAAATTGCCAATCTTACCGACGACATAGCTCTTGCACTGAAAGCTATTGCCATTCGTATTCAAGCCCCTATCCCCGGTTCTGATACGGTGGGTATTGAAATACCCAATGTGGATAGGGAAATGGTAAATTTTCGTGAAGTATTGGAATCGCCAGAATTTACCAATGCCGGTGGCCCATTAAATATGGTACTTGGCAAAAATATTGCTGGACATCCCTTTGTGGCAGAGCTCTCCAAAATGCCACACCTTTTGGTGGCCGGTGCTACAGGGGCAGGGAAAAGTGTGGGGCTTAATGCCATTTTACTCAGCCTGCTCTATACCACCCAGCCCAACGACATGCAGCTTTTGCTTATCGACCCCAAGCGCATTGAGATGGCTGTATACGCAGACCTGCCCCACTTAGTACACCCTGTTGTTACAGAAATGCAGCATGCTAAAACGGCCTTAGAATGGGCTGTGCACGAAATGGACAAGCGGTATGAAGCCATGGCAAAAGTACAAGTACGTAATATTATAAGTTATAATCAAAAAGTACAAGCCCTTGCAGAACTACCTGCAGAAGAAGTTCCTGCAGAACTTGCCGACATGGAGCATATGCCCTACCTTGTCATCATCATTGATGAGCTAGCAGACCTTATGCTGACGGCGGCCCGTGAAGTGGAAACCAGCATTGTACGTTTAGCACAATTGGCCCGTGCCGCCGGCATACATATGATTTTAGCAACGCAACGTCCTAGTGTGGACGTGGTCACCGGTATTATTAAGGCTAACTTTCCTTGCCGTATTTCCTTTCAAGTTACGAGTAAGCACGACTCTCGCACCATTTTAGACATGGTGGGTGCCGAACATTTACTTGGCAGAGGGGATATGCTGTATAAACCTAGTGGCGGGCGGCTTATGCGTTTGCACGGCCCCTTTGTGCCCGATGAAGAAGTACAAGCCGTAGTCGCTCACTGGAAAAGGCAAGCACCGCCGGCCTATAAAGTGGACTTTTCTCAATGGGGTAATGAACAAGCCGAAGGCAAAAGCGGTGCCTTTAGCGACATGAGTAATGACCCACTGTATGCCGAAGTACGTGCTTTTGTGGAAGAACAAGGGAAAGTTTCCATATCCTTGGTACAACGCCGCTTTAAGATTGGCTTTAATAAAGCTGCTGTTATGGTAGAACAACTGGAACATGACGGTATTATTGGGCCGGCTGATGGTAGCAAACCCCGTACTCTCATCCGTTAACAGACCATTAAAAAATGGATAGTCGGCTGAAAATACGAAATCACCAAAAAAGGAGCATATTATGTATAAATTTTTTTGCCTTAGCCTCATGGGTATCTTTCTGCACGCAGATATGAGCTTTGCCGCTTCCCTTGAAGTGGAAATCCAAAATAAATATAAACAAATAGACAGTATCAAAACCACCTTCGAGCAAACCCTCAACCACAAAGAAAGTGGTGCTGTACAAAAAAGAAAAGGAGAGTTGCTTTTTCAAAAGCCTTTTCGTGTTCGCTGGGAAACTAAAAATCCTCATCCTGAATTGCTACTCATTGCCGATAAAATTGTCTGGAATTATTTGCCAGATGAAGAAGTGGCCTATAAATACACCCCTGACGTCGTGGAAAGCTCGCGTCCTCTTGTACAAGTTATCACAGGGCAAGCTCAGCTAAGTCGAGATTTTTCCGTTCAAGTGCTGGGGAAAGACGCTGGCTATACCAAATTACATCTTTTCCCCCACGAACCCACACCGGAAATGGTGGAAGCCTTTATTTGGATAGATAAAGATAAGATTATCCGTAAGGCAAGCATCATTGATTTTTATGGGAATAGCAACACCTTGCACTTTACTAAAGTGCAAACCAACGTAAAATTCACCCAAAAAACTTTTTCTTTTACACCGCCCAAGGGCATTGATGTGGAAAATGGCATGCGTAAATAATCTGCAAATGTATTTTTCATCCTCTATAATACCCCCTCAAAACACCACTTTTTTGAGGGGGTATTTGATTTCGGAAATATTTTAAAACCTTCTGCACAATGTAAGACCTCTACACTTTACTTTACACTTCAAACAAGTTTTCAACCTTTAGACACAAAACTATATTTGAAAATCATTGTACTGAGATTTCTATTTTTTGAAAACAAAAAACATTTTTTTCACATTGACCTATAGACTTACAGCATTATTGTGTATATTGTATCCAGAATACTTTAAAGGAGATACAATGCAACACCTTAAAAAAAGATCTTTAGGGCAAAAAGCCACAGAATTACTTCGCCAAATGGTTCTAGATGGTAGCTTCAAAGATGGAGAAAGACTTGTTGAAGACCGCATTGCTTCAGAACTTGGCATCAGTCGCACCCCCTTACGTGAAGCCCTACACAGACTTGCCCAAGAAGGTATTTTAGAAAAAAGACGTACCGGCGGTTATGTGCTGCGTACTTTACAGCGTACTGAAATTGAAGACGCCATTGCCATTCGTTCCATGCTAGAAGCCCACGCTGCCGCTTTAGCTGCTATGCGTTGTACAAGCGCACAAAAAGAAGCTTTGCACAAAAACTTACAACAGTTTACTAAAGCTACAGAAAACTATGATATTCCCACATTAGTTCGCCTTAATGCAGATTTTCATACACTTTTGCGTGAAGCAGCCCATTCTCCTCTCCTCTCACAATTATTAGGAGAATTAGACGGCGTTGTTGAACGTCTTATACGCCCGCTCATCTCCTCCCATGAAATTGCTTGGTCAGATAAAGATCATATAAAAATTCTACAAAGCATTGATCAAGGCGACGCCTTAGGAGCCAGTACTGCCGTTCAAGAACATATAGCCCATGCAAAAGACAGTATTTTAAGCTATTTAGAAAAAATTGATAATGATACCTACGAAGAATAGTCCATTGCATGAATAATGGGCTTTGAAATTTTATTGTAGTAAGTATCATAAAAGATACTATTAACCCTAGACAAAAAATCTAAAGAAGGATACGCTTATCACGTCATAAACACAAAGAAATGATAAGCTCTACTTGGTTGAAAAGTAACATGGTGTGTATTGAAAGCGAAAAGACATACAATCGACATAAAGAGTTAGTAAACCTCTAATGTTGTGCACAGTTACGCCACACCATGTTAATACTATTACGATTTTCAAAATCTAAGGAATATCTATGTCAACAGGACAAATAAGTGTAATCCTGACACATACCGTTAAACCAGAAACACGTCACTCTTTTTTACAGGAAATAGAAAAGAAGGTTTCGATTATACGCCAACATGAAGGTTGTATACAGCTTACTGTGTATGAAGACACAGACGATCCTAATAAAATTATTGCCTTTCAAACATGGAAAAGCCAAGCTCATTGGCTTACCCATCTGCAGTCAAATATTGGACTAGAACTTACCGCACTTGCGAATTCTACCACAACAAAATTTTCCCTTGAAAAATTGATTTTGCAAAATATTTAGATACTCTTTATTGGTACTGAGGTGGACATGTCTTCTACACAATTATCTATTATTCTTCGAATTACTATAAAACCAGAACATCGTGAGCTTTTCTTACAAGAAATGAAAGAAAAAATTCCATTAATACGTCAACAAGACGGGTGCATACAAGTATTTCTTTATGAAGATGCAAATACCCCTAATAAGTTTGTTGCCTTTCATGCATGGGAAGCGGAAGACCTTTGGCGTAATCACTTCCAGTCACGTGTGGGCACAGACCTTATCATGCTTGGAGACTCTATTTCAACGGAATTTTCTATGGAAAAAATCTTATTACGCAATATTTAAAAAGAATACCTTACCTCCCTTCATTACAACTAAAAATATGTTCTCCCCCATACATAGAGAAACGCTGATTCATTCTTATTCCTGAAAGGGGAAGTTTTTTAGGAAGTTTCCCCTCTCCAACTTTCCCTTCAAGAAAACAATTGCGTCCGCACTTTGCTATGAAAAGAAAAATTGCGCCGCATACGGTATGGTCAAAAAAAATAATTGTGCAGGACTCTTCATTTATGAGCGAAAAAATCGTTGACAAGGTTTTGCTCCTCGTATATGGTCGCAAAGCTTTACGGGAAAGTGGCATGTATTGGTATCGTTTTCTTCTTGTCTCACCACTTTCTTCATCCTGATGCAGAACAATATGTTTACAACGGGGTGGCCTGCAAGGGCCCCCTTTTTTTATGCTTGAGAGTATATGGCAAAACCAGCACTTATTGAAACATTACAGCGTATTGCAGAACCTATCGTCACCTCTAAGGGCCTCGAAATTTGGGGCATTGACCTTATACAAGGTGCACGTCCGGTGGTGCGTGTCTACGTGGAGGTTCCTTTTACCGAGGCCACACCAAAAGACCAAGCGCACACAAATTCTTTAACAGATAACCAAGATGCAGACAGTCAAGATTTACGGGCTTTGTCTGCTACTGTGGAACAATGCGCCGAAATATCACGCATGATGGGACTCACCATGGAAGTGGAAGAGGTGTTTGCTTCTGCCTATGTCCTTGAAGTCTCCACCCCCGGATTTTCACGTATGTTTTTTCATCTTGAACAATTACGTGGTTTTGTGGGTGATCTTGTGGAAGTCAGCCTCAATGATTTTTTGCCCAACTGTCCAACAGCTTTACAAGGGCGTAAAAAATTTAAAGGTATACTTAAAGGTGTACAGCCTGAAGAAGAAACTTTTGAGCTTGAAGTAGAAATCAATGCTAAGGGTGCTGATAAAGAAGCCACTCTTAGGCAGAATCTGATTTTGCCTTGGGAGAGTGTGCGCAAAGCATCACGAGTACATGTATTTGTCATGCCCGAAAAACCCGGTAAGAAACGTAAAACAGAAAAATAGTCATTGTATGTTCGCCCAATTTTTTGGGGAGACATCGGAGGCATCATGAATCCTATAGAACTAAAAAAAGCCATAGATCAAATCAGCAAAGATAAAGGTCTTGAAAGAGAAATGCTGATTGAAACCCTCGAAGATGCCGTAAAAGCATCTATGACTCGTCGTTTTGGCGAAGATGCCATCATTGAAGTAAGTTACAATGACGAAACCGGGGATATTGAAGTTTACCAATTTAAAATAGTTGTGGCCGATGGCGACCTTGCCAATGAAGATGCCGAAATTGAATTGGAAGAAGCCCGAGAGCATGATCCCTCCATCCAATTGGATGACGAAATGGGTTTTCGTATAAAAATGCAAGACCTTGGTCGTATTGCTGCCCAATCAGCCAAGCAAGTTATCATTCAGCGCATGCGTGATGCTGAACAAGGCATCATTTATGATGAATATAAAGATCGCCTTGGAGAAATTGTATCTGGCATTGTGCAAAGAAGAGACAAAGGCGGCTGGATCATTAACCTTGGTCGCACCGAAGCCATGCTTCCCAAGGATGAACAAATTCCTCGCGAACATTTTAAACGTGGCGACCGTGTGCAAGCCATAATTTCTGATGTGCGCCGTGAAGGTCGTGGCCCACAAATTATCATTTCTCGTGCCCATAGAGATTATATGGCTGCCCTCTTCCGCCGTGAAGTGCCCGAAGTTGATGATAATACCGTACAAATTATGGGTGTATCTCGCGACCCTGGCTCCCGTGCCAAAGTGGCTGTACTTTCACGAGAACGTGATGTGGACCCTGTAGGTGCATGTGTAGGCGTACGTGGTTCACGTATTCAAAACATCGTGCAAGAGCTGCGTGGCGAACGCATTGACATTGTCATTTGGAGTGCCGACATTGCCACCTATGCACGCAACGCCTTGGCCCCTGCCATCGTGTCACGGATTATTGTGGATGATGAACATAACTTATTAGAAATCATCGTTCCCGATGACCAGTTGACCAATGCCATTGGCCGCAAAGGCCAAAATGTTAAATTGGCTGCCAAGCTTTTAGGCTGGAAAATAGATATTTTCACAGAAACACGCTACAACGAAGCCAATGCCATTGGTCATGGCCTTGAACAGCTTGCTTCTGTGGCCGAAGTTTCCATGGACGCCTTGCTGGCAGCAGGCTACTCAAATATTGATGTTTTACGTCAAACCAGCGACGAAGAATTGGCAGAGAAGTTAACCATGAGTGCTTCTCGCATTGCAGACTTACGCTCTGCCATCACTTTCCTTGCTCCTATTACAGATGATGCGCAAGAAGATGCACAAGTGCAAAAAGATGATGCAGAAGAAGATGTACAAGTGCAAGACGATACTGCAGTACAAGATGTAGAAATACAAAATGTAGAAGTACAAGAAAGTACAGCAGAACAAGATGCAGATGCACAAGTGCATGAGGAAAGTCTTCCCATAGCAGAAGAACAACCTACCGAGAACAAGGTAGAATAAATGCCGCATATGCCCATACGCATGTGTGTTGTATGTCGACAACGGTTGGCCAAGGTGGAATTGATGCGCCATGTTATCACCACCGAAAACACTTGGCTTTTTGATGAAAAACATATCATTCCCGGTCGGGGATATTATGTTTGTACGCAAGAGGCCTGCAAAGAAAAGTTTTTTCACTACAAGACGGGAATGAAAAGGCGCAAAGGGGTACAAAGTGACAAAAGATAAAATGACAGTAAAAGACTTGGCTGCCGAGCTGAATTTGCCGCATAAAGAATTACAGCAAACATTACAAAGTTTAAGCATTGAGGCAAAAACCATCTCTACAGCTTTGCCCATGGCTCAGGTAGAAAAGGTGCGTGAACATTATAAAGAACAAAAGAAAAGTAATGTCATTGTGCGCCGTCGCAAAGCAGCAGATGCAGAGGTAAAACCTACTGCTAAAGAACAAACTGCGTCTAAAAAAGCTGCAGAAAAGAAAAAAGAAACTGTGCAAGACAGCGACATTCCCCAAACAGCGCCCACAAGCGCAGACGCTACCCCCAAAGAAAGTGCCAAGGAAGTCAGTACAGCAAAAGTCGTGGCAGAAAAAGCTGCTGCGAACAGCGCTTCTAGTGCCGATGCACGTATCGTCAGTAGTCCAAACACAAAGGATACTGCACAAGCAGAGCAATCTGCAGCCGTAAACGTAGCAACTTCACCTTCTGCCCCATCTGTTGTTGAAGAAAGTAAAGCTGATAAAGCTCAAGAAGCTAGCATAAGTCAAAACACAGCCAAAGTGATCAGTCCTGTTACTGCAGATTCCCCTGCGGCAGATGAAAAAACTGCAGCAACTGAAAATGCCAAAACAGCAGATAATGCGCAAGCCAAAGTGGTACGCAGTTCTACTCCTGACGCTTCTGCCATGCCCGAAGGTTCTTCTGCCCCTTCCTTGCCCGTACGTTCTGTAGAAAAATCTGCAGATAAAGGTGGCGATAAGGCGGCCGATAAAAATGGGGCTCAGCAAAAGAAGAAAGACCGCAACGCTAAAAAACGTCCAGAACCAGAACAAACACACACGCCTGTACGCATTATTTCTCGTCCTACACCAGAAATGGAAGAAAAACGCAAAGCTGAAGCCAGTGCCAGACATGCCAATACTGGTGGTCATGGTGCCGGTGGGCCTGGCGGCGATAATCGTGGCAATTTCCGTCCTCGTCCTGGCGGTGGAGCTGGCGGTGCTGGTGGTGACAATAGAGGCAACTTCCGTCCTCGTCCTGCTGGTGCTGGTGACGGACGTGACAACAAAGATAGTCGTGATAATAGGGGCGGCGCACGTCCTCCCCGTCCGGCGGGCAGTCCTCGTCCTGGCGGCGGCGGCGGTGATATGAATTTTGGTGCCCCCAACGCCCTCAATGAGCAAAGTAAGAAAAAGCGCAACAAAGGCCGTCGTACTGTTGATTTCCAGCAAGGTGGCGGAGATTTTGGCCGCTATGGGCAGGATGAAGAAAATGCCAAGCGCATGGGAAGCCGACATAAGTCACGCCGTAAAGGTAAGGATATCCGTCAAGTTTCTACCACGCAACCTTTGAAGGCCGCTAAACGTAAAATTCGTGTAACGGAAGCTATTCGTGTGGCCGATATGGCCCACCAAATGGGGTTAAAATCCAACGAGATTATTAAAATTTTATTTAATCTTGGGGTTATGGCCACCATCAACCAATCTCTAGATTTAGAAACTGCCACCCTTGTGGCTGCAGAGTTTGACTACGAAGTGGAAAAAGTAGGCTTTTCTGAGGATGATTACCTCATCCCCACTGAAGTGGATAGCCAAGAAAGCTTACTTCCACGTCCACCTGTGGTCACCATCATGGGGCACGTTGACCATGGTAAAACCTCTTTGCTGGACGCCATTCGTAAGTCCAATGTAACCAGCGGCGAAGCCGGCGGTATCACACAGCATATTGGTGCTTACCATGTAACTACCAAACGTGGCGATATCGTTTTCCTTGATACTCCCGGTCACGAAGCCTTTACGGAAATGCGTGCTCGTGGTGCTCAAGTTACTGACATTGTTATTCTTGTAGTTGCTGCCGATGACGGCGTCATGGAACAAACCCGTGAAGCCATCAACCACTCCAAAGCTGCTGGCGTACCTATTATGGTGGCCGTCAACAAAATGGATAAAGAAGGCGCCGACCCTGACCGTGTCCTGCGTGAATTAGCCGAACTTGGCCTGCAAGCTGAATCATGGGGCGGCGATACCGTTACTGCCATGGTTTCTGCCAAGAGCCGTCAAGGCCTTGATGAATTATTGGAACTGGTGGCTTTGCAAGCTGAAATTTTAGAATTAAAGGCCAATCCTGACAAACCTGCCCGTGGACGTATTGTGGAAGCTAAATTGGATAAAGGCCGTGGTCCTGTGGCCACAGTACTTATTCAAGAAGGTACCTTGCGCCAAGGCGACACCTTTGTGTGTGGCGTATTCTCCGGTCGTGTGCGTGCCCTCTTCAACGACCAAGGCAAGAAAGTCAAAGAAGCTGGCCCCTCCATCCCCGTGGAAGTGCAAGGTTTCGATGGTGTTGCCATGAGTGGCGAAGAATTCATTTGCGTGGCTGATGAAAAATTAGCTCGCCGTATTGCCGAATCTCGCGCCATGAAACAACGTGAACGTGCTTTGGCTAAGGAATCTAAAGTGACTTTAGAAACCTTCCTCTCACGTCGTGCCTCCGACCAAGAAGCGCTTACCTTAAACTTGGTACTTAAAGCCGACGTACAAGGATCTTTGGAAGCCATTACCGAAAATCTGCGTAAACTTAGCACCGATAAGGTTCGAATTAATATTGTGCACGGCGGTGCCGGTGCCATTTCTGAATCGGACATCTTGTTAGCCTCTGCTTCTCAAGCCATCATCATCGGCTTTAATATTCGTCCTACTGCCAAGATTAAGGAAGTAGCCGAACATGAAAATGTAGATATTCGCTACTATGACATCATCTACAAATTGTCTGATGATATTAAGAGCGCCATGCAAGGTATGTTGGCCCCTGTGCAACGTGAACAATACCTTGGTCAAGCCGATGTGCGTGATGCCATTAGTGTGCCTAAGGTGGGTGTCATTGCTGGTTGTCACGTGGCAGATGGTAAGGTTACCCGCAATGCCGCAGTGCGCCTCTTGCGTGACGGTGTCGTTATCTATACCGGTAAAGTTAGCTCCCTTAGACGTTTCAAGGATGATGCTAAAGAAGTACTTAAAGGTTACGAATGCGGCATAGGCCTTGAAAACTATAATGATATTAAGATAGGCGACGTTATAGAAGCCTTTGAAATGATAGAAGAAGCTGCAACGCTGTAACAGCGTTAAGGGTAAAGTATTTCTCTAGGTAGGGAAGCTTTTTTACAGAAAATGCTATTATAATAAATTTTTTATCCTCTACAAGGTAAAAAGACATTGAATCAGCGTTTCCTTAGGAAGAAGTCTCCCTCCTAGAAAGTACCCCTTCAAAAAAAACATGGGGCCGTGTATATCATAAAACCACATGTGCCTTGAGGCGAAAATTTTACCTCTAGTAAAAAAGTAGCGCATTTTACTGCATTATCCTTCTTCATTACATACTTTTGAGAATAGCATGAATATGTTAGTGGCAGTGCTGACGGTGGAATACATACTTCACGGTAACGATTCCCTTAAAGGCAAAAGACGTGTGGCCAATAGCCTTAAACAAAAGGTGCGTAATACCTTTAATGTGGCCATTGCCGAAGCAGGTACGGCAGACTCCATGACGCATTTACGCTTGGCGGTGTGTTCTTTGTCCAATAGTGAAAAACATTTACAAAGCCGCATGGATAAATGTTTAGCCATGATGGAAGCTGTGTGTCCGGAAGAGATGATATATAGTCATATTGATATATATTCCGCCTAGTACGTCGTTGAAAATGAACATTTACTGTGCCAGTAAACCATTTTAATCAGGACATGGGAAAAGCCTCCACACCCTGCTAAAACTGCTTACTTATGCATCTTCCTCTTTTTGAACAACGTTTTCCTAGCAGGCTGTTAAAATATATTACGGTTTTTAAAGCGAGAAATCCATGTCTTATGAAAAACAGCTTTTTGCCAAGGCGCATTATGCCAAGGCCAAAGAAATAGCCACGCTTTTACAAGGCTATTCTTGTGTAGGTATTGTGGCCCATGCCAATCCCGATGCCGACGCTTTGGGCTCCACTTTAGCCTTAGCCCATGGGCTTATTTCCCTTGGAAAAACCGTACATATTTGCAATGCTTCTCCTGTTCCTGACTACTTATGCTGGATGGACTATACAGGCCCCCTACTACAAACTTTACCACAAGGTGAACAGGCCCCCCAAGTGGTGGTGATTCTTGATTGTGGCGATGCCCACCGCCTTGGAGATATAGAAGAGCATATTTTCACCTACCCGACTATCAATATTGACCATCACTTAGAAAATCCACATTTTGGGTCTGAATACAATTGGTCAGACAGCACCATGGCCGCCACAGGACAAATGGTTGCCGCCATATTATACGCCATGGATGTACCACTTACTGACGCTGTGGCTCGCAGTTTGTATACAGCCATCAGTTCAGATACAGGCAATTTGACCTATGGCAATACCACCGAAGATGTATTTTTACTCTGCGCCTATCTTTTACGCCAAGGTCTGGAGCTGGCCCCTTTACGCAAAAAGCTTGATAATACTTGGCGTTTGGAGCGTATGCACCTTTGGGGCAATATTATGAAAGATCTCACCCTAGAACGTCAAGAAAGTGTAGTTTTAGCTGCGGTTTCTTTGGATGATTTAGACAAATGTAACGCTACCAAAGAAGATTTAGAAGGGTTTTCAGAACATTTGCGTCGTCTAAAAAAAGTACAAGTGGCTGGTTTTGTACGGGAAGATGCGCCAGAGCAATGTAAAGTGAGCCTGCGTTCTTCGGGCCATGTGGATGTACGTGAAATTTTAGCCTCCCTTGGCGGCGGCGGACATAAAAATGCTTCCGGTGCCACCTTGCGCTTTTCTTTACAAAAAAGTAAAAAGCTTGTGCTTGAAAGCATCCATACTTGGCTTGACAAGAATAATTATTAAGATATGAAATAGCTATGCAGCCCAAAGATTCTATGCAAGAAAACTTTACGCCAACAAAAGAAAAGTGCGTGCCTAAGGGGCTTCCTAAGTGGCCTGAAGACATGCCACGGCTACCTCAAGCGCATGGCGTCTTGATTATACATAAAGCCCAAGGTCCTACTTCTGCTCGTTGTCTTTCTACTTTGAAGCGTTTAGGGCAAAAGAAAATTGGGCATGCCGGCACTTTAGACCCCATGGCAGAGGGTGTGCTTATTGTTTTACTAGGGCATGCCACCAAGATTTCCGGTCATCTCTTGACAGACGGCAGTAAAATCTATAGCGGTACTGTGCGCCTTGGGCAAGAAAGCGATACATGGGATGCCGAGGGACAAATTATTGCCGAAAAAGCGTGGGACCATATCAGTCCCGCTGCCGTAGAAGAAGTCATGCAAACGTGGCTTGGCATAAGCGAACAACAAGTACCGCCCTATTCTGCGGCAAAACATCAAGGCCAAGCCCTGTACAAGCTGGCTAGAGCCGGTAAAGCAACACCGGTTAAAATGAAGACAATAGAAATTTCGCAAATGGAAGTGCTTGATGTGCGCCTTCC
>CAYJDE010000049.1:0-13693 GCA_964368805.1 uncultured Desulfovibrionaceae bacterium
ATATAAAGCTTTTTTCCAAGATTTTGTCCACAAAAACAGTTGGTATCCTCACAAAAAAAATGTATGCTTAGCCACGTTGATTTTGTAAAATAACACCTTAAAAAATAAGGAAATCATGAAGAAAGGTATTCTTTTAGTGGCTTTTGGGTCCAGTACGCCACAAGCTGACCATACCCTGAGACTTTTTGATAGTAAAGTTCGGCAATCTTTTGCAGGCGTCAATGTTCGCTGGGCTTTTTCTTCGCTACTTTTACGAGAACGCTTGGCAAAAGTGCGTATAAAACGTGATTCTGTACTAAAAGCTTTGCAAAAAATGCACTTTGAAAAATATACCCATGTGGCAGTACAGCCCTTACAAACCATTCCTGGGCAAGAACACATAACTATTTTGCAAGATGTACAAAAGCTAACCCAAGGTTTACAAAATTTTACTGTGAAAGTGGGCGCACCTTTACTCCAAAAAGATGATGATGTACAACGTACTGCCGCTGCCATACTACGGCATATTCCACAAGAAAGACGCAATACTGAATCTGTATTGCTTTTGGGGCATGGGGCAGAACATAAAGCCGTACATCGCTATATAGACCTACATGCGGCGGTACAAGCACGTGATGTGCATGTACACATTGGCACCATGTGCGGCGCACTTGCTTTGGAAGATATTTTCCCAAAACTGCCACCTGCTCAAAAAGTGTGGCTTATGCCCTTACTTTCAGTTATCGGACAGCATGCTTTGAAAGATATGGCCGGAAAGCAAAAATCCTCATGGCGCAAACGTTTGGAGGCGGCAGGTTTTCTTTGCCAACCCGTATTACACGGCTTAGCAGAATATGAAGGATTTATAGATATTTGGCTTGAACATTTACATGATATTATGGTCACTTTGCCTCAAAATGGAGAACATATATGCGATTAACTTTTTTACGTATCCTCTGTGCATTTTGCTTATGGAGCGCATGGCCAAATTGTTCTTTACAAACAAATACTACTACATCTTGGAACTTTTCTTACTCTACGGCTTGGGCAGCAGAAGCGCACATATTTAATCCTTATATGCACTCTACCCTTCCTTCCATAGAACTTTCTAAAGAGGCTACACAATTTGCCAAAAAACTGGGCTCAAGACCCACCACCTTGCAAGACGAAGCTAAACACAGAAAGCATTGGCGGCAAGAGCTCTACCCCATTGTATATGGTAAAGCCAAAGCCAAAAGCGAAATTCTTGTATTTCTTGACTACGCACAGGTACAAAGCGAAGCCATTTGGGCGCAAGTAGTTGAAGCTACACAAAGCATATCACCACAGCAAGCAAAAGTAGTGGTATTTGGACGCAGTTTTGAACATTACGCCACAGAACTTATGGGCCTTGGTATTTGGATGGCGTATACGCATCCTAAACAGGCGCTAGCATACTTTTCCTATACTCTACATCGTTGGAATGTAGTAAAAAATGCCTTGGCTAAACAAGGTATTCACCGTAAATTTATGCACGGGCATGACGCATCTTACGGCACGCACTTACCCATCGCTTTTGCTTTTTTAGCAAAGCATCCAGGTCTTGTGCCTGCCAGTCAAGAATATCAACTCGTTTACAAAGCCTTTAATGCAGGCAATGTGAATATGTGCCAAACGCATTTAGCTGCCCGCATGTACGGTGTTAAGCACTATCCTACCGTGGTCATCAACGGGAAAGTACTTTCGCATGTAACTGCGCAAAACATAATCCAAGCTGTACACTAAAAACATCTAGCAGGCTGTTAAAAACGTGTACTCTACTTTGTCTTTCTCGTATCTTGCGCTTTTTGGGACAGTATACTAGCAAATGACTACTGTATCTTCAAAAAAGAAATTTTAAACAGGGAACAAAGATGATAGATGTAGGTTTTTTTGAGAACATTTTCACAGTATTTTTACTACTTATACTGGGCATCGGCGTTATAGGATTTATCCCCTCTTTGTTTATACGCTATGTGCTTTTTAAAAAGCCTATGAAAAATAAAACCGCTGCTCTTTTTTCTCTCGTCGTGCTTGGTGTTAATTGTATCGTTTTCAATGTCATAAGCAGTATTATAGCTGGTAGTACTTTTACTCATTTCGGTATACTTGTTGCCGTATCAGTCGTTTCTTTTTTTATTCTTCGTAAGAAAAATAAAAATGTAATGGAGGACATGTGAAAAAAAATTTCTCTCAGTTAACACAAGAACATATACCTACCCCCTTACCTACGGCAGAAAATATTTTACAAGAACATGCCAAGCTAGGTTTGCAATTGCGTAAAGATTTTTTTGCATCGCATAGTAAAGATCTTATTTTAGCAGCACGCACCATGGCTCAAGCCATTGCACAAGGAAAGAAAATTTTACTATGTGGTAATGGGGGCAGTGCCGCTGATGCTCAGCATATTGCCGGTGAGTTGGTCAATCGTTTTCTTTTAGATAGGCCTCCCTTGCCCGCCGTGGCTTTAACCACAGATTCTTCTGTGCTTTCAGCCATTGGTAATGATTTTGGCTTCGATCAAGTTTTTGTAAAACAAGTGCAAGCCCTTGGACAAGAAGGCGATGTACTTGTGGGTATTTCTACGTCCGGCAACAGCCCCAATGTGCTTTTGGCACTGGGCGCTGCAAAACAACTGGGCTTACATACGGTGGGCCTTGTGGGAAGTACTGGACAAATGGCCCCATTGTGTGACATTTTGCTTCCCGTACCCAATGCCATAACACCATTGGTACAAGAAATTCATATTACGGCAGGACATATGCTCTGCCGCCTTATTGATTATTATCTTTTTGAAAATATAACAGAACTTGGCCTTACTACTTAATTTTATACAATACCAAAGAAGTGGAGAAAAAAATGCCCATTTTTGAATATTATTGCCAGCGTTGTCATCAAGAGTTTGAAGAAATTGTTTTTGGTGACGAACTTCCCACATGCCCTGATTGTGGCGCACAAAAATGTCAAAAACTTGTTTCACGCCCTTGTCGTCATCACCAAGGTGGTTCTGCAGATTTTAGTGATGGTAGTATGGCACCAAGTGCTGCCAGCGCAAGTAAGTGTAGCGGCTGCAGTGGCGGCAATTGCGCCACCTGCTAACAAGCTATCCCTAAAAAATAGATTATTTTATCGTTTTTTTGCATACGCATTTTATAACTGATCGCTCATGACACATGTAAAAAGAACTGTTGCATATGCAAGCAATATTTTACGTACCAATGACTTACAGAAAACTGAGCGTAGTAAAAAATGTGGCAAAATTTTTTGGTAAAATCCCTTTCTCAGAAATTTTTAATTGCATACGAGCATTTTCATGAAAACATGTACCATAGCAACCCGAAGCAGCCAATTGGCCTTATGGCAGGCTGAGTTTATTAAAGCATCCCTTGAAGAAAAATATCCCGGCATTACAGTACAATTGCTGCACATAAAAACCAAAGGCGATATCATTCTTGATGTTCCCTTAGCCAAAGTGGGCGGTAAGGGACTTTTTGTAAAAGAAATTGAAGAAGCCTTACTGAACAATCAAGCAGATATAGCCGTGCACAGCATGAAAGACGTGCCCATGCAATTGCCGGAAGGTTTAGAACTGTGCTGCATTCCAAAACGTGAAGTACCTAATGACATTGTGCTTTCTGCCAAGTACGAAAATATTGACGCGCTTCCACAAGGGGCCCATGTGGGGACAAGCTCTTTGCGCCGTCAAGCGCAACTACTGGCTTTACGTCCCGATTTACAAGTTTCACCTTTACGGGGCAATGTGAACACACGCTTACGCAAATTAATGGAAGGACAATATGACGCCATTATTTTAGCAAAAGCCGGTATGAAACGTCTTAATCTCACAACGCCGCACATGTTTACCCTTGAAGTATCCTCTTTTTTACCTGCTGTAGGCCAAGGAGCGCTGGGCATTGAATGTCGTAGTGACAGAAAAGATGTTATTGAGGCTTTACAATTTTTAGACGATGCAAATACGAACATATGCGTCAGTGCCGAGCGGGCTTTTTTAGCCACTTTGGAAGGTGGATGCCAAGTGCCCATTGCCGGCCATGCCGTACTTAATGGCGATGGAACCTTCAGTCTAAAAGGCCTTGTAGCCCATGTGGATGGTTCTACCATCTTAATAGAAGAGACCACCGCCTCCGCTGATACGGTAGAAACAGCTAAAAATGCAGGTATTGCCTTGGCAAAGCGCCTTTTAGACGCCGGTGCTGCAGAAATTTTACAGGCTCTGTACACAGCAGAGCATGAAAAATAAAGAGGAATTATGGTAAAGGCACTCCCTTCGCAAAAATTACGTATACGTACCCAAGAAAAACATATTCCTTGGGAAGACAGTAATGCTATTCCTACACCGCGTAATGCGGCTAAATATATGTTACAACCACGTGCGTTAAAAGCTATGGAATTAGCTTTAAGCATAAAAAAGGCCGGATATAATGTCTATCTTTCCGGAGATTCGCACTTGGGACGTTCTTATATGGTGCGAGAATTTTTAGTGCCGCATGCCCGTAAAGCTGCTATACCGCAAGATATTTTATATTTAAATAACTTTACCGATACCGATAAGCCGTTGGTAGTATATTTACCTGCCGGCCAAGGGAAAATTTTCAAAAAAACCCTACAAGAAGTTATTATAAAAATTCGTAAAGAGTTGCCGCGGCAATTTGAATCGGATTTTTATAATCTTGGCCGAGCAAAAATTTTAGAAAACTTCCAAGACTCCAAAGCAGCTGTGCTTAAGCTTATGAATAAGCAAGCCAAAAGCAAAGGCTTTAGCCTTGATATGGACGATGGCGGTGGTATAGCCTTATACCCCCTCGTGGAAGGAAAAAGACTCAGCGAAGAAGATTTTGAACTATTAGAAACCGAAATACGGCAAAATTTTAAATGCAAAGCTGACGCCCTTATGAACTCTCTTGGCAAGCATTTACGCCATGTGGCACGCCTTGACCAAGAAACACGAGAAAAAGAAAAAGAGCTGGAACGCACCATTGCCGTGCAACTGTTAGAAAAAGTTCTTAAGCCGGTACAAGCCACGTGTTTACGCAAACATAGCAATGACACCATTGAAAAATATTTTAATGCTTTGTACCAAGATATTTTAGATAATTTGGATGCTATGATATGGCGTGAAGGGGCAAGTCCCATAAATCTTGGCGGCGGAGCAGGAGCCGCTTCTGGTGCGCCCAATATGGCTGGCTTAAGTGCCATGAGTATGGACCTTGGCCATGGCAGTCACGATCCAGATATGGGGCGTTATGCCGTCAATATTTTTGTGGATAATAGCGAAACCAAGGGCGCACCCATTATTTTTGAAGAACACCCTACAGCCAATAATGTACTTGGTTGCATTGAACGTGAATCAGAAATGGGCGCCCTCATAACAGATTTTAGTCTCATCAAAGCCGGCTCCTTGCACAAAGCCAATGGCGGATATCTTATTATTCGTGTTGAAGATATTTTGCAAAATTATCAAGCTTGGGAAGGCTTGTTGCGGGCTTTACGTACAGGCCTTGTGCGTATGGAAGATGTGGGAGACAATCAAGAAAGTGCCACTCGCACTAAGGGTATTGAGCCAGAGCCTGTGGCCTTAGATGTAAAAATTGTCCTTATTGGCAACGAAACATTATATGAAACGCTTTTGCAGGGAGATGAACGCTTTGGCAAGCTATTTAAAGTAAAAGCTCATCTTTCTGAACAAACAGAACGCACGGCACAAAGTATTAAATACTATTTATATCGCATATATTGCATCATTAAAGATGCAGAACTTTTACCTTTTGATAAAAGCGGCCTCACATGGATGGTAGATTATGGTTCTCGCATCATTGAAGATCAACGCCGTTTAAGCCTCAAGTTTCCTCTATTGCGAGAAATTATGATAGAAGCTTCCGCCATAGCCTTGCAAAACGGTGAAAGTGTTGTGGGGGCTGCTACCTTAGAAACAGCTCTAGAAGAAAAAACCTATCGAGCCAATTTGGTGGAAGATCTTTTTATGGAAGATTATGATAGGGGCATGATTAAAGTGCGCACTTCTGGTGAGGCCATAGGGCAAATTAATGGATTATCTGTCACTTGGCATGGCGATTTTGAATTTGGCTTACCGCATCAAATCTCTTG
The DNA here is from genome assembly GCA_964368805.1 of uncultured Desulfovibrionaceae bacterium. Classification (GTDB taxonomy): domain Bacteria; phylum Desulfobacterota; class Desulfovibrionia; order Desulfovibrionales; family Desulfovibrionaceae; genus CAYJAD01. The sequence continues at coordinate 6,124 of CAYJDE010000049.1, forward strand.
CACCGTAGGTGTAGGGCATGGCGGTATCATTGACCTTGAACGTGAAGCAGAACTGGGCGGCCCCATTCATACCAAGGCCATGATGATTTTAAAAAGCTATCTGGTGTCCCTATTTGCCAGACGCAGGCCCATTGTTTTAACAGGTAGCCTGTGTATTGAACAAAGCTATGCCGGCATTGAAGGGGACTCTGCCTCCGGAGCAGAACTTGTGGCTTTACTCTCTGCCATTGCTGAGGTGCCTGTACGTTTAGACTTGGCCCTTACCGGTGCTTTAAGTCAATCGGGACAAATTATGGCCGTGGGCGGCGTAAGCAGAAAAATTGAAGGTTTTTTCAATGTCTGTGCACGCCATGGGCTTACAGGCACCCAAGGGGTACTTATTCCTTACGATAATGTGGAACATCTCATGCTTTCGCCACGTATTGTTACTGCCGTAACCCAAGGTAAGTTTGCCATCTATCCCATTAAACATATTGATGAAGCATTGGAATTACTTACAGGGCTTTCTGTGGGAAAAAAGCGAAAAGACGAAAGTTTCACCCCACAAAGCCTTTATGATTTAGTAGATAAACGTTTGCAAAGATTGGGAGCTTTTGCAGCCAAAGAGATTAAAGATATACGGCGCAAAAAAGGACAATCTTCTTGAACATTTTCTCTAAGGCGGCCCCCAACAATTTTTCCCTAACTCCCATGACACCCAAAACAGCGCAATATGTTCTCATTTACGGTACTGCGCTTTTAAGCGTCATGGGGGTGGCCATTATTTTTCCTGTACTGCCCGCCATGGCTCAGCATTTTCACATTGAAGAATCTCAACTGGGGGTGCTGGTCTACTCTTTCACCTTGCCCGGTATTTTTCTGGCCCCTGTGGGGGGTATTTTAGCAGATCGGTGGGGCCGCAAGGCTGTTTTACTGCCCTGCCTTTTCCTTTTTGCTTTAGGAGGTTTTTTAGCCTCTTTTGCCACCACCTTACCCACCTTACTTTTTTGGCGTGTGATACAAGGCATGGGGGCAGCCTGTCTTGGGGTGCTTTATACTACCATTGTGGGTGATATTTACCATGACGAACATGAACGCCTAAAAATTATGGGTTTTGCTGCCACCACCTTAAGCCTTGGAGCCGCACTTTTTCCTGCCCTTGGGGGCCTTCTTGGTGAAGTAGGTTGGGCATGGTCTTTACGCCTTTCTCTTTTAGCCCTTCCTTTACTTTGGTTAGGACTGTATACCCCATTACCTACCCATGAAAAAAAAGGAAACATGCGTCAATATGCCACACATGCCAAAAAAATCATTTTTCAAAAGCAAAGTCTTTTACATTTTGCCATTACCTTTTGTGCCTTTTCCATATTGTATGGCCCCTTAATTAGCTATTTTCCTTTATTTTCTACCACCTATTATGCCGCTTCGCCCATGCAAATTGGCCTTGTATTTGCGCTCTCTTCTTTAGGTACTGTGCTAGCCACCTTGGTGCTAAGCCCCATTGTAAAGTTTTTTTCACAAAAAACAGTAGCTTGTGCTGGCGCACTGTTTTTTGGCCTTGCCATGACCATGCTGTTTTTTTGGTCAAAAAGTCTTTCTTTTTGGTGGCTTATTATACCAATCTTCTGTTATGGCGTAGGACAGGGCTTATTATATCCCATCATCATAGCCTCTTTAAGTGCCCTTGCCCCTACTGTGGGGCGTGGTGCCCTTATGGCTGTCAATGGTACTATTTTGCGTCTTTCTCAAAGCATTGCCCCTTTGCTTTGCGGTGCGCTTTTTCTATATGGTGCATTTACAAGTGTTTTTTTCTTTGGAATGTTTATGGCCCTTACTATGCTTATACTGACGCTGATGACTTTTATTTCCAGAAAAAATATTGACATTTCTTCATGAACATCCTAATTTTACGTTTTTTGTTAGCTATAAGCCATATGTTATAGAGTAAAACCCATTGTGAAAAAATATATCATTTTCGTTTACATTAAAGATAATACAGCAATATTTTGTGCAAACATGAAGAAAAAATAGTTGCCTAGACACATAGATTTATAGAAACAACTAAAGAGATAATCATGCATACCTCAAAAAAAGATGCCCTGCTCACCGCTGCAAAAGAACTTTTTGGTGAATATGGATATGTAGAAACCACTTTTAAAAAAATATCTGAAAAAGCCGGCGTTGCACTTGGTCTTTTAACGCATCACTATGGTAATAAAGAAAAACTCTTTCTTGCTGCTGGTTTAGATGTTCTTGAACATTTTCTTAAAGTATTACGTGAAGCCACGGCTAAGGGAGATACAGGCTATGCCTCTGTACTGAACTTTTGCCAAGCCTATCTTGATTTTTCTATAGATAAAAATTCCAACTGGCTTGTTTTGGTGCGCTGTTCCCCTTACAGTGACATGAAAACAAGTGATGACCGTGAAATAATGAATAGCAGCTTTCAGCAAGTATCTCAGGAGCTTGAATCTTGTTTATACCGAGGCATTGAAGATGGTAGTATACGCCAAATTCATGTGCCAGACACAGCGCAAGTCATTATTTCGCTTATGGTTGGTGTAAACAGAACACGCGTTTTAACCCCCTATGCTGGCGACAGTCTGTATAGCGAAGCATTACAGTTTGTTTCACGGGCTTTACAGCCTTGCTCTTAAATTTTGTCTAAATCTGTAATGAAGTACTAGATTTTTTACCAAAAAAAATGTATTCTTCTTCATAGATAGTGGCAAAGGAAGTAATATGTATTTTAGGAAGCGCTAATGCACTAGTATTTTCGACTTCTTATGAAAAGACAGTTTTACTAAGACTTTATAATCTATCAACATTTGCAACATGAGCATAATAAGTTTGCATCAACAAACAACCTGTTAAAGAGCACAAAGGCATTTTAATCAACGTTTCCTTTATCCCTTTGAAAATTTGGAACGGCTATGATCTCTTGGAAAAAAATTTTCATTAAGAATGGTTTGCCTTGGAAAAACCATTGCTCTTTTAGAGATTACATTGAAATTGACAACCTTGAAAAATTATACCAATTTCTCAACGCTGTCCATATTCGCTACTGCCTGATAAAACCCTACCAAAATACAAAGAATTACCCCCTTGTGGAAGCAAGAGAGCTTTTGCCCTCTTTTGATAATGATATGTGGGAATATGCGCAATTGCCGGGCTTTTCCTTGGTGGCTTTGGCAAGACCTCTCAACTATCTTTCTGAAATTTTTCAATACGATATTATTCACCCCATCTTAAATGCAGTGGAAAGTGCCGAAGGCGCATCCTGCCCACTTGAAGAACCCATTATCCGTTACAATCAGCAGACCATAGCTTCACGTTTGCCACGGGCCATTCATGAATCTTTCCGTCAAGATATTGGTCGTTTAGATGTCTCTCTCTTGGATTATTACCCCACATTACTTCCCTATCTTTTGCGCCTTGACCGTGCCCATGTACTGAGTATGGATGGCGGCAACCAATTTTATTTGGGCGGCGTTTTTGCGTCTTTCCCATCAGATATTGATAGTGAATTAAAGCGCTTTGGCATGCGCATGGGAAAATTTCGTTATGGCGATAATGATATGTACGAACGTAATAGAATGTTTGTCTATCAATATCTTATGGAATTATATGGTTTTCCTGTAGTATCAGAACGCAGAACATCCAGCGCTCTTTTTGCCCGTAAACTGCATAAAATGGGGGAAAGATTCCTTTTACGTGTACTTGGTCAAACAGACAGAACCATCACCACTTACATTGGTGAAGGCGACCATAGCCGCTATCCCAAAGTAGAAAAAATTGCCCTCATTGGTCTGGATAAAGATCAACAAGATGCCATTGATACCATTGGGCAAGGCGGTTTTTTTGTGGATGAAGAAAATCGTGTGGTCATTATTCGGGTTACCTATCGCCAACATGCCTATAATGAAAGAAATATTCGGCAAGATCGTGCTCTTTCTGTTGTTTCACAAGAAATTTTACATCCCCTAACGGGAGAATCACTACAAGGCTTAAATATTATCAGAGATAGTTCCAATATGTTCCTTCGTCTCAATGACATTGTACGCGGGGAATATACGGGACGCATTGTGTATAAAAAAACCGAAGTGATAGAAAACACAGACACCGAAGAAAAAAGGCTAAAAGTTCTCTATACTTGGCTTACAAAGCATCAACGGCGTATTATTTTTTACAGTGATGATTTTTTTGCCAAGGTCAGCATGGTTGTAGAAAGTTATCTACACTCTCCCACCAAGGAACAAGCCTTTGGCGAATTACGAGATTTATATCGTGAAATGCAAGAACGCTACGGCTATATTCAGCAAGCCAGAAAAGTTCGGGTTTTGGAAGAGTTACGTGAGCGACAGGTGAAAGGTGTTTCCATCGGCTATAGACAAATGACCCAAAGTGCTGTGGCTGTATTGACGGATCTTTCGCATGAAATTGTTAACTTTTTCCCTTCACTTGTTGATACTATCATTAGCATTACTGATGCCATGTTGGGAAATCGATATTTAGTGCGCAACTATATGGAATGCCCTGAATGCGACTTGACAGAAGCAGGCATGGAAATACGCAAAAATTACCGGCGTATGGTGGCTTTGCGAGATACTTTTGTGGCAGTACGCAAAGCACGCGTTGGCAGTTAGCATTTTAGCCGTAAGTATTTTTTAAAAAACGAAAGGAACACATATGCCACACGCATTTTACCTGCCCCCTGCGCATTGGCCGCTAAAAAATACCACACCGGCTTCCTGTACATTACAAGATACAGAAGCACGTCACCTCATTCAGGCTTTGCGTATGCAAGTGGGGGAAGAGGTACATATTTTAGATGGGCAAGGGCGACAAGGCCTGTGTTCCATCACTCATATGACGAAAAAAGAAGTCACCTTACACCTTTTAGAGGAAAAGTTCTTTGCTCGCCCTCTTGCTTTGCCCATCATGGCACTGGCTTGGAGTAAAGCCACCCGCCGTGGGTTTTTCATGGAAAAAGCGGTGGAACTGGGGGTTCATGAAGTATGGCTTTGGCAAGGGGACCATAGTCAAGGCAAGGTACCCTCTGAAGTAAAAGAGCATTGGCAAGGGCAATGCATTGCCGCCATGAAACAATGCCGTAATCCATGGTTGCCCACAGTACGTGTTCTTAAAGGCGGCGTGCAGGAGCTTGTGGAACAAAGCGTAGATTTTCCACATAAGTTTTTACCTTGGGAAGTACAGGAAGCAGTGCCCATGTTTACGCCGGCCATGGCTGGACAAAAAGGCATTAGCATTTATGCCATTGGCCCTGAAGGAGGCTTTTCTTCTGAAGAAGTACAGCTTCTTAGCAAGAATAATTTTCAAACCGTCAGCTTTGGAAAAAGAGTGTTGCGCTGCGAAACTGCCTCTTTATTGTGCCTTGGCATTCATTGGTGGGCTTCACAACTCGAAGATGAAATATCTTCATGACGGGTAAACTTATCAATACAAAGCCGATGCTACACACTATGACTACACATCAGCCTTTACCCGAACGCATGCGCCCACAAAATTTAGAACACTTTGTGGGGCAAAGTCATCTGACGGAGCGTATTTCGGCCCTTACGCAAGCGAAACGTTTACCTTCCTTGCTCTTTTTTGGGCCTCCCGGTTGTGGCAAATCTACCTTGGCACTTTTATTGGCTAAAGCCAAAAGTGCCAACTCCATTCGTATTAGTGCCCCTGAAGCAGGTTTACAACAATTACGTCGAGATTTAAGCGGCAAAGATATGTTGGTACTGGACGAATTACACCGTTTTTCCAAAGCGCAACAAGATTTCTTTTTACCCCTCATAGAATCAGGAGAACTTACTCTCATTGCCACCACTACAGAAAATCCCTCTTTTAGTGTAACACGCCAGCTACTTTCTCGTTTACATGTTTTGCGCTTACGCCCTTTAAACGCTACAGAACTGTTTACTTTGGCTAAGCGTGGTGCAACAGCGCAAGAGGTAGACCTTTCTGATGTCATTTTAGAAGCTCTTGTGGCTGTATCTCGAGGTGATGCTAGGGTTTTACTTAACCTTATTGAATATGTTTCGGCACTTCCTGAAGAAGAGCGTAGTCTTGAAAGAATTAAGGTGGGTTTGCCAGAAATTATCAGTCGACATGATAAAGACGGCGACAGTCATTATGAGTTAGCCTCTGCTCTTATTAAATCCATTCGTGGCTCCGACCCTGATGCGGCTCTTTATTATTTAGCCTGTCTTTTAGAAGGGGGTGAAGACCCACGCTTTATTTGTCGTCGACTTATTTTATCGGCTTCGGAAGATGTGGGCCTTGCAGATCCACAAGCCTTGCCGCTGGCCGTTGCTTGCCAACAGGCCATTGAGTTTGTGGGTATGCCAGAAGGCTTTATTCCTATGGCGGAAACCGTTGTTTATTTAGCCCTTGCCCGCAAAAGCAATAGTGCATATGCGGCATATCTTCTTGCACAGCGTGAAATAAAAGCTAACGGCCCACAACCTGTGCCCATACATTTACGCAATGCCGTAACAAAGCTGCATAAGGAATGGGGGTATGGCAAAGAATATAAATACCCGCATAATTTTCCTCAAGGTTGGGTGGCGCAAGACTACTTACCCCAAGAACTGGTGGGAAGACGATTTTATCAACCACGCCCTCATGGCGATGAAGTGCGCCTAAGTCAGTGGTGGCGTAAATTACATCCGCATACTGGTGAATAATATGCAAAAAAACAAACTTGATTTACACTATGGTTTAAACAGTGCTTATTATACCCCTGAAAAAAAAGTGGGGTTTTTTAATAAACACTTTCCCAGCATAGACTTTTATATACGTACCCTCTGTGGCCCCGTAACAAAACTGTGTTTTTCAGCCCAAGTGGGTAAATGTAATGGCGAAGTATGGATTAATTGCAGTGTGGGTATTGGTAAGCTTATGGAAAAAGTGGGAGCTCGTATTGACATAAGTGGTTTACAACATGTGGATGCCGTAGATGGTCCATGTATTTTTATTGGAAATCACATGAGCACCTTAGAAACATTCATGTTACCTGGCATACTTCGTCCACGTGGCCCGGTCACCTTTGTGGTAAAGGAAAGCCTCATTAAGACACCTCTTTTTGGAACAGTACTGACCGCACGAAATGTCATTTCAGTTGGAAGAAATAATCCCAGAGAAGATTTAAAGCACATTTTGGAAGAAGGCAAGAAACGTCTTGATAATGGCATGTCTTTAATAATTTTTCCACAAAGCACACGTTCTGTGGAATTTGATATACAAAAATTTAACTCCATGGGAGTAAAATTAGCTAAACACAGCGGGCGACCTCTCATTCCTTTGGCATTAAAAACCGATGCCTGGGCTCAAGGAACATGGATTAAAGATTTTGGCTTTATCTACCCTGAAAGAACTATTCATTATGCCTTTGGGGCTGCTCGATTTGTACAAGGTCAAGGCAAGGAAGAACATGCCTATACCGCACACTTTATTTTAGAGCATTTAGAAAAATGGAAACGTGAGGATGCTGCAACAATGTAAGGTTTTACAAAGACCAATTGAAAGCAATCAATCGGCTCAAAAAGGGTAAGACACGAGAAAAGTGAGATTTTTT
>CAYJDE010000050.1:0-4951 GCA_964368805.1 uncultured Desulfovibrionaceae bacterium
CTTTTTAAACTGCCCATTAATGGGCGTGCTCGAGCGACCCCTTAATATAGAACATAGTCAGCATGAAGAACACAAAGGCTTGCATGCTCTTGCCAAGCAAGAATAGCGCATAAATGGGCAGTGAACCCAAGATAGGTGCCATAACAAAGGCAAGGATAATAACAATTTCTTCCCCACGGATGTTACCGAAAAGACGCAAAGAAAGTGAAAGTGGGCGAGACATATGTGAAACCACTTCCAGCGGGAACATAAGCGGAATAAGAGCTTTGGAGGGGCCGGTAAAGTGATTTACATAATGCAAACCCCAGCGCTGCATACCGATGAAATTGTAGTACACAAAAACGATAAGGGCCATGGATACAGTAGTATTCAAGTTCGCCGTGGGCGCATCAAAGCCCGGCAGTAAGCCCATAAGGTTTAAGGTAATAATATAAATAAAAATAACAGCCAATAAGGGCACAAATTTTGGCCCGTCTTTTTCGCCAAGGTTTGTACAGACAAAGTCATCAATGGTGCCTATGATGGCCTCAAAGAAGTTCTGTAGCTTTCCCGGAACCATGGTTATGTTTTTGCGCACACGGTAGGCTACAAAAAACAAAAAGGCCATGCCTACCCATGTGTAAAAGACATGTTTAAATTCCATTAATTGTCCACCAATAGTGACATAGTCCATGTCAAAAATGGTGGAGAGTAAGACCGGATGCGGCAATCCACCTGCCATAATACACTCCTTACTGCTTTATGCCCGCTGAAAATGAATACAGGCAAAGGTTCCAAGCGCCAAGGCCATACTTGCTATAACTCCACAAACAAGTACTATTGCCGAGGCATTAAATACCACAAAGGCCACATATAAAACTACGGCGGTAATAACCAACCTTAAAGCCGACCTGATAAGCAAGAGGAAAAGCAATCCTCTTGAATACGTTGTAAGGGAAAAGCCCAGCACTTGTCCAGAGATTCCCCAAAAAATATGTGCAAAAATTATTACACCCAAAGCAAAGGTAAGCCCATGTGCTGTCCAAGGCAGGGCCACGCAACCTAAAACTGCAGCCAACAGCACAAAAATAATTTGGCTTTTTAGCATTTGGCGCACCAGGGGATTTTGAAATCCTCTTCGCCATAACCAAGCATCCAAGGGGTGAACCAAGCGAGTCAAAAAGCTGTTATCTTGCATGCTTTTCCTCTTGGTGCATAGCTTCGCTTACGGTTTGTTCCGTATGCACTTTAAGAGAGTGAAGCGATGCATCTGACTTATCTTCTTTGGCTGCTGTGGCAACTTTTTCTTCAGTTCCACCCATGTGCACGTTTTTTTCAGCTTCAGCAACGCTTTCAGCGCCTCGCCGGGCCGCTTGCTCAGCCTCTTTTTCCCTTTGCATTTTTCGTAAAAGATGTTGGCTATCCCGATGCACATTTAAAAAACCTGCCCCTATGCCCACCAGAAAAAAAACTAATTTCATCCATGGACTGGTGCCAAGCCATGCGTCAAGGCCATAGCCAATGCCAAAACCCACAATGGGGCCGCTGACCATATGCATACCAATGGTGCCAGCGGTGGCAAAAAGTTCCATACTTTTACTTTTCTTTTTTACTCTTTCTTGCAAACTCATGGGATACCTTCCTCGTCCATATACTTACGAGGGTATGTTGAGGAAATGTTACCTAAGGGACGCTAATCCACTAGATAAAATGCTTGTACCCCATTTCACAAGGTCTGCCCAAACTAGCACAGCTCTATAATGAGGTCAATATTTTTACAACAGCTTTTCTCTAAAATATATCTTTTTTACCGCCGAACCAATAAGGCGCAACTTTCCACATGGGCTGTTTGCGGGAAAAAGTCCAGCGGCACAAGTTTCTGTACTGTATACTGGGGGCTTAAGGCCGCAATGTCCCGTGCCAAGGTGGCAGGGTTACAGGAAATATAAAGTATGGCCTTGGCTGATGCCTGTAGCATTTGCTGTATACATTCTTCATGTAAGCCGGCACGAGGCGGGTCTAGTAGAATCATGTGAGGCTGTGGCCAGTGGAGTAAAATATCCTTGGCATCGCCGGCCGTATACTGACAATGGGTATATCCGGCGGCAACAGCATTTTTTTGAGCCATGGCAATGGCTTTATCATTGATTTCTACGCCGTACATGGTCTCAAAATACGGAGCCAAGGTCAAGCCCGGAGCCCCTACACCGCAATAGACATCCCACAAGCATGAACCTTTTTGTCCTTGCAATATGTCTTGTGTCATATTTTCTAAGATGGTGCAAAGCTTTGCCGCAGCCGGGGTGTTAATTTGAAAAAAAGCATTATGCCCAAAGGTGTATGCTACAGGCCCCAAGCTTTCTTGTAATTCCAGATTTCCTGCGCTAAATATTTTTTGTTGTCCTTGGGCCACCATGCTTTTGGAATAACGCTCTTCCAGTATAAAACCTGTCACTTCTGGGTGAAGTTGCATCAACTCTTGCCCGAGGCGGCTAAGGCGCAAACGAGCCTCTTTTTGGCTTGGGGCAATGATAAGATTAACTAAAATTTCTTCTTTCCCCTGCTGTAATCTCTGTTGTAATCCCTGTTGTAATTCTTGGGCTAATCCTTGATTGGCCCCCTGACTTACTTCTTGCTGTAGTGCATCTTTTATTTCGTGCTCGTGCTTTTGTTCCGGATGTTGATTTTGCTCTTGTGCATGACCTTGCCCTTGTTGTTCCCATTTTTGCGAAGTTCTTGATCGGCGAATAATCACATGGCGTAAGATGGCGTGCTCTTGTGTAGGGTTTGGCCAAGCACTAAAACCGGCTTTTTGACATAGTGCACGAATACTTTCCACTATATTTAAGCATACAGGGGGCATAAGTAAGCATTGCGGTACTGCGATGACAGCATGGGAGGCTTTGGCACGCAAACCCAACGCCAGCGTTTTATCCAAGGCTTTGCTGGCATCTGTTTGAGGCATGTTTGTTTCGTTATGGGCATTGCCAAAAGCAAACTCCATTTTATTGCGATAGCCCCAAGCTTGAGGAGAGGGCACGATGTTTTCCATACATGTTAACTGCTCAGGGGCAAGCTTGGCAATGCGGGCCATGGCTTCGTGCACCATGCGCTCTTTCCAATATAACTGACGTGTGGGGTGTAAGGTTTGTAAGGGGCATCCGCCGCAATCTTGTGCATGGGCGCAAGGGGCTTCTTGGCTGTGCGCGGCCTCTTGAATAATTGCCATGCATTGGGCTTCGGCAAAATTTTTTTTGCTCTTGGTTATTTTTGCTTGTACCACTTGACCCGGCAAAGCGTGCGTCACAAAGATGACACGCCCTTGCGGATCATCCACAAGGCGTCCCACGGCCCGCCCGTCATGGGAAAGGGAAGTCAATTCTACGGTCTGTATACTGTTAACATGCATAATGTATTGTACTCATTGTTTATTGTGCGGAAAATCGCTTGTGTATAGTGGCACACCAGAGATGCTCTATGCATATTTTCAACAGCCTGTTGAAAATATGAGACTTCTGCACTCTGAAATTTTTGTAAAAGCACAATTTTCAAAATTATGCATAAATATTTATAAAAGAATAATCGTGCAGAGGTTTCCATTATGGAAACGCTGATGCATTCTTTTACCTGAGAGAGGAAATTTTTTTAGGAAAAATTTCACAGATAAAACAGTATTTTCGTATGGTGACCCCCTCTGTTATTTGCTTTGTGTAGTGTGGTAAACCCTTGGTATCATATACATAAGTCCTACTTCTTGATTTTTGGCTTCAAATTGTGTGGCCACAATAACCGGCCCTAAATTCCATAGATGCCCTAAATCTTTTTCGCCGGCAATGGGGGGGCCAAAACGCTGCGTGACCATATCCTGTATGGCTTTGGCATCCTTGGCGGTTTTGGCTGGATAGTCTATTTTAATAAAACCAATTTCTTGTTCGGCTTTATGGGCTTTGGCATCGTTGCTGCCATAACAAATGGCCATTTCTTTAGAACCAGGCACTACCTTGCCAAGATCGTAGACATCACAAATAAAATTAATATCTTCACGTAAGGCTGGCACTTTAGATACACTAAGGGCCGAGCGCATGGTGGCTCTGGTTACGCCTTTGTCTGCGCTTAAGTCAGCTCCAAACAAAGTAACTTTTGGGAAATCTTGGGGAAATTGCTCCTTAGCCATGGCAAAGAGCTCTTCTTGGGCCGTTAAATTTCCGGCCATGGTGGCCCCGTATAAAAGCAAGGTGGCACGGGAGATGTTTTTTGGAACTCCTTCGCCCACATGGTATAAATGTCCTAACCGGGCTTGAGCAGTCACATTTTGTCCTGCTGCTGCATGGCTATACCATGCCACGGCGTCTTTTAGACTGCGCACAACACCTTCGCCACGTTCGTACAAAACGCCAAGGGCGTACTGGGCATCGTGCTGTCCAAGATCTGCCGCTTTACGAAACCATACAGCTGCAGTATCTGTATGTTTTTGACCGGTGGCGTTGCCTCGACCGTGCACAAGCATGCGTCCGAGGTGATACATGCCATCCCTATGGCCAAGGTCTGCCGACTTGCGAAACCAAGTCAAAGCATCCTTGGTATTTACAGGAATTCTTGCGTCGCTATGGCCTCTATCTTGTAAAAGCCCAAGGGCCACCATGGAAGGTGCATGCCCTTGCGCTGCAAGTCTTTGCCAAGTATCGATGGCTTCATTGTATTTTGCTTGCGAAAAACTATTGGCAGCTTGCAAATAGGTTTTATCCATGTCTGCTTCGGAGGGACGTACCGGCGCAGGGGGTGTAGCAACGGGGGGAGCACTTGGGGCAATAAGCGGTACATTTTGGGGTACAATGCCCGTAGGTTGCTGTGGCGGCTGTTGCGTTGCTCCTGGTCTTGGTTGCCCTGTTTGAGCTGGCAACTGTCCAGCCTGCTGATTTGGCTGTTGGCCCATTTGTTGTACAGGCATCCCTTGCCTTAAGGTTTGAATAGG
>CAYJDE010000050.1:5051-13578 GCA_964368805.1 uncultured Desulfovibrionaceae bacterium
GTTTGCCCAGGAGTTTGTATGACCACTTGTCCGCTGGCATGCGGTGCACTTTGAACAGGTGGCTGCACAAAAGAAGGAGCCGTAGAACTTGGTGCTGCCCCCCGTGGTGCCACTTGAAATGTTTGAAAACCCTGACTATTAGTCGCAGGCGCCACAGGGGTGGCCCTAGGGTTTGCACTGTGTGGCGGTTGTGCAGGGGCTTGGGGCGGGACATACGCTCCGCCATATATATCCATACCTTGTTGCGTTTGTAAGCCTTGATTGGTCGGAATACTTTGCGCCGCCCATGCCACAAAAGGCATGGACCATAGGCACAAGCAAGGTAAAGCTGCGCCCAGAAAAAGATTACGAAATAGGGAGGGGTATTTTAACATAACAACCTCGTATATTACTATAATTATTTTGAAAAAGAATTATCTTGCATGGCTTTATACCTAGTGCTTTGGAATAAAATCTAGTATAAAAGCTCATGTACGCCCACGGGGATTTGGATAAATTCTATATATACAAGTAATTAGATACAGCAATCTGCGCTGTCTTGCAACATTTTCCAAGGCCTTTTTACTTTTCAATAAAAACCCTTACCAACATGTGCTTATTTCAACAACCTGTTATGCTAAGAGCTTACGCTATTGTGTATTGCTTGTCATCCTGTAATGGTATAGTATTTTTTCTGCGCCGCAATGTTTCTTCCTACAGGTAAAATGAGAGAAATGGTGCTTTTTAAACCACTAACATTCCATACAATGAGATGTGCATGAAAAAACTTCGAGTGTACAGTATAAGTTTAGGCTGTCCCAAAAATCGTGTTGATACCGAGCATTTGCTAGGTGCTTTGGCTGTAGAAATAGTACCCACCCCGCATTTGGGCCGTGCTCAGCTTATTTTTGTTAATACATGCGGTTTTATAGCCTCCGCTGTGCAAGAATCGGTGCGCACCTTGGTGGAAATTGTGCATCATTGCTCTACGCTTAAGCATAAACCCTTACTGGTAGTAGCGGGCTGTCTCGTGGGGCGATATGGTGAACAAGCTTTGGCGCAAGATTTACCAGAAGTGGATGTATGGTTACCCAATGCCACTTTAGACACATGGCCGCACCAAGTGGCCGCTGCCTTGAAGCCTTTGAATTTAGGGCAAAATATTGTGCACCCCCATGGCTTTGGGCGTTTACTTGCGCCTCATGCGGCTTCTGCATGGCTGAAGGTGAGTGATGGCTGTAAGCACGCTTGCGCCTTTTGTACCATTCCGTCCATTCGTGGAAAGCATCGCTCGGTGCCTTTGGAAAATTTGGTACGTGAAGCGCAACTACTATTGGGCCAAGGGGTTAAAGAATTGGTTTTGGTGGCGCAAGATGTAAGCACATGGGGAGAAGATTTAAACGCAACGCTACCGCAACTTTTGGAAAAGCTTTTACCTCTTCAAGGCTTGCAGTGGTTACGCCTTATGTATTTATACCCTTCGGGACTTACGGAAAAAACGTTAACTTTTATGCAAGAGGCCGTGCAAGACAAAGTGCTTTTGCCGTATTTTGACATACCCATGCAGCATGCTCACTCTGAAATTTTGCAACGTATGGGACGTCCCTTTGCTAAAGACCCCGCCATTGTGGTGGAGCGTGTGCGTCGTTATTTACCAGAAGCTGCTTTACGTACGACCTTTATTGTGGGCTTTCCCGGTGAAAAAGAGCAACACTTTGCAACCTTACGTGAATTTGTTTTGCAGACTCGTCTGCATCATGTGGGGGTATTTAGCTACGAACCTGAAGAGGGGACCACAGCGGCCCTCATGCCGGAACAAGTGGAAGAAAGTGTTAAAGAAGAGCGTCGTCACGAAATTATGACCTTACAGTCCGAAATTTCTGAAGAAATTTTGGAACAAGAAGTGGGGCAAGAACATACCGTCTTGGTGGACGCTGAACATGAAGAATGGCCAGGTTTGCACAAAGGGCGGGTGTGGTTTCAAGCGCCGGAAGTGGATGGCATGACCTATGTGAGCGGCCCTGGGGTGCAAGTGGGCGCCATGGTACGTGGGCAAATTGTGGAAAGCAGTACCTATGATTTGACAGCTCTCACGTAACAGCCTGTTGAAAAACGCTGTTTTGCAATAGTTTTATAAAAAAGTGGCATTTATGTGATGCATTGTACTTTTCCAACGGTCTGTTAAGAATTTGCTACATAGCCAGAGCGTACTTCTGGCTATGTAAACACACTATCGAGCCACAGAAAAAACCACCGCTTCATACCAATATAATTGCGCTTGTGGATTTTTCCAGGAACCTGAAGGCAATTGTGCTTTGTGGCATAAGTTTTCTAAATAGGCTAGCAAATCCCACCCTTGTTCCACGGGTACCTTGGGTAAAAAGACGCCGCTACGGCCCTCTTGTACTAGTAACAGCCCATGCCGCCCAACTTCTATGGCTTCTACGTTAGGACAAAGCACCATGGGGCCTAAGACAGAAATCTCCAATTCCAGCTCCGGCCATTCTTGGGCCACCACAGGAGGGAAGCGTCTATCTTGAAAGGCCGCTGCCTTGGCCATGCGAAACACATTTTGATATAACGGCTCTTGCCCCACCAGAGAACCAATACAACCACGTAGGCGACCGTGTTTAGTTAAGGTGACAAAGCACCCTAAATGTTCTGTTAATACCCCGTGTCGAAAGGAAGATTCTTTGGGGGGGCTTTCGGGTATATCGGCCAAGTGCTGTCCAATGGCAAGGCTGGCAATGTCGCCTAAAATGCTTTTTTCTTCTGTGCTTAACGTAAATGCTACCGCTGTTTCGCTCATTGTATCCTCACAACTTTTTTAGGTGTTAGAGCTTTCTGAACAATTTGTTTTATAACATAAAAGCAGGCTGCAAAATCTATTTTTATAAACGCTATGGGTAAAATATTTCTTTTGTCATTTTTAAACAGGGTGTTTAAAAGTGTAAAGTGCGAGGAAGATAAAGTTTTTTATTATAGCGTAGACGTTCATGGTTCATGCCGTAACAAGAAAACACGTCTGGCGCAGTATATTGCACTTTTTCGTTTTTTTTACATGAGTATTTTCATTGATATATTTCAAAACAGTAATAAAAAGTGACACTTGAAAATGCTTGTGCAAAGATTCTGTTCATGAAAAGAAACTTTACCAAGGGTATTCTTTATGTAACTTTTGGGTTTGACTTAAGAGCTGTTGCAAGTAGTGCGTATAGTCTTTGCTATCATGAAGAAGCGGAATAAAGGCACGTTTTTCGCACTCAAGTATAAAATCGGGGTCGTCATGAATTTTAGTAAGCAAGGTGTCAAATTGTGCCTGAATTTTAGCGTCTACTTTACTAGGTAAGGCGAAACCTCGTGTGCTCATCATTTCAATGGCATATCCTTCTTCTTTTGCTGTGGGTACATGTTTTAGTGAGGGTAAGCGGTTTGGCTGTAAAACAGCAAGCATACGTATGCCGCCTGTTTCTTGTGCCGCATGCACTTGTGATATATTCATAAAGGCTGCGGCCACTTGTCCGCTGACAACAAGGTCTTTTTGTTCTACGGACCCTTTGCTGGACAGAAGATTAAAGTACACACTGGCTTTGTCTTCAAAAATTTTTGCCGCAATAAAGTCATCGGAGCCTATACTATTGACACTTACACGAAGCTGTTTCTTTTTGGCGTGTGCCACAAAATCTTTAAGGTTTTGTATGGGGCTTGTGCTAGGCACCACAATGAGTACGGGGTCTTGCACACCACCGCCTATAAAGTGAAAATCTTTAAAGGAATAGCGTGCGCGTTTAGAGACGATATGCGAAACCAATTGCGGCGTAAAAACAAGACCCATGGTATAGCCGCTATGGTCGGATTGAGCAATTTCTTCAAAACCTTTTTGTCCACCAGAACCGGGCACAGTTTTTATGGAAAATTGACATTCCGGCCAATATTTTTTGGCGTATTTTACAAAAAGTTCAGCTAAAATATCAGTAGCCCCCCCTTCTTTTGAGGGCACTATTATGGTGATGGGCCTTTCTGTTAACGAGGCAAATGCCATGGAAGGATACGTTAAAAGCAAGGTCAGCATTAATAAAAAAATTTTCTGCATGGCGTACCTCAAAGTTAAGAGTCTTGCATCATTATTTTTTAGAGTTTTCTTTGTGCTGTTATACTATGTTTCGCTTTTTTATAGGTGTACCTGTGCAGGACAAAAGGTACAAAATAAATCGCTTAACAGGGCAAATGAATTGCGCTTACTCTTTATTTTACGTCGCATTGACTGTCGTCAACGCTTCAAAAGACTCTCGAACAATGTATTGTGCAGGAGTCTTACGTTTCATATACTCTTTGCGAATCAGTCATAGTAAAATGTAATGTATCAAAGCTTTTTACACCTTATAAAAAAGTGCATATCGAACAAAAGTGTTTTTGTCCA
The DNA here is from genome assembly GCA_964368805.1 of uncultured Desulfovibrionaceae bacterium. GTDB lineage: Bacteria > Desulfobacterota > Desulfovibrionia > Desulfovibrionales > Desulfovibrionaceae > CAYJAD01. The sequence goes on from CAYJDE010000050.1 coordinate 9,451, forward strand.
GTAAGAGCCCAGAAGTGTATATCTTACAATATATTTGCATGCATAATAAGTTGTTCAAGGCTATACTGGCGCACTTTTTGCCCATCAAAAACAGGGCAAAGTGTTTGTAACTCTTCTTTGGGGCTTTGGGCCAAGCGTCTAAGCATGGGATATACTTCTAAAGAAGGAAGCATGGTCGCAGGAAACTGCGTCAATGCCCATACAGCAAGGCCACGACAAATAACATCATTTTCTGCCTCTTGGTGTAAAGCTCGTATAAGCCAGGGGATGACCTTGACACAAAGGGCAGGCCGTTCCTTGGCAAGTCGCCCCACAGCCCAATAACAAGAACGGCGCAAGGTGGCGTGGTCACAAAAATTATCATCACGGCCTGTATCCATAATATAGGACAAGAGGATGGGGTGAAATTCTTGGGCCATTTTTTCACTATGTACCAAAATTTCTGCAAAGGCTTCCGGTATACCCCAGCCAATATTGCCGGACTCCTCATTCATATGCCACATGAGGCGGCGTACTATATTACGGGCATCTTCCGTTTTTTCTGTGCACATTTTTGCTATACAAGGGCCCAAAGCGCAGGCGGCACGGTGGGTCATATCTTCACCGAGTAATAAAAAAGAAAGCAGGGGGCCTGTGGCTTCCTTGGGGTCCATGGCGACTATATCAGGCAAGTGGTCTTGCCAATGTTCTTGGCTTAACCATTGGCGTAAACGTTTTTTATGCTCTCGTAAGCGTGACATGATTTTTCTCCCCCCAATGTATAGAATGTATAGTATTTTACAGCTTTACCGTGATTATTTATCTTTGTCAGCCGATAAATATCCAGATGGTTCAGGTGGCGCAGGCTTACCGCATTGAGAACAATGGCTTTCCCCTACCCATAGTGTGGCACCGCAAAAAGGGCAAGGATGGCTGTGCGGATTAGGCACTTTTTTCTGGCAATACGCACAAATACGAGCATGCCAAGGGATAATGCGTAAACAAAAGGGGCAAGGACGTGAAATACCCTCTTGAGCCAATTTGGGTAAAGCCAAAAGGATGAGCAAGGTTGGGGCAAGAAGGCCACAAAATATGGTCCAAAAAAAGATATTACGTCCTTTATTTTGCGCTATGACACCGCCAAGCACTCCTCCCACAAACATGATGACAACATAATACATGATTTTCCCCCAGTGGTTGGCTTGGTTATAAAAGTACCTTGGTAGAGGCTTTGAGCATTTTTATTGAGAGCCTTTGCATAATGACCTGTAAACGCTTTTTTTTTATTCGTTAAAAATAGGTGTAGAAAGATAACGCTCTGAGGAATCACATATGAAAGTAACTATGCTTTTACCTTTCATGCATGGTTCTGCAGCTAAGGCGAGGGCGGCATGCACATTGGCACCGGAGGAAATACCACAACTGATGCCTTCTTTTCTTTGTAAAAGATGGGCTGTATCTACTGCATTTTGTGTCTTTACCGTAAGCACCCTATCAATGCACTTTTTGTCTACAATGGAAGGCACAAAATTGGCACCAATGCCTTGAATACCATGAGGGCCACTTTTTCCTTGTGATAATAAAGGAGATTCTTCTGGCTCCACAGCCACCACTTGAATGTGTGGTACTTTTTCACGCAAATACATACCGCAGCCCATAAGGGTAGAGCCAGTACCAACGCCGGCCACCACCGCATCAATATGCAAACCCAATTCGCCTAAAATTTCTGGGCCAGTATGTTCATAATGGGCTTGTACTGCATGAAAATTACTAAATTGGCTGGGCATAAAAGCGTTTTTGCTTTGAGCAAGCACTTCTTCAGCCATAAGTACTGCCCCGCTCATGCCTTCGTGGGCCGGTGTCAAGATAAGCTCTGCCCCATAGCCTTGTAAAAGTTTACGGCGTTCAAGGCTCATGCTGTCAGGCATAATGATAACACAACGCATACCCAAGGTGGCGGCAATCATAGCCAAAGCAATACCGGTATTGCCACTGGTTGGCTCCACAATGATACCGCCTGGCTGCAATTTTCCTTCTGCTAACGCTTTTTCAATCATTTGTTTAGCAATGCGATCTTTAATGGAACCGCCGGGATTTTTATTTTCTAGCTTGACATAAATTTCGCAAGAAGAGCTGTTTATGTGTTGTAAAAGCACCATGGGCGTGTTACCAATGCTGTCAATTAATGTGGTTTTCATGGATGTTCCATAGTATTGTTAGAAGGTTATATATGATTTTAACGATACGTTTTTACTAGGTTTTATGCACTAGAATGCTTTTTATTTTAGCAAAAAAAAGCATTAGAGAGCAAGAACCCTATTCTTACCTACTTTTAAGAAAATGTAAAATTTAGATTATTTAAAAAAAAGTCTTTTCTTAGCTAATTTTTTTACGTATATTCAAAGCCACCTTATGGTAACTGTTTTTAATGTATAGTGTTGTGTCATACTACTCTTTGAGGAGTATTATGTAACCTTAATAAACCCCATTGCCCTGAAGAGCAGGGCCACAAAGGAGTGTAGCGTGCCTGTAAGCTATCCACAAAAAGTGTACAAAAAGTTGAAGAAAGTATGTCGTTATCAACCAGAATTTCTTCAAGCTGTGGCTGAGGTTTTTGACAGCCTTGACCCTTTGTTCGCTCGTGAAACAAAATATCAACAGCACAATATTTTAGAGCGTATTTCTGAGCCCGATCGTCAACTGGTTTTCCGTGTGGCGTGGACCGATGATAAAGGGCGCCCACAAGTAAATCGTGGTTATCGTGTGCAGTTTAACTCCGCTCTTGGCCCCTATAAAGGTGGTTTGCGCTTTCACCCCAGTGTGAATCTCAGCATCTTAAAATTTCTCGGTTTTGAACAAATTTTCAAAAATAGCCTTACTGGCCTTATGCTTGGCGGCGGTAAAGGCGGCAGCGACTTTGACCCCAAAGGGAAAAGTGATGCCGAAGTTATGCGTTTTTGCCAAGCCTTCATGACTGAACTTTCCAAAATATTAGGTGATACTCAAGATATTCCTGCCGGTGACATTGGCGTAGGTGCCCGTGAAGTTGGCTATATGTTCGGACAATACAAACGCCTTACTTCTAAGTTTGAAGGCGTACTTACCGGTAAAGGTTTACTTTGGGGCGGTTCTCTTGTGCGTACCCAAGCCACCGGTTATGGCTGTGTGTATTTTGCTGAAAATATGCTCAATGCCATTGGTCGTGACATGAAAGGTGCCACAGCCGCTGTGTCTGGCTCCGGTAACGTAGCCATCTACACTATCGAAAAATTAAACCAATTAGGTGCTAAAGCTGTAACCCTTTCTGATTCACGCGGTAGCATTTACCAAGCCGCTGGTATTAATTTAGATGTGCTTAGACAAGTAAAAGAAGTAGAAAGAGCTTCCTTAACTCGCTACGCCGAGCTTTGCAAAGATGCCAAGTATATTCCTGTAAAAGATTACGGTAAAGGGCAACACGCCGTATGGCATGTGCCTTGTGACTTGGCTTTCCCTTCCGCAACGCAAAATGAGTTGGGCCTTGAAGATGCCAAAACCCTTATAAAGAATGGTTGTTTCTGCGTAAGTGAAGGTGCCAACATGCCTTCTACTCCTGAAGCTGTTGAAATATTCTTGAATGCTAAAATTGCTTACGGCCCAGGCAAATGCGCCAATGCCGGCGGCGTGGCCACCAGTCAGTTGGAAATGGCCCAAAATGCCAGCATGCAGCCTTGGACCTTTGATGAAGTAGATAGCAAACTGAAGAATATCATGAAAGGTATCTTCAACTCTGCCAGCGGAGCTGCCATTGAATTTGATAAAAAAGGCGACTACGTACTTGGCGGCAACATTGCCGGTTTCCGTAAGGTTGCCGACGCCATGATTGAGCAAGGCGTAGTATAATCCGTCTCTTAGTTTAGGTTTTTGTTAAGATACAAGGGAGTGTGCTTTTTAGCATGCTCCCTTTTTTTGCAGGGGGTTCAAGGGTGACTGCGTCCCCCTAGCCACCCCCTGCACCCCCGCCTCCCCCGCAAGTTCACAACCGTCCCCTTGTGACTACGTACAGGAAAAGGAGACCTTTTCCTGCCACATGGCTATGTTCTTGAACAGTTCGTGGCGGTGCCTAGGTAACTTCTGTGTCGTTTAGCCTTTCTCTATATTGTCTAGCCA
>CAYJDE010000051.1:0-2307 GCA_964368805.1 uncultured Desulfovibrionaceae bacterium
TCGTCAACGCTCCATGAGCCCCTACGCAATGAATTGCGCAGAGGTCTCATTTTAGACACAAAGCCATATTTAAAGATGATTGTGCAGAAGTTTCTATTTATCTGTTCGACTGCACTCTACCCTTTTGGCCCCTTTCATCAACTTGGCATATACATAGTCCGCCGACTTTATTTCCCCAAGGACACGCAAAGGTATTTCTGCCCTAGCCATGACCTTATGCCCACCGGCAGAGCCATCATTGCCAAAATGCTGTGAGGCCATAAAACCCACATTGGTGGTGCCATCGCCGCGAAAAATAATGACTAAAGTGTCTTCATAAGTGCCGCTTACAGCCACCCAACGTAAACCATGCACTCTGGTAAAAAAATCTGCAATGGCCACCAATAAATCCGGAGAATGCACGTTGCCCACGTGAGCATGGGCCCCTCTTTTACACGTTCGCAACGAACGAAAGGCATGACTAAAAAGTGGTAGCCAATCTTTTAAATATTCTGAGCGTAAAATGCGTCGCAAAATATTGGCATCGCTGTATTTTGAAAGCCATTGATACGCACGAAAATCGGCTTCACCGCCGCTACGCTCAAAGGCTGCCGTATCAGTACGAATGCCATACAGCATGGCTGTGGCAAGCAATTTTCCGGGACGAATATTCAGGCCCCGTAAATATTGATACATCATGGTGCACGTAGCCCCAATTTTTGGACGAATATCTACAAATTCCGCATAATGACAGTAATCCTCCGGTATAGGGTGATGGTCTATCATTAAAGAAAATGGGATGCCTTTAAAAGCTTCATTGTGATGCGGCTGCGAGTCCACTATGGCAAAGCGTTGAAATTGCTCACGCATTTGAGCTTCCCATGGTACTAACGGAATACGCAAATAGCGAATCATAGCCAAATTATCGGGGCGACTTACTTTATTGGTGCTGGCAATGCTGATATCTCGCACCTTACGGGATAAAATGCGCTTCAATGCCATAGATGCGCCAAGGGCATCGGGGTCTGCCGTCACAAGAATGCACCAGCGCTCATCTCGTGCCAAAGTGCTTACCCAAGCTTGCATGCGTTGGGCCAATTTATTTTTTGTGGGCATAATTTGCTCCGCAACGGGCCAAATATTTTTGCAAATAAGGAAAGGAAGCTTCAATGCCTTGCCAATGAAAAACCTCTATCATATGCGTACATTGTGCAGGTAAAAGTGGCATAAGCTCCCATAAAACCCTTTGCTCGGCTTCGGTAAAAGCCGACAGTGGCTTATGATCGTCTAAATCTCCCGGTGCTGACCAATGTACAAGCCGCACCTTTTCCAAGAGGTTCTTTTTTTCCATAAAAGCCTCTTGTCCAAAGGCTAACATATGCCCCACATCAAGGCAAATGCCAAAAGTAGGCGGTAGGCTTTTTTCTAATCCCCTCTGCGAAGCCTGTTCAAAAATATCTACAGGTAACGTGTACAAAGGCATATCTTGGATATTTTCCAACAGCACAGGGCAGGAATTTTCACTGTGCCACGTGGCTAAAAATTCTTTTAACAGCTGCCCTTGCACTACAAGATCAGCAATAAAAGTGGGCGGATGTAACACAACATAGCGTGGGCGCAAAAAAGCCGCCTTGGCAAATACAGCCAAAGCTTTTCGTGCTGCATGAACACCGCTTAATGCCTTGGCTCCGGGCTGTTTCCATGGCAAATCTACGGGCAAATGCACATGCCAGCGCAAAGGTAAAGCCTGTAAATCTAGGGGAAGGTCTTCTTGTGTATAGTCTAAACAGGCCTTAGTTTCAAAAAGACATAATCCCACTTCTTGCACTTTATGGGCTAAAAAATACGCATTTTCCGCCACATTGGCAGGAAGCACACAAGAGGGGACAGCGATGGGATACATGATTAGGCCTTGGGTACACGAAGTAAAAGCAGCATGGCTGCACCGCGAAACATGCGGTATAAAAACCAAATCAACACCATAATAATGGCAAGCACATATGCCGCCGAATACTGTACTGCCAAGCGCAATTCTGCGTCTTGCCATATATCGGCAAAGCTTTGCACTTGTGTTACATCGGGAAAGGTAGGAAAAGCTCCCCCCATGAGTATCAAACCTGTAAGGCCAATGGTCACCAAAAGCAGAATAAACATATAGATACTGCGAAAAATCCATGTACAATGCCGTGTCACCAAAGACACTCCTTCTTTTTTAGCCGCAGAGCGAGAAAGCAATGCACCAATGGCGGCTATACATATGGTAAAGCCCAGCACAAAGGTCATAATACCGCAGGCATAATAAAAAAGTAAGGTGCCTGAACTGGTCAA
>CAYJDE010000051.1:2407-5006 GCA_964368805.1 uncultured Desulfovibrionaceae bacterium
CTGAGAAGGGAAACGTTTTTTCCCTAAAAAAAGTTTCCCCTCTCAGGAGCAAGTAGTAATCAGCGTTTCCATATGTATGTTATTTTTGTTTCACTTTTAGTTCCGAAATAATTAAACCAATAAGGACCAATGCTGTACCAAACATAGCCAAGGGCGTGATGTTTTCTTCTAAAATAATGGCTGCAGCAAACACCGCCACCATGGGGACAAGATAAATATAGGCACTGGCTTTCACGGCCCCAAGCACCTTTACAGACCAATTCCATGTGGCAAAGCATATGGCAGAGGCTAGGATAGCAAGAAACAAAAGATTAAACATGTTAATAGGTTTTACCACAGTATCCCAAGACATGTCTACTCCTTGCCATGCCACCACCGGCAACATGAATATGATGCCGTAAAAAAAGACCCGACGGGTACAAATGGCCATATTTAACCGTAGTTCTCCAATAATACGCATGGTTATGGAATAAAAAGCCCAGGTCAAAGCGGCTCCGGCGGCTAAAATATCTCCTAGCGGATTCAATTGCAAGTGCACAGTTCCATTAAAAACTATGAGGATAATACCGCCCATGGCCACCACAAAACCTACAAAAAATGTCCAGTTTAACTGTTCTTTGGTATAATTACGCAAGAAAACTTGCGCCAAAAGGGCCGTACAAAAAGGCGCTATGGCCACAATAATACCCACATTGGAAGCAAGGGTATAATTAAGGGCAATATTTTCCAACAAAAAATACAGGGTTACCCCGCTTAACCCCGCAAACATGAAGAGTTTTTCTTCTTTGAGACTGCGAAAAGGCAAAGTTTGAGGATAAAAAAGCAATAAAGCCATATAGCCCAACACAAAACGTGTGAATAATACCTCTAAAGGGGTGAAGTCCTCCAGCAAAAGCTTGGTAGATACAAAGGTAAGCCCCCAAACAAAAACAGTGCCAAGGGCCAGCAAGTGCCCACGAAATTCTAAAGATATTGGCATGATACTCCTTATGCCTGCCATGAGGCGACTTTCCCCCTTATGCTTCTTGAATATTTTGATTTTCTACAATAAATCTCTTACTTTCCTGCGCATTTTTTTGCAGCATATCCGCCATATGCGGATGGCAGGTAAAGAAAAGAATTTGATGCTTTTTACCGCTTAAGCTTAAATCCAGCAAAGCTTTGGCAGTACGTTCCGCCCGCTCCGGATCAAAGTTTACCAGGACATCATCCATAATCACCGGCAACGCTTTAGCCTCAGTGGCATGATTGCGAATATAGGCCAAACGTAAAGCCAAATACAGCTGTTCTTGCGTGCCACGACTTAAATTTTGCGGGGTAAGCATTTGCCCCGAAGGTGACAACACATGCAATTGATTTTCTTCCAAAGAGGCAGTAAGGCCTTGCCATTTTTCTTGGGTAATAGCCGAAAAAATATCTGAAGCAAGACGAATAACCTGCGGTTGCCTATCCTGTTCAAAACGTTGTTTTGCTTGTAAAAGTAATTGTTTTGCCACAGCATACTGCGACCAAGTATGCGCAGCCACCTCCAAACTTGCTTGAAGGTTTTTTTCTTCTTGGCGTAAGTGACTTAAGGTCGTACTTTGACGCAATTCTTCCAAAGCAGCCTTGGTATGCGCAAGAGTTTGCATTTTATCTTGCTCTTGCTGTTGTAACATACGTAATTCTTTTTCAGTAGTTCGCAAAAAGTTTTCATAGTGCCCCTGATCTTTATTGGCCATACTTTGTAAAAAGGCTTCTAAAGGGGCATCACCTGCGGCAAGGCGCAATGCATCCTCCACTTGCCCTTGGCGTTTTTCCAAAAGCTGACGTTGCTCCCGCACATGAGCAAGACGGAAAAATTCTTCCATATTTTCCGTTTGCCCAAGGGCAAGCAGGTGCATCATGGTAGATTCCGCATCGCTAAGGGCAGTATGCGCCTCCTGCAAAGCCTCTTCTTGAACATCAAGTTGCTCTTGGAGTTGACTTTTAGCCGTTTGCGATTCTTGATTAGAATATAAATGCCCTAACATGGAGTCCAAGGCTTGCAACCAATCTTCTTGGAACGGGACATAATTTTCTCCCACCATGGTGGAAGGCGCCACTTCCGGCAAGGGCATCTGCAATTCTTCCAGCAAAGCGTGTAAGGGGCGTACTAGGTAGGCACACTCTTTTTCCATGCGCTCTTTTTCTTCTTGCAAGCGTCCTATTTCTGCTTCAAGACTAAGGCATTTATCCATGCACTCCAAAACAGAGTGCAACATGGAAGGGGAAAGCGTGCTGTCTAAGCCCATGTCAGCTAACGTGCTGGCCAGTGCCTCCTGAGCTTGCTGGCATTGTTGCTGCATCTGCTGACAATGTTCTTCACTTTGCTTTTGCTCATGCACAGCTAGCTCCAAGGCATTTTCCGTGTGCCGCAAAGACGCATCGGCGTGAGTTCGCTGATGTAATGCCTCATCGGCCTCACGGCAAGCATCCAGCACCACTTGGGCAGCCTCTAGCACAGCTTCGTTGCTATAATCGACGGCATTAAAAGCCGTATGAATAGGCAAAAGGGACGCCAAACCTTGTGTAGATGCAGCATCTTGTGTAGAAGCATCATGGTGCGCCTGCCCTTGCT
>CAYJDE010000051.1:5106-13387 GCA_964368805.1 uncultured Desulfovibrionaceae bacterium
TGCTGTATGTGTGCCATCTTCCTCTAGGTCAGGCTCATTTCGTTGACGCATAGCCCGCAGTACATCTTGTATGCTTGTAAAAGCGCATAACTTTTGCTTACTGTCCCCTTGGTTTTGCCGCAAGCGATCTAATTCTTCTTGGGCCTGCTGCATGGCCGTTTGAGCTACCAAGGCCGCTTCCACACGGGCAAAAAAGGTGGATGCAGCCTCCGGCGAAGGAATGGTATGCACACGATGGGCACGTAAGCACGCATGCCAACGTAAAAGGGCTTGTTGCTCTTGCTGTTGTGCGCTGGTCACATCCTGCCGCTTTTGGCGCACCATGTCTGCAAGCTCTTGATGTTCGGCTTGCAACTGTTCTAAATCAAGTAAAATACGTTCTTGAGCAACACAACTTTCCCTTTGCCTCTCCAGCAAAATTTCCACAGCATCTAAGGTAATGGGGTCGGCATCGTTTACCTCCCCCACAAGGCATTGCTCTTGTATTTGCTGCTCCATATGTTGTAATTCTTGCTCCACCGCAGCGATGCGCCTTTGTCGTTCTTGCGTTTCCTCAGCAAATCTTTTGTGTTCAGCGCCGGTGCGTGGTAAACCGCCCGCCAAAAACACTGCGCCCACGAGCAAAACTGCCCCTGTGACCCATGGCGACAAAAACTGCATACTTTGCCATTGCCCAAACCACTGTTCAGGCAATGGCCCCAATAGTTGCCCCAATAGTTGTTCTGGCCCTAAAAAAAACGGTAAAGCCAGTCCCACAAGACCACAAGCACAAAGCACGCCCCCCAATACCATGAAGAACGTATTTTTTGCCACTTGTGGAGGAATACGGCTGACAAGTTCTTGCTTCATCTGTGCAAGACGTTCTTTTTCAAGAGAAAGTGTCGTATGCAAATGCCGTAAGGTGCGTAATGCCTTGGCACGTACATCTACTTTTTCACGCGATGTGTCAGCATTGCCCTGAACATGCAATTGCAAGCGTTCCAATCGCGCCCTGCTAAAGTCTTCTTTTTCTTGAGCTTGAAGCACGCTTTGTTCTGCCACGATGGTTTGTTGGCGCAAATCTTGAGCCGTGCCAGCCAAAGCCAAAGCTTCCTCTTGAATAGCCTTTAACGTTTCCAAATGCGGTACAATATCTTGCAAGGGCAGCGCATCCTCCCCTTCCATATACCGTAAAGAAAGCGGATGCAAAGTACGTTGAAAAATCTGTTGTCCATTATTTACTTGTGCTTCTTTTTCCGCCTCACCATGCACAGCATTCTCTAAAGCTAATTTATATCTGGCAATATCTTCACGAGCAGCCTTTTCGACAGGTGCCTCAGCTTTTGGCAAATGTTCCAAAGCCTTTTGCGCCAAGGCCAAGTGTTGCTGTGCATGCTGCACAGCATGAGTACTTTTCTCCCACTGCAACGCAGCAGAAGCTTGGGCTTGTTCTGCGTTTTGAATCTGCATGGCTTTACGTTCCAAATGACTACGGGCTTGCAAAGAACGATCAATGGTATGAATGCGGGCGCAAGTCCATTGCGGGCCAAGATCTTCTAAGTGTTGCTGTAAAAGGCTTTGTGTGCGTAAAATATGTGCCATATGAGGCATTAAGCCTTCTTGCGCTTTGCGAAAAACATTTTTATGTTCATGTAACGATTGCAAAAGGTTGCGTTGATTGAGCACACGTTCATCCACCGTGTAGGTTGCCCATTTTTCTTCTAAATTATCATAACGTTCTTGCTCCGCATGCACGCGTCGAGCCGCTTCTTGACGTAAAAATTGCCCTCGCTCAAGTCTACCTGCACCGTCTTCAGGAAACCCCTCAGGTACGGGGGCAAGGCGCGCCAATTGACTTTCAAGCATACGCCATTCTTCCCATTGCTGCCATACTCCCATATGCTTTTCTGCTTGGCGTCTTTCTTGCTCCAATTGCCATTTTTGCTGCTGTAGATTTTGCAATTCACTTTCAATTTCAGCACAGTCTTGGCATAATCTATCATAGCTCACGTACGCTTCTTTGACCGTGCCCATATCATTTTGCACCCGCTCAAGCTTGCGTAATAGCTCATTTATAAAGGGCGCATTACTTTCTGCCTGAAAAAGGCCTTGCATTTTTTGCTCGAGCTCTTGCAGTACTTTTCCAGGAGAGCGTAGCCCCATGCCAAAAGTAGCCCCAAACAAAGCATGGCGCACATCTTCATCGCTAAGACTTTCAAAAACCTGAAGCTCACTCAAAGAAAATCCAAATACCGTGCGATACACATGGGAACTTACACCGCAAAGCAAACGATCCCATGCGCTCTCTTCCAGCATTTGCCCTGCGCCATCGGTAAGCAATAAAGAGTCTGGCCGGCGCAACACCTGCACAAGGCCGGCGTCTTCGTCAAACACCGTAATACTGCCACCTGCAGGCCCTGCATAATCCATAATATAGTCACGTTGCTGCCCTAATAAGCTTGCAACATCAGAAAAACCGGTAGGCGCAAGGCCCCTTACACGGGGCTGTGCCGGCTTTCCCTGTAGCGAACTCGCCTGTATTAAGCTTGCCTGTAAAGGCGTATATCCCGTAAGCATGGTACGTAAAAAATCCAAACAGGTGGATTTACCTGCCTCGTTTTTTCCCAAAAAAACCGTTAAACCTGTGGACAAAGCCTCCACCTGAACTTGAGAAAAAACCCCAAAATTATCTATATGAAAAGATTGAATATACATTAGCGACTCTCCATAATTTCCGCACAAAGTTGTTGCGCCTCTTTAAGAAGATGACGACTTTGCTCTGGTGAAGGAAAGGGCAAAAGGGCTTGAGCCTTAGCATGCGTGTACAAGGGTTGTAAGGCCGTATGTACAAAATGTGTGGCAGGGCAAGCAGAAGCATCATCCGCCTGTTCTACGGTAAGTTCTTGGCCTGCTTGTTCCAAAGCATGGGCAAGACGTAAGGTTTCCCCTAGCAAATCATCACGTGTATAGAGCTGCTCAAGGGGAGGTGAGGGCGTTGTATGCACCATGATATCTTTAAGCCATAAAAAGCACAGAGGCTCTTGGGCTGTATTTTGTCTTTGCTCTGAAGCTGGCTGTGTGTCATGTGCCTTGTCGGTATGTGTTTGGGCATTTTCCAAGCCTTTCTCAGCATGTGCTTGGGATTTTTTTTGCGACAGCGGCAAAGCGCTATAGCCATGACGACTATGACCATGACCGCCATAGCCCACGTCAGCATGACCATGGGTAGCGTAAGAAGGGGCGTACTCTTCAAAGCGTGCCTCTTGTTCTTGCTGCCAGCGCGCGGTAAATGCGGCACAAAAATCTGTACTGCGCAATATGCCGTCTAGTACCGTCTGTCCTGTTAAGCGCAAGCGTAGTATAATAGCTTGGCAATGCAAGGGCGCATAGGCTGCCACATCTGCGACAGCTTCATGAATACGCATTTCTACTTGGTGCATATTTTCTAAGGAATCCAGTGCAATATCGCATTGCTCCCAAAGCACCGGCCCTAAGGGATGAAAAGAAGATTGGAAGGTAAAGGGGGCATCTTGCCCATTCTCTGGCATATCTTCTTGCGAATGCGCCGTCACCTGTACCAATACACAGCCCTTGGACCCCTGTTGCGTGAGACAAATGCCTTGTGTTGTACCACTACAAGCCACATAGGGCTTTTGGCACAACACCTGTTCTGCTGCGCCATGCCCAAGGGCAAAAGCATCAAGGTTACTTTCTTCAAGGTCTTGCCTACGGGCATGGGCCACAAGCCCCAATTGAAAAAGAGCGCCATAAGAATCTTCCAAGCGACGCCATGACGTGCTTCCCCTATTTCCCATAGCCGCATCCCTCGGGAATCCGGCATAGCTTATGCCATGCACTACTGCCAAAGGCTGTTGGGTCTCTTTGTGTACTACCACTTTATGCCCCATTTCTGCGCCAAAAATAGTGGTATTCTCCGGCCATGATAGACTTTGCCAAGCCAAAGACAAGGGATTATGCTGTCCATGTACTATAAACACCTCTATGCCGCTTTTAGCCAAGCGTACGCAGGCTCTATGCAAAGCCAAAGGTGCTTGAATACTGCCCTCTTTGGCAAAATACGTATCTCCTGCCAGCACTAAAAAATCAGGCTTTTCCCGCTGACATAAGGCTACCAGTCTATCCAAAGCCGTAAAGGTGGCAACACTTAGCACCTTTTCAAGCGGGCCGTCATGGCCCTGCCCCAAATTTTTTTGGCCGCTAAGGCCCGAAAAAGCAGCGTCAAGATGCAATAAGGCAGCGTGTATATAACGTACAGAAAGCATAGGATGTTCTCCTACAAAGTTGAGATAATAGTGCATGCCTACAGAGAGTCGCATGGTCTTTGTAGGCATCTTTACACAATGCTTTTTATATAGAGATGCATATGGAGACATCTGCACAATTCCTTGTGCGTAGTCTTTCAAAGCGTTGAGCATAGACAATGCCACCGAAAATCCATGGTTTGACCATAGTCAATGCTTCATGAGCCTTTGCATAATGAATTATGCAAAAGTCTCCGTGTATCGACACAAGTAAAGTGGAAAAAAACTTGTGTCGATTCCTTGATGTGACAATCTCAAAAAAAGGCATGCAAGGCATCTATAAAAAATATGTTATCACCCTGCATGCCTTTTCTTGGCATATGTTTTCTGAAAAATTATCTTACAAAATATACCACTTACTTTTTATCTTTTACAGCTAAACAAGCTTCATATAAGGTATTCATGCCTTCATCGTTGGGCAAAGCAATAACCCCTTTAGAAAGGTAAGGAAAGGCTCGCTTAGGCGCACCGGCATCCATAAAAGCTTTACCAATCAGTGCAAAAAGGCTGTGCTCGTCCTTATAGTATGTGATAGCTTTATCAAAATATTCCGGTGCATCAGAAATTTTATTTTCTTTAATGCAACGCATACCCTCATTAAAATATTTATCGATATTCAGCTTGCGCTCCATGGCTGCGGCGTGATCTTCTTTATCTTTATTGGCCATCATAACTTTAAACACCTGAGCAAGACCAGCCAAAATAACTTTTTCTTGTCCGGTAGAAAAAGTTAGCTTTTTCCCTGCAATAGCAACCACATCAGCATTGTTACCAAGTAAGTTCATCAAATCACGTAAAGCACTAGCCACTTCAGTAGCCGGAGTAGCGTCGCCAATGGCTCGCAAAACCATAATAGCCACACCAATACATTCTATGATTTTATTTTGCCCATAATACCGTTGCGCCCGAAGAAGTTGGTCGCGCATTTCACCTGCTTTCATATATATACCTAATTATTATTGAAAAATCATTTTCATTATACCTAAAAAGAGGTAGTACAGCCCTTAAAACATACCTGCATTAAATCCAAAAAGAGGTAAGAAAAATTCTTAAGCATACCCCATTGCCCATGCAAATACATGGTAAAATAGATATATAAAAATTGCAATGCTTTCCCATGCCATTGCATTGTTACAATGCACGTTTGCAGACTGTAACAATTCTTTTTGCTTGCCGTCACCATTTTGTAACACAATAAGCCGATACCCTTACTCGGCGCAACGTTGTCTTGCAAACATTGCTGCAACGTGTGTCCTTTTTTTAAAAACAATGTAAGGAGATTCTCATGAAGTTTTCACGTATTTTAATGACAGCACTTTTGGCTGTAAGCATTGCCGCTCCAGCCCTTGCCAAAGAAGATGTTGTTATTAACGGCTCTACTACCGTACTTCCTGTTATTCAAAAAACTGCCGAAGCCTATATGGCTCAAAACAAAGACGTAGCCCTTGCCATTTCCGGTGGCGGCTCCGGTAATGGCATTAAGGCCCTTATTGATAACTTGTGTAACATTGCCATGGCTTCACGCGACATTTCTAAAAAAGAAATTGCTCTTGCTGAAAAGAAAGGCATCAAGCCCAATCGCATTGTGGTGGCCATTGACGCTCTTATCCCTGTGGTACACCCTAAAAATCCTGTGAAAGATTTAAGCGTTGAACAGCTTAAAGGCATTTACACCGGCAAAATCAAAAACTGGAAAGAAGTAGGCGGCCCAGACAAGCCCATTGCCGTATTCTCTCGTGATACTTCTTCCGGCACCTACGAAACCTGGCAAGAAAAAATTCTTGGTAAAGATCGTGTTGCCCCCTCTGCTTTATTGCAAGCTTCCAACGGTGCAGTGGTACAAGGCATTTCCAAAAACGAATTGGCCATTGGCTACATCGGCTTTGGCTATGTTAATGACAGCGTAAAAGTGCTCAGCATTGCTGGCTTACTTGCCACCCCCGAAACTGCCCTTTCCGGCAAATGGCCCATTGCCCGTGAATTGTATCTCTTCACCAATGGTACCCCAGCCGGTGCTACCAAAGGCTTCATTGACTATGTGCTTAGCGCTGCAGGTCAAAAGCTTGTGAAAGAAGTGGGCTTCATTCCCTTAAGCAAATAATATATAAATTTTCCTCCTTACCCCTACCATATACGGGGTAAGGAGGATTTTTTAAGGTATATGCATGAAAGAAAGACTTATCAATTGGACCTTGGCAACGGCCGCCACCTTCTCGCTTGTTTCTCTTTTGGGAATCATGCTTTTTTTGTTTTATGAAGGTATCCCAATATTTCAAACTGTTTCCATAACAGATTTTCTTTTTGGAGAATATTGGTACCCCACCTCTGACCCCGCCGACTATGGCATTTTTCCTCTGCTTGTAGGCTCCTTAGCTGTAACCATGCTGGCCTCTGCCATTGCTGTGCCCCTTGGGGTTATGACTGCCGCCTACCTCACAGAAATTGCCTCAAGCTCAGTACGACGTGTGGTAAAACCCTTCATCGAACTTCTTGCCGCCCTACCTTCTGTAGTCATCGGCTTTTTTGGTATGGTGGTGGTTGCCCCCATTTTGCAAGATGCCTTTGGCATTGCCACAGGGCTTAATTTATTCAATGCCAGTCTTATGCTCGCTTTCATGTCTGTGCCTACCATTTGTTCTGTAGCAGAAGATGCACTATTTGCAGTGCCCCGCCCTTTGCGCGAAGCTTCTTTGGCTCTAGGGGCCACACGCTGGGAAACCACAGTAAAAGTGGTGCTTCCTGCAGCTTTATCAGGCATTGGTACAGCCATCATGCTGGGTATGAGTCGAGCCATTGGCGAAACCATGGTGGTACTTATGGTAGCAGGCGGCGCAGGCATGATACCCACATCTATTTTTGATCCTGTGCGCCCTATGCCGGCTTCCATCGCCGCTGAAATGGCTGAAGCACCCTATAGAGGCGAGCATTATTATGCCCTCTTTGCCATTGGTATGGTTTTATTTATCTTTACATTGTGTTTTAACATGATTGCCCAGCATATTGCCGAAAAGCATAAGCAAGTGGGCTCTTCAAGCTTGTAGGAGACCACATGAACTTTAAAATTTCCAGTTCTTCCCGTTTGCGCCGTCAAAGTATTATGTTTGGCATTTTGCGTGGGGCCGCCGTCATCAATGTTTCGGCCTTGGTTATTGTATGTATTTTCTTGGCTATACAGGGCCTTCCTGCTCTTTCTTGGGAATTCCTCGTCGACTCTCCCAAAAACATGATGACAGAAGGTGGTATTTGGCCTTGTATTTTGGGTACATTCCTCCTTGCTGTAGGTTCACTGCTTATCGCTTTTCCTTTAGGAGTGGCTTCTGCCATCTATTTACACGAATATGCCGGACGCACCGCCTTTGCCCGCTACATTCGCCTTGGCGTAAACAACTTGGCCGGCGTCCCCTCAGTAGTTTTTGGGCTTTTTGGCCTGGCCTTTTTTGTCACTTTTTTAGGCATGGGAGTAAGTTTACTGGCCGGTATTTTAACCTTGGCTGTTTTAACCTTACCTGTCATCATCGGTACAGCCGAAGAAGCTTTACGTACAGTACCAGATACCTACCGTGAAGCGTCTCTTGCCCTTGGGGCCACCAAATGGCAAACCATAGCCCGTGTGGTGTTACCAGCAGCCACCCCTGGCATGCTTACCGGAGCCATCTTGGGCCTTTCGCGGGCAGCAGGGGAAACAGCAGCCATCATGTTTACCGCAGCAGTTTTTTATACACCTAAAGATCCAGATTCGGTATTTAGCTCTGTCATGGCTTTGCCCTATCATATGTATGTGCTGGCCACTGCAGGTACTGAAATTGAAAAAACCCGTCCGCTACAATACGGCACAGCTTTAGTACTGATTTTGCTAGTACTTGGCATGAATGTCTTTGCCATCTATTTGCGTGACCGCATGCAAAAAAACAAAGCCCATTAGTAGCCGTTAGATAAGCGCTTTTTATTTCTTTTTCTTGAGAGGGGAAGCTTTTTTTAGG
>CAYJDE010000052.1:0-13224 GCA_964368805.1 uncultured Desulfovibrionaceae bacterium
GTTTTTCCATAAACTCTTTTCATAGAACTCGCCCTGTCATAAAAGTGCAGGATGGGTGTTCGCATCGCTGTACCTATTGTATTGTGCCCTTGGTGCGTGGCAAAAGTATTAGTCGTCCGGCTAGGCAAATTGTCGAAGAAGCTCAAAGACTTCTTACCCATGGACATAGAGAAATTATGCTTTCCGGTATTAATTTGCATCAATACGGACGTGACTTGGATGGAAAAGATGGCATTAAAGATTTTTGGGACATTGTTGCCCTCTTAGAGCAAGAGCTTGCGCCGCAATGGCAGGGGAGAGCACGTTTACGTATTTCTTCTTTAGAGCCAAGCCAACTGGGGACCAAAGGGCTTGATACTTTACAGGCTTCCTCCTTACTGTGTCCTCACGTGCATCTTTCTTTGCAGCACGGCTCTGCCAAGGTTCTTAAATATATGGGGCGTGGGCATTATAAACCTGAAGCTTTACATGAAGCTTTGCAAGTGCTGCGTACACATTGGCCTACCCTTGGTTTAGGCGCCGATATTTTGATGGGCTTTGCTAAAGAAGATATGGATGACGTGCAAGAAACCTTACAATATATTGAAAAGCTGCGCTTAAGCTATGCGCATGTTTTTCCTTATTCTGTACGCCCAAATACTGCTGCGGCTGTTTTTTCTGGACAAGTGCCCCACGCTGAAAAACTTGCTCGGGCAGCACTAGTTCGTGCGCAAGTGGAAAAACAAAAAGACGCATTTTTACAGCATTTACTACAGAAAGAAAGCCTTTTTGTTGTGCTAGATAA
This sequence comes from uncultured Desulfovibrionaceae bacterium, assembly GCA_964368805.1. Classification (GTDB taxonomy): domain Bacteria; phylum Desulfobacterota; class Desulfovibrionia; order Desulfovibrionales; family Desulfovibrionaceae; genus CAYJAD01. The sequence goes on from CAYJDE010000052.1 coordinate 785, forward strand.
TAGTGCAGAAAAAAAAGAACAGCAATCTTTCCTACTCTACAAAGGGGTGGAAGCCCATTATGCCCCTTGCCATATACATCTTACAACGGCACAAGCTGAAAAAGTGGGACACGGCATACTAGAAGTAAAGCCAATACGCATAGAAAATGCTGTCCTTTATTGCGAGCCTGCTAAAATGAATCGCACAGAGACCTCCTCCATTTAACGGCGAAGCAAAGCTGCGCCTATTCTTGATTTTGGGTAGCATTATTGTCGTCAACGCTCCATGAGACCCTACACAATGAATTACGCAGAGATTTCGATACACTTTTAAGCAAAAATGATTTTGCAGCAGGTTACTATGTAACAATAGTCCGCAAAATGATTTTTATCAAAAACATATCATCATTATGATGATTTTCGCCATGTCCCCTTGATTATCTACATTTCACGTGCCACTATGCGTATAGTGTTGTTGGCATAATTAAAATGATTTAAACCTGAGGAGGCCACTTATGCGTCATAAAATTTTTATGCTTTGTTTTTGTTTATTTTTTCTTGTACCCCAAATTTCTTGGGGGAATGACTTGCTTAAAGCCATACAAGATGGGAATTTTGCCCATGTAGAAAAAATTGTTAAGGGCGGTGCAGATGTTAATGCGGTAAATGAGCAAGGCATATCTCCACTCATACTGGCTACTGCCATGGATAATCTCAAAGTTATGCAATTATTACTCGATAACAAGGCAAAAACTGAACTTGCAGATAAAAGTGGTAATACTGCGCTTTTTTATGCCGGCGCATTGGGAAAAAAAGAAGCGGCTATGCTGCTCCTTAAAAATAAAGCCAATATAAATGCAAAAAATGCGCAGGGAGAAACGCCAGCCATGTTTGCGAGTAATAGAGAGCAGCAAGAAATGTTGTTTTTCTTTTTGCAAAATGGTGCAGACATCAATGCCAAGACAAAATCAGGGGCCACCATGCTTATGCACGCAGCCTCCCCTGGTTACATGGATAGCGTAAAGTTTTTGTTGGATAAAAAAGTAGACGTTAATGAAAAAGACAACGATGGTGCTACAGCCCTTATGTTTGTGGTTATGGATGGATCTAAAGAACTTATTGAACTTCTTTTGGCCCATGGTGCTAATCCATTATTATCTGACAATGATGGTCAAGCAACCATAACCTACGCACAAGATAATGGTAATACAGTCGCTTTTGAATTGTTAATGAAACATATTGAAAAGATGGGGAAAAAGTAAAACCAAAATAAAAACACGCAACATAAAAGCTTTTTTTGAAAATAATTGTGCAGAGGTCTCGTTTTATTATGAATAGCAATTAAGTAAAAAAGGGAGTGAAAATGTTTTTTACTCCCTTTTTATATTTGTATAATGTATAGTTATAATAAATCTTTATCGGTATATTTCCATGGTGCCATCGCCGAAAAGATGCACCTGTTGTGCTTTGGTTAGGTTGATATTTTCAAACGATACTGCACTTCCATTGGGGTCTACAGCCATTATATTCCATGTGTCATCTTTTTTAGGCATACGTACTTTTACCGCTTCTTGTGGAGCCAATATAGTATCTAAGAGATTGTAGCCAGTTTCTGTACCTACACTTGTTAAACGCAGGGTATTAATAGGGGATTTACTGGAATTTACAATGATAAGCTCCAAGGCCATGGCCGACGTTGCAAAAAGTACACATAATACTATAGTACATACTGTTGTCATAAGTTTTTTTTTCATATATTTCCTTTCAATACTGTTTTGATAGAGCGTTGTTTGTATTCTTGATAATAGCAATACGGTAAGCTACCTTTTTTTATGTTTCTTGTCATGAAATTTTTAGAGAAAATTTTTGCTTAAAATAATAAACAAAAGTGGCAAAAGTATGTCTATAAGGAAAGGCTCTTCTTCTTTTTCTTAGATGAGAGCCTACACAATGAGTTGCGCAGAGGTCTCGACTCTCTCCTTCTCAAAAAAATCAATTACGTCGGCATATTATCTTTGAAAAGCAAAATTGTGGCGCATCGAGGAATCGTATAAGAAAATATGCTACACAAAATAGCGCATTGAATCAGCGTTTCTTTAAGAAAATTCTTGCTTGTAAAGGGTAATTTTGTTAGAAATTCTTCGTTAATTAAATATAACATGTTTTTTTCAAAGTTTCCTGAAAAATTGTATGCATTTAATCGCATTGGACTTGTATTGGTACACCGCATGACCTTTGTATAAAAAGGCATGGGCCCTTATTTTTTGGCATTTTTGCTTTGGGAACATATACCATGAATTTTGTTACGGTCACCTTCACCTTCTTCTTTATTCTTGTCCTTGCCATGCATGCCCTTATCCGCAAAGGTACTTTACCTTATAGATTCGGACTTTTAGCTTTAAATATAGCATTTTATGCTTCGGCTGGCCTTGCTTTTCTACCTTTACTTTTTGCAGTAGCACTACTAAATTGGCTTACTGTCGGTATTGTACGCCACTATAGCAGTAAGGCCCTCATGGCCAAGTGTGTTTTAGGTTGTAATATTGCCATTCACCTTTTCTTTCTTATCTTTTATAAATATTATGAATTTTTCTTAGTAAATATAGAACTCGGATTTAATGCCTTGGGATTAACCATTCCCATGTATGATTTTTTTGCCAATGCAGAATTTATTTTTCCCATAGGGCTTTCTTTTTATACCTTTCAAGGTCTTTCCTACGCCATAGATCAATACAGAGATACAACACAAAAAGTAGAAAGCTTTTTAAATGTTTTTCTTTTTGTGTCTTTTTTCCCTACTATTTTAGCAGGGCCCATTTTACGTGCAAAAGATTTTTTTCCACAACTTCGTGGAGAAGTGGCCGAAAACTCTACACTTGTTAAAGCACATTTTCTTCCACAAGGCTTTGAAGACACAGTAGAAAGTCGACAACAAGACATTCTTTTGGGTTTTACCTTTATTATAAGCGGTCTTTTTAAAAAAGTTGTTTTAGCAAGCTATTTATCTGAACATATTGTGCACAATACTTTTTCTACTCCGGATAGTTATGCCTCTTTAACAGTACTCATTGCTGTATATGCGTATGCTATGCAAATTTATTGTGACTTTTCAGGCTATTCCGACCTTGCGGTAGGAGTAGGGCGACTTATGGGCTACCGCTTACCTCAAAACTTTAATGCACCGTACCTTGCTGTAAGCATACAAGATTTCTGGAGAAGATGGCATATAACCCTGTCTTCATGGTTACGGGATTATTTATATATTCCCCTTGGTGGCAATCGCCGAGGCAGCACGTATGTAAATTTGCTTATTACCATGACTTTAGGTGGGTTATGGCATGGTTCGCATTTACGCTTTCTCATTTGGGGTGTGATGCATGGCGTAGGTTTGGCTTTTGTACATTTTTGGAAAAATGTAAGTATGCTTTGTGGAAAAACCACGCAACAAGTCGCTGCCCAAGAAAAAATAGCTTTAAAGCAAAGTAAATTTTTCTCTCTACCTTATACCATTCTTTGTTGGTTTTTAACCTTTCATTTTGTCTGCTTACTTTGGATATTTTTCCGTGCAGATTCCACAGAACTTGCCATGCAAATTATTGAACGCATTTGGAATTGGGATACGCAAGGAAGCGGTTTTGCTGTGCTTGTGCCCGTTGCCATTGCTTGCACTATGCTTACCCAAATAGTGGGGGCTCCTTTGTTTAAGGCTTTTGTTTCACTTGTTAACAAACAATGGGCACCTGTACAGATTATTATTTTCGCCGTACTTTGCGCCTTTATTTTAAAACTTGGCCCCGATGGGGTGTTGCCATTTATCTATTTCCAATTCTAGGGTTTTTATATGAAAAAAACTGCACAAAAAAAGCATTCGCAGAAGAAAAATATGACCAAGGCTGCGAGTAAAGCATTAAATAAAAAAAATACAAAAAAAGCGTCCAGAAAAAAAGCTTCGGCAGCCAAAGTTTCACGCCAAAGAAAAAGTGCACAACAAACACTAGCCACCATGGCCACCATACCGGCTAACGTTGAGCCAGCACAGATAAAACACGCCCCCCCTGCCATGAAACCTGCATTGCAAGATGCAGTAACACAGGACTTGCCAGTATCAACGAAAGAAAGTGTACCTACGCAAAAATCAAGTAGTAAGGCGCAAAAAAAGCAAAAACAGCAAAGTCCTGAAAATATCATGGCTGGCAATAGAAAGGCTCTATATTATTATATGGCCATTTTTCTTTGTCTGATACTCTTTGAAGCGCATCGATTTTCTTTGTACTTAGAGGATAAAAGTGCTGATTATCCTGAATTTGCTTATATAAGCGAAGCCCTTACTACAGTAGGAGAGTTTATTGGCATAACAGCTTTTATGGCAAAAGTTGGAGATATAAGCTCTACTTTAAGTGAGGAACAAGTCATCGAAGCTGACGTGCCATGGGAAGAACAATGGCATGCCATTTGGAATCATTATAAAGGTATTTTAGGTTTTTCTCTTGAAGAAGAAAAAGTAGCTGAAAAGCCCAAAGAGGAGCAAGTGCTCCCTGAAGAAAAAGCTAAACAAAAACAGGACCAAAAAGAAGTTGCTGATAAAGGCGATAAAATTTCTAAGCCTGAGGAAAAAAAACCTCAGCCTCCTGTAGAAAAACCCAAAGCAGAAGTTAAACCGGAAGTTAAACCTTTACCGACAGTAACCTATGCTTTTTATGATCCACAACAAATTAAACCTGCCCCAACAGCGCAAGCATTGGACGAGTACAGAACAATACTTCCTGATTTTGGGAAAAAAATAAAAGTATTGTTGGTGGGCGATTCCATGATGCAAGGGCTTGTGCCTCTTATTCAAACTTCTTTAAAACATCGTAAAGATATTGAAGTGGCACACAGGGCTAAAGTTTCTACAGGGCTTTCCAATCAAACATTTTTTAACTGGCCAGAAAATCTTAAAAAATTATTGATACAGCATGACCCTGATGTGACCATTGTTTTTATGGGAGCCAACGACCCACAGCATCTTAAAGTAAATAAAAAATGGTTCGGCGTTGACACCGATGGTTGGAGAAAAATTTACTCCTTACGCACGTTAAACTTCTTAGAGCTTGCCACGGCAAAAAAGCGTAAAGTGGTGTGGATTGGCCTGCCCATGATGCTTAAAGAACCCTATGCAAAGCGTATTAAGGTTATCAATAAAGTCTATAAGGATGTTAATGCACTTTTCAGCGATGCTGCTTTTGTGGATACTGAAATGTTGCTTACTGATAAAGGGAAGTATATAAGCTTTATTACAGGTAAAAATAATAAAACCATACGATTACGGCAAAAAGATAATATACATTTGACCTTTGCCGGTGGCCGTATGATTACGGAATATATGATTCCTACCTTCGATGCTAAAGTGCAAGCAGTACGCCTTGATGAGGTTAAAGGTAATCCTCTTATTCCTGTGCCCGGAAAGGCTAATAGTATTACGTTTACCTCTCATATTCAAAAGAAAAATGTAGAGTATACTGCTTATTTACCTGCGCCACTTAGTCCTGAACAATGGGCGCAACGCGCACAGCAACAAAAACAACAAAAGCAAGAAGCGCAACAAAAAGCAAAAGAGCAAAATCCTTTGGGACGTGCTCAAACAGCTTCAGCTAAGGCAGCTTCTCTTTGGAATGCCTTTAGTGAAGGTTTGCAAGTTTCTACTTTGGAAAAGCAACAAAATGCTGTTCCCTTGGGAATTGCGGCAGTACAAAAAAATGCTAAAGCACCTGCTTCAGTAAGTAAACTTATCGCCGAAAGTTTGCAGGTTACAGCTTTGCCGGAGCAAAGTGCAAAGACAGATTCTTCTGATATAAAAGCTAAGAATACCGCTATGACTGCTGCCGCTGCGCAGCCATCTTTTAGCAAAGAAAAATTCCCTGTGCTCTTTTTACTCCATGGGGCCATGAGCACTGGGCGTGACTGGAATATCCATATGGGCAAAGAATTACAAAAAATTGCCAATGAAAAAAGGGTGATTATCGTGGCCCCCACCACGGGAGAGTATAATTGGTATGTGAACAGCCCCATACAAAAAAGCAGTCAGATGGAAAGCTTTATTGTAAAAGAGCTTGTACCTCATGTGGATATGCTTTTTCCCACCACAGGGCAGCGGGCCATTGCCGGTCTTTCCATGGGCGGTCATGGGGCTATGTTATTGGGGTTAAAACATCCTAAGACTTTCCAATCCATAGCTTCCGCCAGTGGAGTATTAGATATTCGTTTGCACGCTGATTCTTGGAACATTAGTAAAGTACTTGGTGCCTATGCTAAGAATAAAAATGTCTGGAATAATAATTCTGTAGCTTACGTGCTTGAAAAGAAAGCAGTGAAGTCTGTGCCAAAGCAAATTCTCATCACCACAGGCTTGCAAGATGCTTTAGTTTTAGAAGATAATAAAAGAGTACATGAACTTATGCAAAAAAGGAAATTGCCGTGTGAATATGAAGAAATTGACGGTAATCATGATTGGAATTTTTGGGCGGAACAATTTTCAAAGCTTTTACGTAAGCAAGCAGATTTTATTGCACTAAAATCATCCTAAGAAGGAAAATACAAGGTGTTTTATGCACTACAAGCCGTTTTTTTTCCTTATACTCTGTATTTTTTTTCTGTGTGGAAAAATACCTGCTCTGCAAGTAGTGGCACTGGCAGCCGCCCCCAAAAATATTTTTTTACAAGAAGCATTTTGGGAAAAAGCAAATATTGATGATGTGCGTATTGCCTTAAAAAAAGGGGCAAAAGCTACTGCCTATACAAAGGATTTTTTAAGTGTCCTTGCTCTTGCTTGTAAGTATATTCGTGACCCTGCCATTATACCTCTTTTGCTGGAATCAGGGGCCAAGGTCAATGCCGTAAGCTCCCGTGGGGCTATGATAACGCCTCTACATATGGCCAGTCGATACAATAGGCAGCAGGCCATTGTATTAACTTTATTGCAAGCTGGTGCACATGTTCAGGCCGTCAATACTGCTGGCACTACTGCCTTTCACTATGCTGCTATGGGGAATAGTAATCCCAATATTTTAGATATATTAGCCAAAAATGGCGCTGAAATACATGCAGAAGATGAACTGGGCAATACGGCCCTTATGTGGGCCGGCATGAGCAATCCCCATGGTGCCATCATGCAGCGCTTGCTAGAACTCACTAATCCCACACAACAACAATTACAAAAAGCCTTTGCAGAAGTCGTGTCTTATGAAAATTCTCCTACTGTTTTAGAAGTACTCCTTCAAGGGGGACTTTCTAAAAATGCGCGAGGGTATGGTCAAGAAACGCCCCTCATGTTTCTAGCTTTTAGCGCCATAACAAAACACGATTTTGCCATTTTAGAGAGCGTATTAGCACAAGGTGCTGATATTCACGCTAAAGATGCTAAGGGGAACACGGCCTTACATCACGCGGCTTCCCGAACAAAAACAATACAAGCTATTGATGCGCTTATTTATGGTGGAGCCGATATAGGTGTACAAAATAGGGCAGGGCAAACGGCACTTATGCTAGCTAGCGCTTCAAATACGCAAGAAGCCATCATAGAAAGATTGTTACTATATGGGGCAAAGGTTCAGCAAAAAGACGCTTTAGGACGTTCAGCACTTTTCTATGCAGCCCAATACAACGCCAATCCTGCCATTATATTACGTTTTATGCAAAAAGGAATGGATTTAAATACCCTGGATAAAAAAGGCCGTACACCTTTTTTCTTGGCTGTGCAAACCAATCCTCATCCAGCCATGATTAAAGGGCTTGTACAGTTGGGTGCACGAGTAAATGTGAAAGATGCAGCTGGTAATACGCCGCTTATTTTGGCGGCGGCTTTTAATAAATCAGCTTCCATTGTTACAACGTTAGTACAGTTGGGGGCCAATGTCCATGCTCAAAATAGTCAAAAACGCACAGCCCTTATGAGAGCCGCCATCAACACCAGCAACCCTGATGTGCTTACACGCTTGCTTCGCCTCGGCGCTAATATAAATGATACTGATGCTCAGGGGAGAACGGCGCTTACTTATGCGCAATGGAACTGGAAAATCGCTAAAAGTGACGTAATAAAAACGTTGACAGAGCAAGTTCAAAAGAAAAAATAAGTGTATTTTTTTCTTTGGTCACGTTCATTAGCACAACGCCCATGAGACCTTGCATAACGAATTATGCAAGGTCTTTGTATAGTATTCTCAAAATGTATTTTTTTTGTGAAAAAAAGTACTACTTTTTTTCTTTTGCCTTTGCATACTTCTTAAAGATTTTTTCTTTCTTGTCAGAACAAGACAAGCGTGCTAGTATTGTACTAGGGTATTAAAATTTCTATAAGTTTTCTAAACTTTTTCTAGAGACTCTTAAGGTGTTGGAATATTAAACTATATTTATTGTATGTTATTTTGAGAGTTTAGCATGAATCTGTTTTTTTCACCTTGACAGGGAAGCTTGGCTTAGGCAAACTGCCTCTTGGATGCTTTTGAAGGTTCTTTTAAAAGAACTTTCGTAGCTGAATTTTTGACTTTCAATTTCAACTGCTTTTTTTTAAAAACCCCACTTTTTAGGGTACAGTTTCAAAAATTTGTGACACACCCTGTATAACCTTTATACTAGAACCTATGCTTTAAAGAGCAAAGTACATAGCTCTTTAAATCTTGCATATCTTTGTATTGGAGCCGTATGCTTTTTACCATAGCCAAAAGAGATGGAAGCTCTGCTGCTTTTGACTCTACCAAAATATTTCAAGCCATGAGCAAAGCCAATAAGGCTGTGTGTCAAGGTGAGGACGAAAATAATGAAGAGGTCATGTCTTCCACAGACCTAGCTTTTTTAACGGAAAAAGTTTGCCAAAAAATTACGGCAAAAAAACTATTTACTGTAGAAGAAATCCAAGATGTTGTGGAAGAAATGCTTATACGTTTTGGCTATGCAAAAACAGGTAAAGCGTATATTCTTTATCGCCATGAGCATGCAAAAATTCGCCATGCCGAAGGTTCGCTCATGGATATTTACAAAACGCTTACGTGGTCTCCTGCCAAAGAAGAAGATATTAAGCGTGAAAATGCCAATATTGATGGTGATACCGCCATGGGCACCATGTTACGCTATGGTTCGGAAGGTGCTAAATATTTTGTAGACAATTATATTTTGCCCAGTGAAATATCTGCAGCGCACAATAATGGCGATATCCATATTCACGATAAAGATTTTTATATGCTGACACAAACATGCTGTCAGATTGATTTAATTCAATTATTTCGTAATGGTTTTTCCACCGGACATGGCTATTTACGTGAACCCAATTCCATTGAAAGCTATGCGTCATTGGCATGTATTGCCATTCAAGCCAATCAAAATGAAATGCACGGCGGGCAAAGTGTTCCGGCCTTTGATTTTTCTATGGCACAAGGGGTGGCTAAAACCTATGCCCATGAATATCGTAAGAGCTTTGGCTCCTATGTGCAAATTTCCCATGACATTCAAGGGGTAAACCTTGAACAATTGGGAGTAAACGATGCCGGAGTACTTTTAGAAAGCATTAAAACGCCCATAACCATGGGGAATGTGGACGTGCTGGCTCAAGAATTTGAAAAAATAGTACCCGAATCCTTACGGCCTCTCTTACAAAAGGCTCATGCCTATGCCATACGTGAAGCCTTAAAAAGCACAGAGCGGCGTTGTTATCAATCCATGGAAGCCTTTGTGCATAATTTAAATACCATGAACTCCCGCGCTGGCGCACAAGTGCCTTTTTCTTCCATTAACTACGGAACAGATACTTCCCTTGAAGGGCGCATGGCGGTAAAAAACCTTCTTTTAGCCACTAAAGCCGGGCTTGGTAATGGAGAAACCTCCATTTTTCCTGTACAAATTTTTAAGGTAAAGGAAGGCATTAACTTTAACCCTGAAGACCCCAATTACGATCTTTTTGTGCTGGCCATGGAAACATCGGCCATGCGCCTTTTCCCTAATTTCAGCTTTTTAGATGCGCCCTTCAATTTGCATTTTTACAAAGAAGGCGATTATAATAGTGAAGTCGGGTATATGGGCTGCCGCACTCGTGTGCTTGGCAATGTGTATGATAAAGAAAGAGAAGTCACGTGCGGGCGAGGTAATTTAAGTTTTACTTCTATCAATTTACCGCGCCTTGCCATGGAAGCCCAAGGCAATGTGGGCACCTTTTTTGCCTTACTTGAAGACCGTTTAGAACTTGTGTATCATCAGCTTTTGCATCGCCTTAAAATTCAAGGGGCTAAAAAAGTACGCAATTATCCTTTCCTTATGGGGCAAGGTATTTGGCTTGACTCTGAGAAGTTAGCATGGGATGATGACCTTGAAGAAATTTTAAAACACGGCACCTTAACCATTGGCTTTATTGGGCTTGCTGAAACGCTTATTGTACTTACCGGCAAACACCATGGCGAAAGTGCCGAATCTCAAGAGCTTGGCATACGTATCATTGAGTATATGCGGAAAAATATTGATGAAAAATCCGCTGAAATGAAGTTGAACTTTACCCTTATTGCCACGCCTGCCGAGGGCTTAAGCGGACGTTTTGTCAACCTTGATAAACACAAATTTGGTATAATACCGCGAGTAACAGACAGAGAATATTATACAAATTCTTTTCATGTTCCTGTGTATTATCCCATTGCGGCTTTTAAGAAAATTCAACTAGAAGCCCCATACCATGCCTTTACCAATGCAGGCCATATTACCTATGTGGAGCTTGACGGCGATACCAGTAAAAACTTGGAAGCTTTTGAAGCCATCATTCGTTATATGCATTCGCAAGGTGTAGGCTATGGTTCTATTAACCATCCTTTAGACCGTGACCCCGTGTGTGGCTATGTGGGTGTCATTGGCGATGTTTGTCCACGTTGCGGACGACGTGAAAACGAACCCGTTATAAAAACTAAAATTGATGCCATACGACGTAAATACTCTTTACGTCCGTATACTGGTGAAATTACACAAAATACTTTTCCTCACTCTTAAACATTTTGGAGGCTAATAATGATTTATTGCAAAACCGATACAGAAACCACAACAACCTGCGCAAGCGTAGGTGAAAATATAGCTTTTGAACGCACCCGCCGCATCACCGGTTATTTGGTGGGTACGCTTGACCGTTTTAATAATGCTAAAAAAGCTGAGGAACGTGATAGAGTAAAGCATGCTTAATGCAAATATTCGCTTACATGGCCTAGCCCCGGAGTCCATCGTGGATGGCCCGGGGCTGCGTTATGCCATTTTTACTCAAGGCTGTGTTCACAATTGTCCAGGCTGTCATAATCCCGGAAGTCATGATAGCAAAGCAGGGTATAACAAAAGTGTACAAAGTCTTTTAGATGATATTCTTCAAAATCCTTTACTTTCCGGCGTCACATTTTCTGGTGGTGAACCTTTTTTACAAGCCGCAGCTTTGTACGAACTTGGTAAAATACTTAAAGAACAAACAACACTATCAATCACCACCTATACAGGGTACACTTTAGAAAATCTTAAATGTATGGCACAAAAAAATTCTGCTGTGGCCATGTTGCTTACCCTGACAGATTTACTTATTGATGGCCCTTTTGTGCAGGAACTTTATGATGAGGGCTTGCGCTTTTGCGGCAGTTCCAATCAGCGTATTTGGCACAAAGAGCAGGGTACATGGCAACTGTGTGATACCAATTTTATGTGGCAACGACGACAAAGCAAAACAGCATAATTTTTCTCTTCTTTTTTCGGTTTGATACGACACTTTAACAAAGTAGGTGCATCATGCCCGTTACCCTTATCTCTCATCCTCTTGCCCAGCATAAAGTGGGACTATTACGTAGCAATATCAACACGCAAGCCTTTCGCAGTACTGCCAGTGAATTATGTTTATTGCTAGCCTATGAAGCCTCCAAAGATTTGCCCTTGGAAGATTATACCATTGATGGCTGGGCCGGAACGGTTACCGTACAACGCATTGCAGGAAAAATGCTGACAGCTGTGCCCATTTTACGTGCAGGCATAGGCATGTTGGATGGTTTTTTAGAGCTTATCCCAGCGGCAAAAGTGAGCACTATAGGCATTTTTCGTAATGAAGAAACCCTTGCCCCTGTCAGCTACTTTAGCAAACTTGCTAAAGATATACAGCATCGCAAAGCCTTTATTCTTGATCCCATGCTTGCCACAGGTGGTTCAGCTATCGCTGCCATAGATATTCTAAAAAATGCCGGCTGCAAAGATATTCGTGCTCTTTTTATTGTGGCAGCCCCCGAAGGCATAGCCGCCATGGAAAAAACACATCCCGATGTACCTATTTTTACCTGCGCCATTGACGAAAAACTTAATGATGATGGATATATTATCCCTGGTTTAGGCGACGCCGGTGACAGAATTTTTGGTACCAAATAAAAACATCTTTTATAGGTAACGCTGATGAATTCTTCTTTCTAAAAGGAGACCTCTGCACAATTATTTTCAAA
>CAYJDE010000053.1:0-12480 GCA_964368805.1 uncultured Desulfovibrionaceae bacterium
TTACGCAATGAATTGCGCAGAGGTCTCAAAACGCTTTAATTAGTAAATTGCGTAGATAGTGTCGTCAAATAAGATGTAGACACAATGGGTTTTTTTGAAGGGGAGAGTTTGAGAGGGGAAACTTTTTTTTCCTAAAAAAAGTTTCCCCTCTCAAAAAATGAATGCTACGTTTCTCAAAAAAGTGAACTAACAGTAGCTTTAATGGCCGGCAATGCTGTATTTCTTCAATTTATACTGCAGCAAGCTTTTAGAAATACCTAACAGTTCAGCGGCTTTTACTTGCACAAATTCCGTGCGCACCAAGGCACGACGAATAAGCGCCGCTTCAATTTTTTCTAAGGTATCGCCAAGGTCTAGTTGTACAGGCAATAAATCTACTGCGCTTTTATATTGGGCTTCTTCATCACGAATTTCCGGAGGAAGATTTTCCACATCAATATTTTCTGCTTGCACCAAAACGGTACAACGTTCCACAATATTTTGCAGTTGGCGAATATTTCCTGGCCATTCATAGGCCACTAAATAGTTAAGGGCTCCGGAATTAAAGACTTTTGGATTCAACTCATTTTCTGCAGCAAAGGCCGCAGCAAAATGGGCTACCAAAAGGGGAATATCCTCACGGCGTTCACGCAAAGGTGGTAAATGTATTTCTACCACATTAAGCCTGTAGAAAAGGTCATCTCTAAATTGTCCTTTTTCTACTAACTGTTGTAAGCTTTTATTGGTGGCAGCCACCACACGAATATCCACTTCAATTTGTTCATCACCGCCCACACGTTCAAATTTTTTATCTTGCAAGACTCGTAAGAGTTTCACTTGTAAATCAGGTGTAAGCTCGGCTATTTCGTCAAGAAAAAGGGTACCGCCATTGGCCTGTTCAAAGCGGCCTCGGCGCATGGCCACAGCACCAGTAAAAGAGCCTTTTTCGTGGCCAAAAAGTTCGCTTTCCAAAACTCCCGGATTAAGGGCCATGCAGTTTACAGAAATGAAAGGGCCTTCTTTACGTGGTGAGGTAACGTGAATGGCTCTGGCCACCAACTCTTTACCTGTGCCTGATTCTCCGGTGATGAGTACGGTAGATTTACTGGGGGCGGCACGGTCAATCATGGTAAATACATCACGGATCCCTCGGCTACGCCCAATAATTTGATGGGTGCCATAGCGAATTTCCATGGCTTCTTGCAAGAGTTTATATTGCCTGTGTGCTGTGGAAAGTTCTACAGCATTATGCAATGAAAGCAGTAACTCATCATTGGCAAAAGGTTTGGTAATATAATCAAAGGCCCCGTATTTCATAATTTCCACAGCACTTTCAATGCTACCAAAGGCAGTCATAATAAGCACAGGAATATGCGGCCAACTTTTTTTGACACGTTCTAATACATCTCGCCCTGTAAGGCGGGGCATTTTCATGTCGGTGATAACCACATCTACTTCAGATTCTTCTAAAAAAGTAAGGGCTGTTTCGGGGTCGTTAAGGGCAGTAACGTTGTAGCCAGTATCAAGCAGCATGGTCTCAAGAATGAGCAAGTAATTTTTTTCATCGTCTATTATAAGGATATGTGCTTTGTCATTCATGGTGTTTCTCGTAGTATTTCTCGTATCCTTTATGGCGTTGTGAGAAAGTCAATGTTTATTTCCCAGTAGTGGGAGTGGATGTGGGCATGCTAAAATCAATATGCACTTGGGCATGTCCTTCGGTAGTATTACTTAGCGTAATGTCGCCATGGTGGCTTGTGATGATACTTTTTACAATGGGTAGGCCAAGGCCTGTGCCATTATCCTTGGTGGTAAAAAAGGGATCAAACATATTTTCAATATTGTCTGCGGGAAAACCCGGTCCGGAATCTATAAAAGTGAGAAAAATATGTGTGCCTTCTTTTTTTCCCACAATGGAGATAATGCCGGGGCCATCCATGGCTTGTTGTGCATTGACTAAGATATTATAAAAAGCACGATACAATAAATCTTTATCGCCAACAACAAAAAGTTCTTGTTCTAATTCTTGTTCTACACTGACTTGGCAACGTCCAAATTCCCCTTCTAAAAATGCCATGACTTCAGCAAGAACTTTTGCAATATCTACTGGAATTTCTTGTAATTGTCTTGGGCGGGCATAATCTAAAAAATCGTTGATGGTTTGGCTAAGCCTACGAGATTCATCATAAATGGCCGTAAGAATTTTTTGGGAAGCCGTATCATTATCTTTTTCTTTTTGCCTTTTGAGTAGAAACTCAGAGCTTGAACGAATAATGCCCAAAGGGTTGCGCAATTCATGGGCTATGCTGGCAATAACACGTCCCATACTGGCTAATTTTTCCTTACTGTGCAATTCACTTTCCAAAGCTTTATTTCTCGCCACACGAAAAGCTAAGAGTTTTTCCGTACGTCGAATGATAACGATGAGAAAGATAAACAGCACCACCGAAGAAAGTAAACAGGTGGCTACAATAAGGCCCTGAAAGGCTAAAACGGACGTATAGTCATCGGTTATATCTTGGCTTAGTTCTAAGACACCCATAATATGATTGGTCACCACACCGTCTTTAGAGCGGGTCTGTCCTGTAAGTGGATATACCGTGCGCAAAATAAAGGAACCAGATTCCAACGGCAAGCGGAAAGGGGCTTGCCACATGGGAAAAGCAGTTACAAGTTCTGCTTTGCTGGTTTTCCCATTAAGGGCTTCATTGACAGCCATAGGGGCTAAGCCCGTACGTCCTAAATCTTCATTATCGGTGGAATAGGCCACGACACGCCCAAAATCATAAATGCGAAAACGCTCGATTTTAAGCCCGTGCATGACAGAACGCACCACCTTATCCAGCCTTTCGTATTGAATGGGCTGCTTTAAGGCAATGCGCCCGTAGGCTATGACCGTTGGTACAGTGAAACGCTGATAAATTTGGTGATTTAAGTTTTTTGCCAATAAATCGGCAAATTCTTCGTGTTTGGTAAGTAAATTATCCCGAGCCGAATTGGCAATGAATATGGAAAGCACCAAGGTAAAGGTAAGAATAAGAATAAAAGAAAACCACGACAAGCGTCGAGCATAGGAAAGGGGTAAATCTTTTGCTTCTTGTTTACTGACTGAGGAGTTTTGTGTCATAGGCAGATGTATAATAAGCGCATTTTGGAAAAGGATGAGACTGTGAGGGAAGAAAAGCCCTTTTGAGCGCTAGGAAAAAGGCTTTCTTTTCTCACAAAATAATTAGTAACAGTCCGTTGAAAAAGTCTACTTTTACAAACGCTATAGCAATTCCATTGGAACTTCTATATGGAGACCTCTGCACAATTGTTTTCAAATATATCTTTGTGTATAAAATTTGAAAATTCGTTCGAAATGTCAAATAGCGTGTGCAGAGGTATTAATCGTTTTTCGGCAGGCTGTTCAAAAAGTGCAAATACGAGAACGGCAAAGTTTTTTTGTTACGGCATAGGATTCTAATAAGCCATGCCGTAACAAAAAAACAAATCTGACGAAGCTACGTTGTACTTTTTTAACGGCTTGTTAAAATGCTTGTGTCACGTCTGGTATAGCCAAATATTTTGTTAAATCGTCATTTTCTTGCGGTAAGTTGGGCGCACCTAAACGAGCATTGGCCAAACGCTTACCCAATTCCACAGCAGGCTGGTCGAGGGGGTTAATATCCATAAGCCAACCGGTAAACACAGTGGCAGCTTCCAATAAAAGCATCAAAGCACCGGCGGCGTGGGTATCAGTATTGCCCATGCGTACTTGCACCAAGGGGACTTTATGCTGACTCAAAGCCATGCCTGTGCCCAGAGCTTCCGCTTGTAAAAGCTCTCCAAAATATTTATTTTGAAGCCATTGCCACGCAGGGGGTAAAGCATCTGTAAATTGTAGCCCTTGAGGTAAACTATCTGTACTTAAAAAAAGGCAGGCTTTATTGCGTGGCCCGTCAAGGAACATTTGGTTTACTGAATGCTGATCGGTGGCTCCCACCGCCGCCAGTGGCATGGTGCCTTTGCCTTCTTTGCCTAAACTTTCTGCCCATAATTGCGCAAACCATGGCCCAAAGGTGGCCCATTGCGGAATATAGGAAAAGAAAATAATTTCATTATAGTCTTTTTGTTCCAAAGCATGGGCCCAGCCAGCCAAGGCATAGGCCGGATGTTGGCCAAGACTGTGCGGATCTTTTACAAGAGGTGCAGCCACAGAGGCGGCGCCATCTAAAAGTCCTTTCCAATCAAGTCCCATAAAGGCTGCCGGTAACATGCCCACAGCAGAAAGGGCTGAGTATCTGCCACCTAAATTGTCCGGAACCGTAAGCGATGCAAAGCCGTGTTCATTGACTTGTTCACGCAAAAAGCCTTTGTTCTTATCGGTGATAACCACCATTTGCTGGGCCCATGTTTGACCCAAATGCGTTTTTAACCAAGAGCAACAAAGAAAGTATTGCGAAAGGGTTTCAATGGTACCGCCGGATTTACTGATGCAAACCACTACCGTTTTTTCTGGCGGCAACTTATCAAGCCAAGCACTAAAAGTGGAAGGGCACACATTATCGGCAATCCATAGCCATGGGCCATTGTGTGCGGGGCCGTCTTGTTCTGGTAAGAAGGCTTTTTGTAGGGCACGGGCCCCCAGAGCAGAACCTCCAATGCCCAGCACCAGCATATGTTCAAACTTTTGGCAATGGGGCAAAACTTTAGCCATATCCTGCTCTAACTCTTCACGGTATGTCATGGTTAAAAAAGGCAACGTGGCTAGTTCTTCAGCCAAACGTGCGCCAAGGGCCACGGCTTTTTCACCATGGATTAAATCTTCTTTTTGCACGCGATCAATAAAAGCATGAGACCATTGTAAGCTGTGTTTTTGTGACATGATACTTTCCTCAGGTATGACTTTTATAGTATTTATTGTTTTTCCATACGCTTTACCGAAAAAAGGTAGAACAACGAAAAGTTATATTTTAATCGAAAAGGCTGCGCTGTCTCCCTTGAGCCAACCGTTCCCGCACGCGCTTATATGTGGCAGGGTAGACCCCAAAACGTAGCGACCACAGCGCACATTCTTCCTTGGCTGTGCACATACGTACATCTGTTCTGTGGCCGGCACAAGCAAGGCAGTGCTGGCGAATAGTGCGTAAAGCCTTCCTGTCTTCTTGATTTTTTTCTGACGGCTTTTCCAATAAAGGTAGGGTAGGACTTTCTTGCGCTGTTTTTTTGTCCAAAGTGTTTTCTTGACAGCGCAAAGACCAAAGAGCGCACTGTTCATCAGAACAATTTTTTACCGCAGCAGAGGCATTACCCTGACAATCTAAACAAAAACGTCGTATTTGACGAAAAATCTGTGGCCTTGCCATATATGTATCCCAGCGCTTAGGCCAAGGCAGCGCAACATTTTTTATATTTTTTGCCACTCCCACAAGGGCAAGGGTCATTGCGCCCTATCTTAGGCTCAGGGCGTTTATAGCCTTCTGGCCGATGAGAAATGCCCTCTAAATAATACAGTGTTCCCTCTTCTTCTCGAAAGTAACTTTTCTCAGATAAATTGTAAATATTATTATCTATTTCGTAGACAGCAGAAAAAGTTACCGTATCAAAAACCCCCTGTCCATCTTTAGCAGGCTCTTGACCACATTCTTTGATATGTAGTTGATGCCAGATGATGCCGGCCATATTTTCTGCAATATTGCTATCATCAATTTCATCACGATACATGGGATGGGTAGTATCAATAATAAAAGGAAAGTTGTGTAAAGCAAAAGCTGCATAGCGTGCTCGTACCAGAGCTTCAGCTGAGGGCACTTTTTGCCCATCATGATAACGTTTGCAGCAATTGTCATAGTCTTGTTGAGATCCGCAAGGACAAAGGTTCATAGTACTTCCTATAAGAGTAAATTTGTTTGAGCATTTTAAGAAAAAATAGGTAAAAGGGAAAGGTTTTTTTGTGTCAAAGATTTGATACCCCTGCACAGGACACAGAGTCCATAATTTTTTGCTGTATATTTCACATTGACATTTTTTGATGTGAAATATAGTTATATAAAATATTTTTTATGTGAGGGAAAATATGGACCATAAAGAAAAAGCCAAAGTCTTTAAAGCTTTATGCGACGAAAACCGCATTGCTATTCTTGAATTGTTACGCTGCGGAGAAAAGTGCGCGTGCAACCTTTCAGAACAATTAAACATCGGTCAGTCATCCTTGTCATATCATATGAAGATATTGTGCCAATCGCAACTGGTGGTAAGTAGGCCTGTGGGGAAATGGATACATTATAAAATCAATGCGCAAGGGTGCGCTTTGGCCAAGAGCCTTTTACAGGAAATAACACAAATGGACATATCGTCAACGGAAAATGCAACGACGCAAGATATGTCACATGTGGCATAAATATAAAATTTATAAATAAAGAGGATAACATGTCAAACAAATGGTTAAAATTTCTTGTACCACTGTGCATGGCACTGGGTGTTTTTGCTTTATGGTATATGCAAGAAGAAAAAGAAAGTGCAGAGCAAATGCTCATGGCTTCACATAATAATCAATATGCCTTAGCTGCCACGCATATTGATCTTGAGGCGTTAAAAAAATTAAACGTACCCATGATTATAGATTTCGGCGCAGATTCATGCATACCTTGCAAGGAAATGGCTGTGGTTTTGGTAAAACTCAATGGGGAAATGCAAAATAAAGCTCTCATAAAATTTGTGGACGTGTGGAAAAATCCGCAAGGGGCAGAAGGGTTTCCGGTGCAAGTTATTCCCACGCAGCTTATTTTCCATGCCGACGGCTCACCTTATGTGCCCAAAGATGCAAAGGGTATGAAATTCACCATGTATGCCGATAAAGAAAGCCAAAAGCATCTTTTTACCGTACACCAAGGTGCTCTTAACGAAGAGCAAATGCGTCATATTTTAAAAGAATTGGGTGTATAGTATGGATGCACTCCTCACTCAACTTTCACAAATACTACAACAGTCCACTTGGCTGGCACCTTTGGCAGCCTTTGTGGCTGGCGTGCTTACGTCTTTTACGCCTTGCTCTTTATCCAGCGTCCCCTTGGTGGTGGGCTATGTGGGGGGCACGCAAGGCAGTACAGATGCTAGCATACCGCAAGAACGCAATACGCAAAGGGCTTTTTTGTTGTCTGTGGTCTTTGCTCTTGGTAGTGCTGTTACCTTTACCATATTTGGCATTGCCGCCTCTCTAGCCGGCGAACTTATAGGCACCACAGCCAGCTGGTGGTATTTTGCTTTGGGGACACTTATGCTGCTAATGGTTTTACAAATGCTTGGTATTTATCAATTTATACCTTCAAGCCATCTTTTAAGCAAGGGCACAAAAAAAGGCTATGTGGGGGCTTTGCTCGCCGGCATTTTAGGGGGGATTTTTTCTTCGCCTTGCGCAACGCCGGTGCTTATTGCGCTCATTGCCATTGTTGCGGGTAAAGGGCAATTGGCCTTTGGCGTGGTGTTATTTTTGTTTTACTCTTTGGGGCATGGTATTTTAGCTGTTGTGGCTGGCACCTCGGTGGGTTTTGTGCAAAAGCTTTCACGTAGTGAAAAGTATACCGCCCTTAGTAAGGTACTAACGCAGCTTTTGGCTTTGGCTCTTTTAGTTATGGGTTTTTACCTTTTCCATTTGGGATTTCAAATGTCCTAAGTATGTCTTTATAACTATCCTATAAATGAATTTTCTTAAGGAAGAGCTGATTTGATAGATTTTTCGTTAAGCTCAAACAGTAAAATTTTTCCTGCAACAAACCCCCGTATATCCATAAGAAGGAAAAAACGGTAAAAATTTTTTTACTGAAATGTTGTGCTGAAAAAAGGACAGTAGAGTATTTTGTCTATAAATAAAGTATATTGTGGACTGTTATATTTTTGACAAAATATGGCACAAAAATTGCTATATAAAAAGCACCTTCCTTCCTTTTGCTTAAAGCCTCCTCTTAAGCATTGCGGCCTGCACTGTGTAGGCCGCAAATTTTTTTGCCTAGCAATCGGTCGCATTAATAACAGCCTACGCTCCATGATGACTCCCATATAGTAAGGTTGCGCAAAGACCTCAAAGTTAGCTGCAAAAAATAATTAATAGGACATATAGTAGAAATCAAGCACGACGAGAGTGTAAAAAGCCTAGTAATCAGCCTTCCCATGAAAAAGTATAAGATAAAAAAAAGCTACTCCCTAAAGACTTTATAATTTTTGACGATGGTAATAAATGAGGGAAAAGCTATGGTGCCACATCGAAACTTGCAAACACGATTGATGTTGCAACATTATGAGTTGCAATTACTTACGGCGAGACGTCTAGCACGTCATCGTCGTACTCAGTTGTTGGAAGCAGAAGCGGAAGATGCAGCTCCACAAATTCCTACGCCTCAAGAACATCGCAAAAAAGTGGTGCGGCAAGTGGCGCGTGAATTGTATGAATCTATGCTTTCCACCGGTTCCGAAAACCCTATGGTTGAAGATATTGTGCAGCAGCTTGGAAGAGCGCTGGGAACACAAATTTTATTGCAATACCCCACTCCCGGCCCTCTGTCGGAAGAACATTTGCGTCTTTTGCATGTGCCCGAAGAAGGCCATGGAAAACCCATACCTTTTGGGGATAAAGAAAATAGAGACGCTTTATACAAGTTGTGGGAAATTGTCTTGAAGACTGTGGAAAATAGTACTGTATAGTGGTATAAAAATTGCTTATATGGCATTAACACACTATCAATAAGATAATCAGACATCATGCGGCAAGAGCATGCTCACGACTATGAAGAGTTTTTTCTTGGCGCACAGAAGATTACGTATGTTGACTTTATAATTATGATATAACTTGGAGCAGTTATGCAAATTTCATCGCAAACAAACCCCATGTACATATACCAGCAAAGTACCGATGGTACAGCCCAAAATGCACAAGCTACTTTGGAAAAGGCAGAACAAGTTACTAGGTCAAATTTGCCGCCTGAGTCCCCCAAGGGAGACAGCGTACACTTTTCTAGCGATGCAAAACTTCTTGCCGAAGCTAATCGTGTAGCCATGCAAGAAGGGACCGCCGACCCCGCCCGTACTGAAAAAGTGGCGCAATTGCGTGCTCAAGTACAAAGTGGCACCTATCAAATGGATGATAGAGCCATTGCTCAAGGGCTTGCCCGTGAAGAGAGTGCATTATTTGTTGTATAGCATTTTCCCCTGTTGTACGTAACATAAGAATGCTTGCCTGCAACAGGTATTAATGTCTTTGGGATTCTTTTCCAAATGGCATGTAGGCAACGTTTGCCTGATAGATAGTAAATGAAAGATGATAAATGATAGATGACTGCTTGCCTCATAGCTACCTGTCTAGATGATTGCCCAGATGGCCGCCTAAATGGCTGCCTAAGTGTTCGTTCAGACGGCAATATATTCGGTGTAACTCATGGGATGGCTTTTCTAAACCTCGCATGAGTTACTATACTGTATATTGTTACCAGGCTTCCTCCTTTTCTTCTCATCCTTTCCTTCCACTCCTTTATGGCTTACATTTTACGACGTAATTATTTTTCTTGACAAAATCTATTAAGATAGCGTAAGTCACTCCTTCCCTTGCTCGTCATATTGTTACATGGCGGGCCAATTTGTCCGAAAGGAGTGTAAAAATGAGAAAATACGAAACCTTGCTCTTGCTCTCTCCTGAGCTTGCTGCAGAAAATCGTGAGACCATCATCTCTGGCTTGACCGCTATTTTAGAGCGTGAACAAGGCAAGATGCTTTTGGTTGATGCTTGGGGTATGCGCGATCTTGCTTACCCTGTTCAAAAGCACATGCGCGGCCACTATGTACGTTTAGAATTTGCCGCCCCTGCCCCTGCCATTGCCGAACTTGAGCGTAATATCCGTATTACCGATGGCATTTACAAATTTGTCACCGTAAAATTGGCCGATGAAGTGGCTGAGGAGGTAGCATAATGGCTTTTAAAAAGAAATTTGCTCCACGTCGTAAATTTTGCCGCTTTTGCGCAGATAAAGAGTTACCATTAAACTACAAGCGTGCCGACATTTTGCGTGATTTCATCACCGAACGCGGTAAAATTATTGCTCGTCGCATTACTGGCACTTGCGCCCATCACCAACGTTTGCTGACCACAGAAATTAAGCGTGCTCGTCAGATGGCTCTGCTCATCTACACCGCTACCCATGACAGCAATGTTAAGAAAAAAAGCATGATATAGGGGAGTGTCAGATATGAAAATCATTCTCCGTGCTGATGTAGAAAATTTAGGTACTGTGGGCGATGTTGTTTCTGTTAAGGCCGGCTATGGTCGTAACTACTTGTTGCCCCAAGGTTTGGCCATGGTGGCAAGCCCAGGTAATTTAAAAGCTTTTGAACTTGAGCGTAAAAAGCTTGAGGCCAAAATGGCTTCCATGCGTTCCGATGCCCAAAGCATTTTGGATAAATTGGAAAAACTTGATATTATTATCAAGATGCGTGTGGGTGAAAATGATAAATTGTACGGTTCTGTAACCACTACCCTCATCCAAGAAACCTTGGTTGAACTTGGCGTAGATGTAGACCGTCGTCGTATTTTGCTTGACGCCCCCATTCGCACCCTTGGCGAACATGAAGTGCGTGTACGTCTTTTTGCCGGTGTTATTGCTAACATCATCGTAAAAGTACAAAGCGAACAACGTGTTTATGCTGAAGACGACGTAGCTCCTGCACAGGCTGCTGAAGCTACCGAAGCAGAAGCTCCTGCAGAAGAAGCTGCCGCTGAATAAGCAAAATGATACAAAAGTAACGTTACACTAGCTTTACTTTTATTAATATGGACCGCCCTTGAAAATTTTTAAGGGCGGTTTTTTTGTCATCAGTTGAGGACTCTTATATTGACAAAAAAACTTTTACGGCTAAACATACTTCTTTGAGGACCTCCCATGAATGATTTTCCCGACCATACCCGCAAAAAATTTATTCCCAAAAATCCGGAGCAAGCGCAAGACTTGTTGCTCAAGCATGTGCCTCCTCATTCAGTAGAAGCTGAACAGGCGGTGCTTGCCGGTATTTTTGCATCACAAAATACTCTTAATGTCATTGTGGACACCTTGGAAAAAGATGATTTTTACATGCCGGCCCATCAAAGAATTTATGAAGCTATGATGGCGCTCTACCATGCATCTAAGCCCATTGACTTGGTCACCGTGGCGGAATATTTAAAAAATCATAATTATTTGGAAGAAGTGGGTGGTGTCATCTATTTAGGAGACTTAGCCCAAGCCGTAGTAGCAGGAGCCAATGCCCCACACTATGCCCATATTGTACGGGATAAATCTTTACAACGTCGGCTCATTGAAACGTGCTCCGGCATCATTGGCAATTGTTATGACAGCACTCAAGATGTAAAAGAATTGTTGGACGCTTCGCAGCAGTCGGTGTTTTCCATTGCCCAACGTTCAGCTAATAAAGAATTTTCTTCCACAAAAGAACTCATCGACAAGGTATTCCAAAAACTTTCCGATCTTGCCGGTTCCAATGAGCAAGTTACTGGCGTCACCACAGGTTTTAGCCGCTTAGATAAAATGACGGCAGGGTTACAGCCTTCGGATTTAATTATTCTAGCGGCACGCCCTTCCATGGGAAAAACCGCCTTTGCCATGTGCCTTGCTCTTAATGCGGCCATCGCTAAAAATGTGCCCGTGGCTGTATATTCTTTAGAAATGAGCAAAGAGCAGCTTTTACAGCGTATTTTAGCCGTACACGCCAAGGTAGACGTTTCTCTTTTGCGTCAGCCAAGTCGCCTCACCGATGAGGACTGGGCCCATCTTTTCGCTGCCGCCGATGCCATAGGTCAAGCGCCTATTTATATTGATGATACACCATCCATCAGCACCTTGGAACTACGGGCAAGAACCCGTCGCCTCATGAGTGAAAAAGGCGTAGGAATGGTCATTGTAGACTACTTGCAGTTGATGCGAGCAGGAAGGCGTATTGATTCGCGCGAATTGGAAATATCTGAAATTTCACGCTCTTTGAAGGCATTAGCCAAAGAAATGAATATTCCTGTGGTGGCTCTGTCTCAGTTAAACCGTAAAGTGGAAGAACGGGCCGATAAACGTCCCATGCTCTCGGATTTACGTGAATCGGGTGCCATTGAGCAAGATGCCGACGTCATTATGTTTGTTTATCGTGATGATGTGTATAAATTTACTAAACCCTCCGAAAGACCTCCTCAAGGTGTGGCAGAAATCATCATCGGTAAGCAGCGTAACGGCCCCGTAGGTGTAGCAGAGCTTATGTATATTTCACGCTATACGGCTTTTGTAGATATGGCACCAGACTATGTACCGCCGCCTTCTGAGAATGGGTAGAAATCGGGTATACATTTTTTGTGGGGGAAGGGGAACACTTTTGCTAGCGCCCAAAAGTGTTCTCCTTCCCCCCATCCTCTCCAAAATGCGCGTTTTTTTAGAGCCACGCGGATTAAATATAGTGGGGTTTGCAATATCCTTTCGTACGTGGGTATTGTGTTAATTA
>CAYJDE010000054.1:0-12478 GCA_964368805.1 uncultured Desulfovibrionaceae bacterium
TCGTCAACGCTCCATGAGACCCTACGCAATGAATTGCGCAGAGGTCTCTAAATAGTGCCAACACAAGATGCTTTTTTGCGTCGATACCATCTAACAGTCTGCTAGCAAATCTTCTTTATAAAGCGCAACATAATCAGGTGTTATGGCTTTGTTACTGGCCACACACAGCATGTATTCCGGTAATTCTCGCCAGTACATATGCCACGTATCGTCGTTAACGGCACATGCGGCAAGCCGCTGTCCCTTGGCATCTATAAGCGAAAATGATGCGGGTTGTAGTGCAAAACCTAAACCTGTAGCCTTAAGCACACTTTCTTTGCCCGTCCAAAGTGTACAGAAAGCTTGTTGTTGAAAACCTTGTGGTTGGCTTTGTAACCACGTTTGTTCTTGCACAGTAAAACATTTCTCTGCAACGCCTGGCAAAAACCTCTTTACCTTTTCCACATCTACCCCCAGCACATGGCCTTGACACTGTGCCACTGCCAGTGCCACATAATCGCCTGAATGTGACAAAGAAAAAGGCACGCAATCAAGAAAAGATGGTTTCCCATGTTCTGTAAGTATAGCATCTTGTAAGACTACATCCCCCAAGACATGGCGCAATAACAAACCTGCTAGCAAACAACGTATTTTATCTGCAGGCTGTTTATATCTAGCTACTTTTCTTTGTCGTTCTGCGCTGACTTTTGCCAAACCACAAAGGTATTGCGTCGTATTTTCCCAAGGTTTAATAGAAGAGTAATATACTTTCATGTGCATAAAATACCAAACATTTACATAAAAGGCAAAATACACCTGTTAAATAAGTCTTACAAAAAAAGTCTTGCCAAAAAAAAATGAATAAGCTAGCGTGTTAGCGTTTTAAACAAAACAACATTTGTTCAAAGAGGTTGGTACGATGTTACTTCATTTTATTTGATTCGCTGCTACAATGGCGCATGGATTGCGTCAAAGTGTATTGTGGATGGCGGATGCTTCGTATCAGCAATCAATCTAAAAGCCCGCTTTATCCCCTACCTTTTTTTGCGAATAGGCATATACTTTTCTCCCCTAGCTTAGCTAGCGTGTAGATTTTGTATATAGCTGCCTTTTAATAGAATGAATATCATGGTGCTCTTGTACTATTCACAAATAAAGGAGTATTTATGAAAAGCGGTATTCTATCATGTATTTTATCCTTGGTGCTTTTTTGCGCCCCTGCCTTTGCCAAAAGTGGTGAAGGCATGACCATTTGGTTTGACACAGGCGGTTCTGTGGGCGATGGCTACGGCATCATAGTACAAAATGGTGCCAAGGCTGCCGCCGCTGATTTAGGCTGCGACCTACGCTTGCTTTATTCTGACTGGAACCCTGAAACCATGCTCACCAATTTTCGCCAAGCTGTGGCAGCCAGCCCCGATGGCATTGTAGTCATGGGGCACCCCGGCGATGCGGCTTTTGGGCCCTTGGTAAAAAATGCCACCGATAAAGGCATTGTGGTAACGGCCATTGATACTGCCCTCCCCGCTACTGCCGGTAAACACCGCACCCAAGGCTTCGGTTTTGTAGGTACAGACAATTACAGCCAAGGCGTAGCACTAGCCCAAGAAGTGCTCAAGCGTACAGCACTTAAAAAAGGCGACCGTGCCTTTGTTTGGGGGTTAAAGCGTATTCCCGAACGAGGACGCCGTGCTGAAGGCATTATTGAAGTGTTGGAAAAGGCCGGTGTTGTGGTAAACTATCAAGAAATTACCCCAGAAATTGATAAAGACCCTATCCTTGGTGCCCCAGTAGTGGCAGGACAAATGGGCCGTCATCCCGATACCAAGGTTATGATCATTGACCACGGTTCTCTGACAGCGCAGATGGGCCAGCATCTCAAAAACGCCAGCATCAAACCAAAAGCCGTATATGTGGCCGGTTTCTCCCTCTCCCCTGCTACTGCCAAAGCCATTGAAGATGGCTATGTGCAAGTAGTTTCCGAAGCACAGCCCTACATCATGGGCTATTTTAGTGTAGTGCAAACGGTATTAAGCAAAAAATACGGCTTTACAGGCTTTACCATTGATACAGGCGGCGGCATTGTAGATGCCTCCAATATTGGCGTGGTATCCAAATTTGCCAAGCAAGGCTTGCGTTAATTTTTTAAGAAACTGTTATGTAATGCTTTTTTCTGAGAGGGGGAACTTTTTTTAGGGAAAAAAAGTTCCCCCTCTCAGACTCTCCCCTTCAAAAAAACCAATTACGCCAATACCTTATTTTGAGAAAACGCTATCAAACCCTTGTAACAGTCGATTTCCCAAAAAAAAGAGGACGAACCAAAGTCCGCCCTCCATAATTACTTTACTTAAAAGACCTATTTGAAAGCTTTTTCAAAATTAGGCACAACTTGCTTTTTACGGCTCATTACGCCGTCAAGCCATACGGACTTATCGCCGCATTTTACACCAAAAGCTTTTTCTACCACAGAGCAATCATCGGAAACAACCAACATTTCAGAGCCTTCTTTCATGATGTCTGTCAAAAGCAAGAATACAGAGTGACGGCCTTCGCCCTTCACCTTAGTAATTTCTTCATAAAGACCATCTTTTACTTTATCAAGAATGCTTAAATCAACTACTTCAAGCTGACCAATGCCTACTTTATTACCATTCATATCAAAATCTTTGTAATCACGGAATACAAGATCTTTCATGGAAGCACCATCAACGGCACTCTTTACAGTAAACATTTCCATGCCAAGAGCCATCACGTCACTCACACCACAAAGGGCTGCAAGGGCTTCTACGGCTTTTTTATCAGCATCAGTACATGTAGGAGATTTAAACATAACAGTATCAGATAAAATGGCACATAGTAAGCAACCAGCAATATTCTTAGGAAGTTCCACACCATAAAAATCGTACATAGATTTAATAACGGTGCCGGTACATCCCACAGGCCATGTCCAAATTTCTAAAGGATTAGAAGTGGTTACATCGCCTAATTTATGGTGATCAACAATACCGAGAATTTCTGCACTATCAATGCCCTTAGGAGCTTGAGCAATGTCGGAAAAGTCAACAAGAACAAGCTTTTGTCCTGCAACATCTTCCACCACGGCTGGGGCAGCCACACCAAATTTTTTCAAAACAAATTCGGTTTCAGGGGTAGGGGCGCCTTGAGCTACAGCTTTGGCTTCTGTACCACGTTTGGTGTACAAATCTGCAACGGCAATGGCAGAAACAATACTATCGGTATCGGGATTCATATGTCCTATAACAAGTGCAGCCATGAAAAACTCCTTAAAAACGTGTTTTATTGAAATTATAAACAAAAACAGAATATCGCCCTTGCGACGTTCCTACTTTGTTACTTTTAGCACAAAGTCCAACCCTTGCCAAGTGAATTCTTAGCTTCAAAAAATTTTTCTCTTTTCCGCTAAATCAAGCTCAACACAGCCATAAAAGATTTATAAAAAAAAACTTTCTTTTCAAAATCTTTTTAGCTAATATCTCCAAAGCACATTACTACAAAACATGTCTTTAGGGAAGGAGTTTTTCCATGATTAAAACGAGCTCACGTTATGATGTTGAAGGTACTGATTTTGATGCCATTTATAACCGAAATGAATATACCGTGCGTCACGAGCTTAAAAAAATCTTAGACCAAGGAGAAGTAAAACTTAGTCCGAAAGATATTCAAGATGTTTATGCACTTACTCTAAATTACTTTCCTGCTCACTATGTACATTCGGGAACCATTGTGCTTTTTCCCAATGTGCATAAGCAAGAAGTCATCAGTAAGCTTCACGAAAATATTGACTATGTGCTCACACGCCCCAAGGCGTAGTCTTTCTACGTAAATATCAACATGTTATCTAGAAAATGTTTATATTTCCTTCGGAAAATTTTTTTGCCGTAGGCAAGGATATGTAGACATTTTCTAGACTTTTTTTAAAAACTACGTTACGTTGGCTGTATGAAAAATCTTTATACTGTTCAATTACACCGTGCCGACCTTATGGAGCTGGAAAACCACTTAGCCCAAGCCTTGCGTGGTTTACTACCTTTCTCCAGCTATAGTTTATATTTTCCCACACAGCAAGCATGTCCACAAGAACCACAATGGATTTCTCGTGAGCGTTCCCTCTTACTTCCTCTATGGCATGATGGGGTACCGCTTGGTGTCTTTATGGCACGAGGGGTTGATGGACGCACAGTAAGGCGTCTTCTTCCTTCCCTTGAAGCATTAAGCACCTTATGCATGCAACATCTCTTATGCATAAAGCAAAGCCGCATTGATGAACTTACCGGTCTTGCCCGCATGCCACGTTTACTTGAACAAATGCAACAGAATGCTGATATGGTACGCAACTATAGTAATGCCTATGGCAATGACGATATGGCAACAGAACAGCAAGTTCCCTTACATAAAGCTTGCATGGGCCTTATCGTATTACGCTGCCCTGCTTTAGATTCTTTAGCCACAGAATTTGGCTACACCTTTGCCCACGAAGCCCTCTCAGCATGGGCTAAAGCCCTACAAGAAAATTTACCACAAGAAGTCCTTGCGGCCCGCAGCGGAGAAAACGAGTGCACCTTATTGCTTCCCACAGCTTCTCGTACTTCTTGTAGCACCTTCACCGAAGAAGTTATGGCCCGAGTTGATGCTGTAACCCTTACTCATACCGCTTCAAAACGCACCATACGCTTACATTCTGTGGCGGGTTTTGCCCTCTACCCTCAAGATATGGAAACCACACGCCTAGCCTTAGGTATGGCAGAGCAAAGCCATTATGTTTTACAAAAAGCACGACATGCCGCCCACATGGCTTTTGAAAGAAGTCGTTATCTGCCCAAAAATGAACGTAACCTTGCTCATAACCGTTACCTTGCTTATGCCCGTGTTTTGGCCCAAGGTGGCATCATCCAAGATGTGTTGCCCCATGGACAAGTACTTACCAATATTGGTCGCCAAGCCGGTGCCAAGGAAGGACAACACTTTGCCATTTGGGGGCAAAAAAAGGGTACGTGGCAGCGTAAAGGCGAAATTGTACTTATGGAAGTGCGTAATGCACAATCTGTAGCGGAAGCACTGCACCTTTACGACCCCGCATGGCCTTGGGAAGAAGGTGATAATATACGAATCATCGATGCGCAACAGCCTCAAGCCTCGGCACACGTAGAGGAAAAACAACAGCATGCGTCACCTGACGCCCCCAGCGCACTCGGCACTTCTGACGCACTTGGCACCCCCGATATCCTTGACACTTCTAACGCACTCAGCACTTCTGGGGTCGCTGTTCCTTCATCAAAAGCTACCACATCTGAAAAAGGTGCCGCTCATCAAGACACAGGCGCAACCTTAGATGTGCTACTTTCACACAGAGATTTTCTACAACATTTTACAAAAAAAGCAGAGCAGCATACCTCCTTTAGTCTTGCCCTCATACGAATATGTCATGCCCCTGCACAGCAAGAAAATGTAGCTGTCGAACATGTCATGCGCCTTTATGAACACAATGCGTATGATGAAAATACCAATCAGCAACAGCCTGTCATCCCCTTTGATGGGAAAGCTCTTTCCAATCCTACCCTTAAGGGACGTTATGGCGAAACAAGTCTTATTTTCTTCCACCCTGCAACAACAGCAAAAGCCTTAAAGGAACAATACACCCTTTTGGCTCAAAAAGCACAGCAAGAAGGTATAGAGTTAGCCATAGGCATTGCTAACTATCCCTATTTACAAGCCCATAAGCGAGATATTTTAGAGTA
The DNA here is from genome assembly GCA_964368805.1 of uncultured Desulfovibrionaceae bacterium. Lineage (GTDB taxonomy): Bacteria > Desulfobacterota > Desulfovibrionia > Desulfovibrionales > Desulfovibrionaceae > CAYJAD01. Next base: position 5,736 of record CAYJDE010000054.1, read on the forward strand.
TTGTCATAAAGCTCTTGAATTAGCCCTACTTTTACCTGAGCCGCATGTGGGATGTATGGGATCTTTGGCTTTAAATATCAGTGCCGACCAACGCTATAGTCGTGGAGATGTTTTTGGAGCCATAGAGGAGTATAAATTAGCCATATTGGCTGATGCGGCCAACGCCATGGCTTGGAATTCTCTTGGGGTATGCATGGCTGCTTTAAATCGCCCCAGTGAAGCACGTCAACATTTCAAGGAAGCCTTGAAATTATGGCAAAAAAAACCCTACACTTCCACGGTTCTTGAACAAACGGTACTCAATATTCCTCAAGAATTAGCTGCAACCCTGTATAATTTAGGAACCGTTTGCCAAAGCTTGGGTGAAACACGCGCCGCTACAAAATATTTTAAACAATGCATTGAAGTGGATGCGAGTCATTATTTTGCCCATATCCGTTTGGGACAAATCACAGAAAAAAGCGGTAAATGGCAACAGGCACGCCAATATTACACCCTTGCCAAAGATTTGGAAAACAAAGAAGACGCCAAAGAATCTGGAAGCAATACAAGCCTTGCTTACAGGTGCTTAGCACGTGTGGCTTTGCAACAGAAAAAAGATGCCGAAGCCAGAGAGTTATTACACGAAAGCCTTTTGCATAACCCACAAGACGCTGTGGCTTTGTGCATGCTGGCCGAAATTTACTTGCAAAGCGGTGAAGATCCGTCCATGTCTGAAATGCTTGCCAGAAAAAGTGTGGGGCTTCGCCCAGAGTATGCCAATGCATGGCGCATTTTAGCGCAAAGTTTACGAGCCCTTGGACAAGAAGATGCTGCCCTTAATGCCGAAGATAAAGCAGCAACGTTATAACAAACTTACAAAGAAAAATGCGTACAAAGCCATGCATACCAATCTTTATGGCTTTGTATGCATATATTTCCTTGCCTATCTTGCAAATGTTGAGGAAAAAAAATAGCATAAGGTACAGAACAGACTGGTGGACTCATCTGCGTATGTTTTCCTGTGGCATCCATGCCGTGGTCGCTGGTCACCACAACAATTGCCTTTTGCTCAAGCCACAAGGGGATGTGCTTTGCAAGTAAGGCATCTACCTTATGTGCCGCCAATGCATATGCGGTACTATGGCCACCGTGTTTATGTCCTGTATCATCAATATTCATGGTATGAATACATAAAAAATCCGGAGAGTACTGCTGTTGCAAAAAAACAGCGTCTTGAAAAACATGACTGTCCGGATAGGTATCTTCAGAATAAAAAATCCCGTGCTGGATAACTTTTTCTTGCGCAGAAAAGTACATTCTATGCTTTGTTGGCAAAAATTTTTCGCCCATATACAATTCATACATCCAATGATAGGCGGCAAAAGCGCATACATGTCCAGCCTGATGCATCTTGGCCAAAAAGGAATTATGCAACAAAGGTAATGGGAATTGCCACGTTTCATTGCTTACAATACCCGTTTGTTGTGGTGAAAGCCCTGTAAATAGTGTGGCGTACACGGGTCGAGAAAGGGGTGGATTCTCTGTAATAAAGGTTCCGTATTGCCCTTTGTTTTCTATACACCCCTTGTGTAAGAAAGGCATACTTTCTACAACAGTTTTGGCGCATAAACCATCAAGAAGTATAAAAATAATTTGTGCCATATCTTTCTATTCTATATTTCCTCAAACACATAACATGTCAAATAAAATCCATGCAATAGTATGCGCCATTTTTACCCCCTTTGTAAAGGTTGCATTATGGGGGGAGTCAATGATATACAAAGCATGTGCATTTTGTTAATTTACTAAAAAGCCACGGAAAAACAATATCCTATCATGCATAAATATATATTTTTTCTTTTTTCCCTCCTCCTCTCTTGGCACACCTTTCCTGCCCATGCTAAAGAAATACAAGGAGAACTTTGGTCCGGTTCCATTTACACAGCAACATTTAAGGCTGGCGTTTGTGTAAATGCCAATGACGCTGTCCATGGTGTTTTATTACTGCGCCAGCGTAACGGACAAGTGGACAGTTATCATTTCTCTGGTAATAAAAACCTAAACAATATCTTTAATGTGCGACATAATGACGGGCATACTTTCAGCGGAAAAATTACTAGTGAACACAGCGTTGAAGGTATTGTTAAATTACATCAAGGCATTAGCATTCCCTTAAAGGGAAAACGCGAGCAAAATGTTGTACTGGGTGAAAATTGTCGCCCTCTTCATCCTTAAAATAATCATTTTAAAAGGTAAATTATGATACTTTGGTTACTTGCGGCATGTTTACAATGCCTTGTCCTTTGGGGAATTTGGCGAGGCGCACGTGCTATGCTTTTAGAAAAATCCTCTTCGCCACAAGCTATGGGTGCTGACCAAGAACATTGGCCTACGGTGGGTATGATTATTCCCGCTGCAGGAAATAATAAACATATGCCCAAGGCTTTGCGTTCTCTTTTAACACAAGACTATCCACATATTATTCCCATCATTGTGACCGCCACAGCCGAAGAGCCGGCGCATACTTTGGCCTTAGAGTTGCGTCAGGAATTTCCTCAATTAGAATGTATTGTGGCAGGCCCAACACACCATTGCGGGCAAAAAAATTATAACACCCTACAAGGCATAGCCCATTGTCAACAGCGTGTGGATATTTACGCCTTTTGTGACAGCACCCACACAGCAAAACCGGATTTTATACGCCAATTGGTGGGGCCCATTGTGCGCCATGAGGTAGGTTTTACCACAGGCTATCATCAGGTCATTGCCAAAGACGATTTACTTATCACCCTTGCCTATCAAATATCTGTTTTACTTATGCGTTTTTTACAAGCGGCAGCTATTTTCACCCAGCCTTGGGGCGGTGCCATGGCCATAGACAAAAAAGCATTTGAATACCATAATATTGCCCAGTATTGGCAGGATAACGTGGTTGATGATTGCTCCTTGGCAGCACTACTACTAAAAAAGCGTTTACCGGTAAAACTCTGTCCTGAAGCCATCCTTGATACCCCCACGCAAAATCACAGCTTTACTGTTTGGCAAACGTGGATGCAAAGACAAATATTATTCTTAAAATTTTGCATTAAACCCCAATGGTATCTTTTAGGATTTTTTGCCTGTCTTATGACATTGCCCATTTGTATTTCGTGCTTACTTATAGTAGGAGGTTTAACAAATCTTCTCAATGCCCATTGGGGATGGTATGCTATTTTAGCATGCGGACATCTTGCTTTTGTTTTTTACAGCATTTTGGCTTGGCGCACATGCACACCTTATGCTGCCCCTGCCTTTGCTTGGATAAAAGGCTTTTTGCTTGCTTGCACCATGTTTTTGAAGGTTTATATAAGCACCGTAAAAATGTGGCATATTGATTGGCATGGCATACGCTATTTTGTAAAAAAAGGTGGTAAAGTATGCCGCATAAAAAAGCTGTACTAAAAAGGTTTCTATGATTTCTCGTAAAGATTTACTGCGCGTTAGCGTGCGTCAAGTGATACGCCAAAAAAGTTATGGAGTTATTTTTTCCATTGCTCTTGGTATTACGGCTTTTATTGCCCTTGCTGTGCTAGGGCGTGAAATTCGCTATAATATCGGTCAAGATATGGTACTTATGGGCGGGGTAAATATTATTCAGGTCATAATGAATGACGGAGCCAAAGTAGGACAACCTTCTCGAGAGTTTTACCCCGAAGTTATTGAAGAATTACGCAAAGTACCGGGAACGTCCAAGGTAAGTGCCGCTTTATGGGGTACAAAAGACATTACCATTCAAAAAGAAGACCAATCTATCTTTATTATGTTTCATGGCGTAGACCAATACTATTGGGATACGTACTCAGCCAACCTTGTGGCGGGCAGATTGCTTAATGAAGCTGATGTGAATAATCATAGCAGAGTCTGCGTTCTTGGCTGGGAATTGGCAGAAAAATTATACGGTTCTTCTAAAAATGCCTTGGGAAAAACCCTAAACATTGATAATGACCTCTTCAAGGTAGTAGGTATTGTGGGCGGCATTATGATTGGCACAAAAATTCGTGAAGCCTTCATTCCCGAAACCACCATGCGTGACCGTGGCTGGGCCGGAGGAAAAATTAATAGGCTGCACATTCGAGCCATAGCTTGGGAAGATGTGGATACTATTGTTAAAAAAATACCTGCCATTGTAAACACCTACCAAGATGCGCCCAATTTGCTTATCCGTACCCAAGATGAGCAATTAAGCCGCATTCAAAATACCTTTACCTTTGTGGAAGCTCTGCTTTGGCTTGGCATTGCTGCATCTTTAATGCTGGGCGGTTTTGGTATTTGGTATGGCACCTTTGCTGCCGTGCGTGCGCGTACCCGTGAAGTGGGGCTAAAAAAAGCCATGGGTGGCTCAGATAAAGATATTCTTTCACAATTTTTAGCCGAAGCCCTTTGTAAATCTGTTGCCGGCGGTTTTTTAGGCATCCTTTTAGGCACCGCTTGTGTGGAACTTGGTAGCTATGCCCTTGGCAGTAATATCTCCTACCCTCTTTTAGCTTTAAGTGGTCTAGGTAGCATTGTTTTTTCTGCAGTTATTGGTGTGGGCGGCGGTCTTTATCCTGCATTACAAGCAAGCCGCATGGATGTGGTAACAGCTTTGCGTTTTGAATAATGTGAGGTAGAGTACATCCACCTTCCTTCATATGACACAAAAGTTTATTTTATGTGAATACGCCTTAAGTGACATACATGTCTGAACTAGGTATTGGCTTTTTTTCAACGGCTTTTATCTTTTGGAGTTTTAACGGATTACTATTATGAAACCCATTATTTGTGCTGAAAACCTCTATAAATGCTATCCCGGCTTCCCACCTGTTTTGCGTGGTGTTAATATTTCTGTGGAACCCGGAGAAATGGTAGCCATTATGGGGCCTTCCGGTTGCGGAAAATCTACTATGCTCCACATTCTTGGTATGCTACATGCTCCGGACAGTGGTAGCCTAGAGATTTTAGATACCGACGTATTGCCCTTCACTAGTGAAGAAACCGCTTCGTTTCGACGTGGTAATATGGGCTTTGTTATGCAAAGTAGTAATCTCTTTGACCATTCTACCGTGTTTGAAAATGTGGAATTTCCACTTATTTATGAAAAAATACCCCCCGAAGAGCGTTGGGACAGGGTAGTACGTGCCTTGGAACTTGTGCGCCTTTCGCACCGCATAAGCTATAGAAGCAATCGTCTTTCCGGTGGAGAACAACAAAGGGTAGCCATTGCTCGTGCCATGGTAAACAGCCCAAAAATTCTTTTGGCTGACGAGCCCACAGGCGCATTGGATAGTCGCACCTCTAAAGTCGTCATGAAAAATTTCTGTAGCCTTGCCCATGAAGGGGGCATTGCTATGGTTATTGTTACTCACGACCCCAGTGTGGCTGATTATTGTGATACGGTGTACACCTTAGAAGAAGGGGTGCTTGTGTGCCACAGAAAGGACCCTGTACCACAGCCCAGTGGCAAGGATTCTGTATTAGATACGGCACAAAAACGTATCCATGGTGTATGCCTCGTAGATGACTTCCCGTCCCCCTATGGCACAGCGCAAGTACAAAGTGTACTCAATTTACATGAAGCGCAATTACTCACACGTATCTATTCGTTACAACGCACCAAGCTTTCTTCCATTGTTAACGGCGATTATACCCTGCCCGTCCCCACCAAGAGACAAAACCCTTGGAGGGTTTTATGGAAAACTTTAAGTATTAGGGGCCGAATACTCCTTCGCTCTTCTGTGTTACGAACTTACTGGAAGCAAATGCCTTTGCAACAACGTATGCATCCCTATAAACGTCTGCGAAACCTATGGCATTTTGCCAAAGGTTATGCCATATTGCCTTGGTGTCGTGATGACAGTACCGAGCATATTCATGCTATTGATGCCCATAGCACCGCCACATCTGCATGGGTGGCTGCAGGCCTTGCTAACATACCTTTTTCTTTCAATGTGCATACAAGGCAAATGCAAGAGTTGTCTTTCATTGCTACCAAGGCTTTACACGCCGCCTTTGTACGCTGTGACACAGAAAAAACAAAGCAACGTGTTTTAGAAGCTTGCCTTGCTCTTAAACCTGATTTTCCTAAGGATAAAGTTTTCTGTGCGTATGATACGCCGGGAATTTGGCCTGCCAATGAAGATTTAGATTTACCCCCTCCTAACAGACATGGACAAATTCAAATTTTGGCTGCAGGGCATATGACAGCGCATAAAGGCTTAAAATACATTTTACAGGCCTGTAAGGTTCTAAAGAAAAAGAATATACCATTACAGCTTACCATTGCAGGAAATAGTGCTAATATACGTTTTTTGCGCATAAAAACCTTTTTCATGGGCCTACGCAAGCAAGTACACTTTGCCGGACACATTCCCCATGAACATATGCCGGCGCTTTTGCGCAAAACGCATATTTTTGTGGCAGACAGCACCACATTACGCAATGGCGAACACGACGGCATTCCCACAAGCCTTATGGAAGCTATGCTTTTTGGTATTCCCATTGTGGCCACAGACCTTGAAGAGCACGCCGAAGTATTAAGCCATGAAAAAACAGCTCTGCTCTATCCACAAAAAGATGTGCAGGGGTTAAGTGCTGCATTAGAAAAGCTTATTCACTTTCCTGACCTTGCGCACACCTTAGGCAAAGCAGCCCAAAAAATTGCCCATGAAGTATTCTCCCCTCAAAAGCAGGGTGAAATCATGGCAAAGCATATTTTAGAGGCCCAAAAAACACACAACAACACA
>CAYJDE010000055.1:0-12451 GCA_964368805.1 uncultured Desulfovibrionaceae bacterium
GCTTCCAAGGTCAGCGTGGTGGTATCTACCGTATCGGTAACATCGACAGTTTGATCGTTTTGATCCACATCCAAATCATCAAATTCGTCACCGCCACCAGTAACATCACCTAAATTAGCTGTAAAAGAATCCGTATCCACGTACGCATCATCGGACGGAGCAGGTACGGTAATGGATCCAGAATTGGAACCAGCGGGAATAGTTACTTCATAAATATTCCCCAATGAGTCGGTGACTTCTATAGTCAAATCTGACGTGGGAGGCACAGTAGAGGTAACAGTATAAATAAGTTCGCCGCCTTCCTCCACACTTCCTGTGGCTTCAAGGGTTATTGTCGCCTTTTTTGAATCTATTTGTGTCTCAATCATGACAGTATTAGGGTCTTCTTCATCAAGAGGAAGCAGAGGCGCAATCATACTTTCTTCCTCTTCATGCCCAACCATTTCACGCTCTTGATCTAAACGTCCGATTCTTCCAATACCACCTAAAAGTGTACCTTCAATGGTATCTACGCCAGCCCCACTCCCAAGAGGGCCACTAGAAATACCGGCTGCAGGCATAAGCTCTTCGCCTAAAGCCTCAAAAAAAGCTTCTCCAGTAATAACTTCACCACTAATAAGGAAGTTAGGCATATTTTCCACAGTAAAAGCTACATAAAAATCGCTTAAAGAAATACTGGAACCATTAACAAAAGACATGACAAGATCATTGTCTACTCGTGTTAAAGCCGCCTCTGAAGAGTCAAAAGAAAAAACTATACGATCTTCTGATTGTGGGGCTATTGTGACAGTTTGTCCCGATGCAGGCTTTTGCAATAAAATATCAGCCATAACTACATCCTTTTCATAATGATTTAAGACATATACATTGCGCATAGCAAAAAAACACAGCACAACTTAAGGAAAATTCCAAAAAAGGTAGGAAAAAGCACCTAGAAAGAGGATAGGTGACGAGGTTACACACCTCAGGCATAAAGCCCACAAGCGATAAAAAAGCACTTGTTGCTAGGGAAGAGAAATCCATGAAAGATTTCCACACAAACATCGCTAAAGATGTTGTAACGCCCACGTACTTATTACTAAAAAATAATGTCAAGTTTTTTTATGTCAACATGTGTACTTTACGAGAAAATACAGTGAAGAAAATTCTTGTTTTTGCTTGAAGAAAAAATCACTCCGCTTAAATCAATTAAAGTAGAGTTTTTTATTGTTGATTTAGCACTTTTTATGCTCTAACAACCATTAAATGCAATTCCTTTTTCATTGCCCTTTTTATACTTATGCTGTAGAAAAATCTGCATAAAAAATTTAATCAAAGAAATAGTAACTACACGACCCTTCCTATAGTAGATTGTGCCAAAGTCACATAAAAGGATAACATGCTAGGAACATACGCTAATACAGGTGCTATTATTGCAGGCACACTAATAGGGTGCACCCTTAAAAAAGGGCTTAATGAAAAACAAAATACTATACTTATGCAAGCCATGGGACTTGCCGCCATAGCCATTGGAGTGAATGCCTTGGTGCACAATATGAGCAAAAGTACATTGCCTGTGCTTTTTATTGTTGCCCTTGCCGTTGGTGGCTTTATGGGCCAAAGTTTGCGACTTGATGAAAGAATTGATGCTTTAGGTGAGCGTTTTAAAAAACTAGGTAATTTAGAAGGCTTAGTAACAGCGGTACTGCTTTTTTGTATAGGCACTTTGTCCATTTTAGGGCCCATTGAAAGCGCACTTAATGCTAACCATGTTTTACTTTTTACCAATGCTACCCTTGATTTTGTCACGTCTATGGTGCTGGCCTCTTCTTTTGGAATTTCCATTATATACTCTGCCCTTATCTTATTTCTTTGGCAAGGCAGCATCTATCTTGGTGCTACATATTTAGAGCCTTTCATTACAGCACCACTAATGGCAGAAATAGGCATTGTAGGCGGTATTTTGATTTTAAGTACGGGGCTGAGCATCTTACAGGCGGTACAAATTAAAACCATTAATTTTTTACCAGCCCTTCTTGTGCCACCTCTGTACTTTTTACTAAATTCGTTTTTTTAACAGACTATTAGGCGGGAGTACGAAACAAAAAAGGAAGACTTATAGCGACAAAAAGTAAGCACCCGATAACAACTACAAAAATACTTGCAAGTGAAGTGGCCTGCGCCACAAAACCCATGGCTACTGGCCCCACAAGTAAGCCTGTAAAACCCAATGTAGTTACAGCAGTAATAGCCATATGTACAGGCATGACCTTTTGTTGCGCTGCAAGGGAAAAAATTTGTGGCACCATATTGGCAGAACCTAACCCCACACAGGCAAAACCTACCAGAGAAAGCCACGCCGCATCAGTTACCAATACCAGTGTATATCCAAGCATTGCTACAAGCGCACCCAAAAATAATATTTTCTTTGCCCCCAACAGTTGTACAAGCTTGTCTCCGAACAAACGACCTATAGTCATAGTACAAGAAAAAAGAGCAAAAGCTAAAGAAGATTGCGCCGGCTCCACAGCTCTTTCTGTTGTTAAAAAAACAGCAGCCCAATCAAGCACCACACCTTCATTCATATACAAAAGAAAGCACAAGATGCCCATGAAAATTACTATCCCGCGCGGAAGCACAAAGACAGAATCCTCTTCGCTTCCGTAAGGTAAAAAGTGCGGCGTACAATAGAAAAAAATACTGCTACAAGCTAATAAGGTGAAAATTCCCACAGCATATAAAGGCGTAAACCCTAAAGAAAGCAAAGCTATCATGCCAAGGGCTCCTAAAATGTTACCAAGGCTATACATGCCATGTAGGCCGGACATTAGGGCTTCTTGGCGTCCTTTTTCAATAAAAACCGCTTGAATATTGATAACCACATCAATAATACCAGATAAAGCCCCCAAGGCTATCAAGCACAAGCCCAAAAGCCAGATATGCTCCAAAAGAGGGATACAAAGTAGGAAGAAAAAATTTAAAGGAATACAATACTGTAGTACACGCCGACAACTAAGGTGAGAAGCCAAAATACCAGCAAAGGGCATGGCACACAATCCCCCAAGCCCCACACAAAGTAACAATATCCCCAAGAGGCCTTCGGATATTTGAAAATCCAGTTTAATATAGGGTATAAGAGCCCCCCAAAGGGCCACGCTTACACCTAAAAGTACAAAGGAAAAGCGTGATGCCCACAAAACATGCTTTTTCTTCACATCAAAAGAAATATCAGTCATGGCACACACTTTTTTAGCCCACAAGACTTTGTAAAAATTCTACAGGAACACTTTTTGGTAATTGACTGACATGCCGATACATTTCGTCCATGGGCATTTTATTAAGCTTAGCATTAAGCAGTAAGTACGCAAAAACATGGTAAGCCAACTTGTTTTGATTGCGAATACTATGCCCACTTTTTATATTGCATAAATAGCGTTGCAATATCTGTGTATGTTTGGCCAATTGCACATCAAGAGGACTGTGTGGCACAAAATCATCAGTCATAAAGCGTTGTAAAGCTTGCCTTTGTACTTGTAAATATTCTTGTTGTGTACGTTCAGGATTTTGCGTTTCTAAATTATTATCGTAGGTTAAATAAAGGCCCAGTTCTTGGGGAAGATGCAAAAAAGGGTAGTGTTCTGACATGCGTAGCCACATGTCATAATCGCCCGTTACTGTATATTGAGCATCAAAAAGTCCTACTTTTTCATGTACACAGCGTCGCCACATGGGCTGTGGCCCCATTTCGCAACGCCGCAAAATATTCACATGATCATAAGGAAGCCAGCGCATGCTGCCTACCACAGGGGCCGTATGGAAAAGCCCATTTTCTTGGTATGTCACACGACAGTCCGCATACACCAAGGCTACTTCCGGCCGTGCATCTAGGGCCGCAGAAAGCGTTTCAAAGGCAGTAGGCGCATGTCTATCATCGGCATTGGCATTGGTAATATACTGCCCCTGCGCCATGGAAAGAGCCCTATTCCACGAGGCATAGAGCGTTTCTCGCTCATCCGTCCGAAAGTAGGTAATATTGTGGTATTTTTCTACAAACTCTTGGGCAATGGCCTGTTCATTTTCCGGTGAGTGGGCATCAATAATTAATACTTCTGTCTGGTCAAAAAGCGTTTGCGCTACCAAATCTTCCAAACAGCCTCGCAAAAAACGCTCGGCAGTATACACAGAAACCATGGCCGTAATTTTATATCGTGGCGGCGCAGTATTTACAGTAAAAGCCATGTTCTTTCTCCGAAATTATTGCCTTTATTATTTTTTTTGTTTCTTAGTAAATTGACGTAATGCCGCCTTTGCTGTTTTGTCTCCATTTTTTGCCGCAAGCTTATACCATTTTTCTGCCTGACTTATGTCTCTTTCAACGCCATTGCCAAGTTCATACATATAACCAAGGCTAAATTGAGCCGCTGCGTCGTTTTGTTCTGCAGCAAGGCGATACCACTTTATCGCTTCTGTATAATTAGGCGCACCAAGTTTACCTTCTTCAAATAAAAAACCCAAATTATACTGCGCCGGAGCATAGCCCTTTTCGGCAGCCTTTTGATAGTACACTAATGCTTTAGCGTAGTTACGGCTTCTCCCCCGTCCTTCAGCATACATGAAGGCCAAATTATTTTGCGCCATTAAATGCTCTTGGTCAGCGGCTTTTTGAAACCAAAACACAGCACGATTGTCGCTTTTTTCTATGCCTTTACCGTGCAAATAAATCCAGCCTAAAGAATATTGCGCATCGGCTAAACCTTGTTCTGCAGCATCTTCATACCATTGAATGGCCAATTTTTCGTCTTTTTTTACCCCATTGCCGTGGGCATACATATAGGCCAAATTATACTGCGCCACAGCATGTCCGGCCTCAGCGGCTTTACGAAACCACTTTACAGCCTCTTTAGTATTTTTTCTAATTCCCTGCCCTCTAGCTAAGGCTCCCCCATAACTATTTTGCGCACTTACATCACCAGCTTTTGCAGCCTTCGCATACCAAGCTGTGGCCGTTTTAGGGCTTCGTTTCACCCCTTCGCCGGCATCATACATGCGCCCTACAAAATACATAGCTTCAGCATTACCTTTTTTAGCTAGGGGTTGTAAAAGGCCAAAGGCGGTGGCGAAATCTTTTTTTTCAATGGCAGCTTGTGCTTTTTCCAGCACTTGTACTGCCTCACGCTGGCTTTGCGTTAAAGGTTCCGCCTTTTTTTCTGTAGCACTCCCTGCAGAAGCTGCTTTTTTCGCTGCATCTTCTTTGGAAGTACTGGAGCCAGAACGAGGAGCAGCGGAAGAATCTTTTTGCGATGTGGCCACCTTTTTTTCTTCCGCTTTCGCATTTTTATCTTCTTTTTTAACGTCTTTATTTGAAGATTTTTCTAGACGAATTTCGCCTTCCCCCACTGCCGGAGCAATGGCAGCATGGGCCACAAAGCCCCCTAAACACAATGTAAAGAGAACGCCTATACCGTATATTCTTTTCATGATTTCCTCTAGAAATTTTTTAGAATGTAAAAGAGGGTTTTCCGGTATTTCTTAAATCAAGTCAATAGCTATTATTCAAAACCATATTTTTTCAATTTATTCTGGAGTGTTGCCCGTGTAATCCCCAACCGTCTGGCAGCCTCGCTTTTATTGGCATCCACATCTTCTAACATTTGTTCAATGGCTTTACGTTCCACCGCATCTAAAGAAAGGCCGGATAAAGAAAAAGCCGCACCGTCCTCCACAACATTTTCCTCATGAAAGGCAGGAGAGTTTAACGTTAATGGCAATTCTTTTTCGGTGATATTTTCTCCAAGGCACATGATAACGGCTCTTTCTACAGCATTTTCCAATTCACGTACATTACCGGGCCAAGTATAACGCACCATGGCGTCTAAAGCTTGAGGAGAAAAACCTTTGATGTTTTTCCGATTACGTTGGGCAAAACGCTCTAAAAAATGTGCCGCCAACAGCGGTATATCTTCTTTACGTGCTCGCAACGAAGGCACGTCTATGGTAATAACATTTAAACGAAAATAAAGATCTTCCCGAAAATTTCTCGCTTTAACTTCTTCTAATAAATCTCTATTGGTGGCAGCAATAATGCGCACATCCACTTTGATAGGCGTATCTGACCCCACACGTTGCACCTCGCCTTCTTGTAAAGCACGTAAAAGCTTTGCTTGCAAAAGCAAAGGCATTTCACCAATTTCATCCAAAAAAAGAGTACCTTCATGAGCTTGTACAAAGCGCCCTTCCCTTTTTTTATCTGCTCCGGTAAAAGCACCTTTTTCATGCCCAAAAAGTTCAGATTCCAAAAGATTTTCTGCTAAAGCAGCGCAATTTACTGTCACCAATGACTTTTGCGCTCGAGAACTCCCCTGATGGATGGCTTTAGCCACAAGTTCTTTTCCTGTTCCAGAAGGCCCTGCAATGAGCACCGTCGCCTCACTAGGGGCCACAGTCATAATCATATGACGCATATCTTCCACAGCTTTACTACGCCCTAAAATACCGGGGACTTCAGAGTTTTCTGTTAATTGGCGGCGCAACTCTCTATTTTCCACCGAAAGACGGCTGTGTTCCAAAGCTTTAGCCAAGGTATTTTGCAAAGCGTCAAAATCCAGCGGTTTAATCAAATAATCATAGGCCCCAATGCGCAAAGCCTCTACCGCTGTCTCCACGGAGGAATAGGCCGTCATTAAAATAACGGGCAAAGCTGGATTATATTCTAGAATAAATTGTAATGCTTCAATTCCATTCATGCGTGCCATACGTACATCGGTAAGCACAGCATCAAAAGATTGTTCCTGCACCATGGCAAGGGCTGTATCGCCATCATCGGCGGTATGTACCGTATAGCCCCAAGAGGTTAGCATCATGCGTAGCATATGCCCATGGGCTTCATCATCATCTACAACAAGTATGACAGGATTCTTTGTCATTATATATCCTTTTTTTCTTTTGCTAAAGGCAATAAAAGTCGAAACACAGTACCTATTTCTTGGTGCAAAGCTTCACTATTTTTTTCAGCCTGCGCACACCGTGACTGTACAGAAATTTCTCCGCCATGGGCCTCGATAATTTTATGCACCATGGCTAAACCAAGCCCCGTCCCTTGCCCTTTTGTGGTAAAATAGGGATCAAAGATGTGTGATAAATGTTTTTGCGGTATACCTATACCTGTATCTTTAATCTCTAAAGCCAAAAAGTTCTGATTGTAAAGACTTGGGCTTATATGCAAAGCCCCTCCTTGAGGCATAGCTTCTAAAGCATTTAAACATATATTCAGTAAAGCTTGTCCAAAACGGTCCACATCTAATAAGACTTTAGGTAAAGGACGTTTGGGACGACGAATATGAAGTTCTACATCTTTTTTTTCGGCATCTTGCCGTAAAAGATGTAGAGAATGTTCCAATACAGGCAAAATTTCTGTGGGTAAAGCATGTACATCGGTAGGACGCGAAAGGCCAATCAAATCGGTAATAACTCGATTGAGCCTTTCTACCTCACGCACCATAACAGCGGCTGCCTTTCTATCTTCACTGCCTTCAGGAAAACGCTGTCCAAAATACGTGGCATAGCCTTTTATGGAGCTGAGCGGATTACGAATTTCATGGGCCACACCGGCAGCAAGGTTACCAATGGCTGCAAGCTTTTCTTTACGCCGCATTTCTTCTTCTAGTAAACGCACTTGCCCTTCAGCAAGATTTTGGCGACGGCGTGATTCTTGCGCATGTAAGGCATAATATAAAGCAAGTAAGAGGGCTGCCCCCACCAACACTACACCGCCGGCTAAAGAAAAAAGATATATGCGATCTTGCTTTTGCCCTATCTCAAAGGGGGTAATATCAAGGCCCAAAAAAATGAATGTAGCCGGAGGGCTCAATTTGGGAGGCGGCGGCACTCGTCTGGGTGGAGCAATGAAAAACGGATCATTTTGTGGCCTTTTTCGCCTATTACGCACTTTTTTTGGCATAAATTCACGATAAATAACAAAGGTTTCTTTACCGTCTACCTCAGCAATAAACCAACGTAAAGTACTGCCTTCAACATTATGAGAAAGTTCATCCAAAAAAGATTCATGTACTTCTTGTCCATCAACTTCAAGTATACCGCCAATGCGTTCGGCATTATTATGGGCCAAAATGGTACCATCGGGCAGCACAATGGAAACAAAGCGTACATCCACATTAACAAGCTCTTTTAAGGTGGCTTGTAACTGTGCCGGTGCCCTTTGACGCATATTGATACGCACACTTCCTTCTACGGCATGAATAAGGGCTGCCCCTTCACCAATCAGTAAACGTACAATACTCGATTCATTTTGCCCTAGAGACAAAGTTAAAATGGAAGTCACCACAAGAAAAAGTACACCTACGGCCCCAATGATGGGCCAAAGGATGGAGATTTTATATTTGGGCATGACTGGTGATGTACCAGCTTTAGGTTGTATATGCATATATTTCCCAATAAGGTTTGACATTTTTTGTACGTTAAGCCAAAATACTTACCTCTTTTGGACATACTGTATAAACAAGCAATTTATACGCCAAAGCGCACAAGAGAGCAACAACTCAAAA
The DNA here is from genome assembly GCA_964368805.1 of uncultured Desulfovibrionaceae bacterium. GTDB lineage: Bacteria > Desulfobacterota > Desulfovibrionia > Desulfovibrionales > Desulfovibrionaceae > CAYJAD01. The sequence goes on from CAYJDE010000055.1 coordinate 8,541, forward strand.
TTGGTACATTTTTTGCACAATATCTTTAGAAAGTTTGTTGTAGTATTTTCAAAATATGCAACAAAAAATATGTCTTTAAAAGCCTTATTCCATTGGAGCACATCATGATTCCCATTAAATATCTTTACATAGCGCTGTGCCTTATGCTTGTTTGTATAAGCTCTTTGGCCCACACTCGTGAAAAAAAATGGAGCGTTAATCTTACCCCAGCACAGAAACAACGTGCTGATGAAATTATCCAAGAAGCTAGACCAAAAATTCGAACACTACGTATAGCTTTACAAAATAAAATGCTGGAACTTAAAGAGTTTCACTATAAAAGCTCTAACGACCACGACGCCTTAGCCTTACTTGGAAAAGAACTACAACAAACAAGAGAAGCCTTGCGCAAAGAACTAAAACTCTTAGATAAGCGGCTTATGCAAGAGGTAGGTGCCTCCCTGCATGGGTATCGTGGACATGATTGCAACGACCTTGTTCAAGGAGCAAGACAAAAATCGGCGCAGGTAGAAAAACGTGTTATTCCCACACCTCACCATACAGAATAGCTAATACAGCACTTCTATGCATCTAACCAAGCCCTCTACATAATAATTATGTAGAGGGCTTTTTTATCAGCCTGTTAAGCATAGCAATTACTTCTCCCCTTCGTTGACTGTCGTTAACGCGCCATGAGACCCAACGCAATGAATTGCGCAGAGGTCTCTAGATAGTGTTCGTCAAATACGCTTTTTCGACTTTCTCTACGTCAAATTTCACAAGCTTTTTCAGTCGTGTATGTCTGTATATACTCCCTCAAAGCTTGTTCACCTTCCTTGACACAGCTTGAAAATTCGCCATTTAGCGACACTATCTAGTAAGCTGTATAAAATTTATACAGCTGTATAATTTTTATACAGGTGCAAAGTGAATGTGTATAAAATTTATACATAGGAACTATTCCTAATAAATCTCCATTTTTTATTTATATAGTATTTCCATAGGTTATAAAAATAAAACATTTTGGCACAGCCCTTGCTATGACTAAAGTACTTGAGTCACTCTCAATGTTAGATACTAAGGAGTTCGCCCCATGAAATATTTTCGCTTTACTCAACCGCTTGTGTTACCCATGATGGCAGTAGGTCTTTTGACCACAGGAATTTTTAGCGCAAATGCAGCCTTTGCTCGCCCTCACGGTGCTTGTCCTTATATGGACGATGGCAAAAACGTAGAAAGTAAAATCAGCGATGAACAACGTAAAGCTGCTCGGGGCTTAGTAGATGCAGCGCACGATACTTTTGCTCAACTACGTCACGAACTTTTTATTAAGAAAAATGAACTGAAAGCTCTACACAATTCTGCCTTTCCAGATGTTAATGCTGTAGGTGCTAAAGCTAAAGAAATTACTGAATTACGCCAAAAAATGCAAGAAGAGCAACAAAAACTTGGTGCAGCTTTAGACAAAGCTTTAGGACTTGAACCCGGCACACACGATTTTAAAAGAGGTATGCACACCCCTCATAGACGTGGATGTGGCATGGGTGAGATGAAAGGGCACGGTATGAAAGGCCATGGCGGCCCCTACAGAGGACATAAAGCCCCTCACAAAGGCCACGGTGGCGGAATGCATCAGCAGCATACCATGCCAGATATGCAAAATAACGTACCAAACATGAAGAACGAAGAAAATAAGCCTCAAGAAGAAGTTAAAGACGTACAAGGTTAATGCCCTAATGGCGTATACAACAACGCTTTTTTATATACGGTAAGCGGCTTCATCCACCGCTAGGCAATGAAAATAACCCCTTAAGATCCTCCTCGATCACTCTAACACCCCTCCTCATTGTGGCCGCTGAGTCCTTCAGCGGCCATTGGCTTTTTAAGCCCCCTGCACAATGCATTGTGAATGAATTGCGCAGAGGTCTTAATCAGCAAATATCAGATTAATTCACAGTAAGTCGGGCATAATATCGTCTTCCACGTCTTTCCACATGCACAAGTACTTGTCTTGCCATACGCTGCTGACGAAATATATGCAGAAATTCTTGTAAAGTACGTGTGGGGGCATTGCCAATGCCTACAATAACATCACCTTTTTCCAGTACATGGGCCGGACCATCACGCTGTACTTTGCTTACATACAAACGCCCTCTTGCTTCTTGCACCCCAAAGCCCCAATGTTTATCAAATAGTGCCAAAGCAGAAGCGTCACTAAAAGTTTCTGGCATTACCCCTACATTTATAGATTGTCCCTGACGCCAAAGCTGTAATTCCATGGGGGTATCCGAAGTATGATTACGCAAAACCTGTAAATAGTCTTGTCTATCACGCACTTGTGTATTACCCATGCGTAAAATCACATCTCCCACAGCCAATTTTGCTTTAGCTGCAGGACTACGTGGTTCTATATTAACCACTAAAAGTCCTTGTGGTTTTTTCAAGTTCAAAGCCATAGCCAAACCTTGATCGATGTCTTGCCCCTGTATGCCCAGCCAAAGGGGCGAAACCTTACCTAAGCCAATAATGCCTTGCATTACACGCCTTGCCTTACTTATGGGAATGGCAAAACCGATACCTTGGGCTCTGGCATCAATAACCGTATTTATACCAATAACTTCCCCTAAAATATTTAATAAAGGCCCACCGCTATTGCCGGGGTTAATGGCTGCATCTGTTTGAATTAAATCGGTATATATACCGTCTTTACTACGCACACTGCGCCCTGTACCAGACACTACGCCCGTGGTCACCGTATGGGAAAATCCAAAAGGATTACCGATGGCTATGACCGTTTCACCTGACATAATATCATCACCTGCGGCAAGGCGTACCGTAGGTAAGTTTTTTGCCCCACGAATTTTTAGTACTGCCAAATCAAAATCAGGTTCTGCCCCTACTACTTGGGCTTCAAATTCTCGCCCATCCAATAAGTGCACAAAAACACTTTGTCCGCCATCAATAACATGGGCATTAGTCAATACAAGACCGGCCGGCCCATCCACAATGACGCCGGAGCCTAGGCTGGTACGAGTACTACTTCTCCCCGACCTTGGCGACCTTTGCGGCCTTTGAAACATGGGACCAAAGAAAAAATCTTCAAAAGTATTGTTAAAGCGGGGTTTTACCTCACGAGTGCTGGTAATATTAACTACGGCCGGCCCCACCTCTTTAACAGCCAAAACCACAGGCGTTTCCCGAAGCGAACTTTGAGCAACAGCTGGTGAACACAATAGTACAGATAACAACATACCTATATAAAATAATACAAATTTCATGGTATCCTCCACAGATAAAAATATACCTACAAAAGTTTGAAACAGAACTGCCCACTATTTACTGCGGCTATGCCCCACCCACAAGGTATGGATAGACCCCGCAGGGGAGCAAAACAAAGCCAAAGGAAACGCTGATTAAATAAATTATTTTCCTAGCATATTTTTTCAAGCCATATTGTCTGCGCCACAATTTTTTTCAAATACAAGGTACTGGCGCAATTGTTTTTTTTGAAGGGGAGAGTCTGAGAGAGAAAGCTTTTCTTTCCTAAAAAAGTTTCCCCTCTCAGGAACAAGAACTAATCCGAATTTCCTTAGTAGGCCGTTGAAAATTATCTTTCCAAAGGCAATTTGTTATGTACAAACTTTTACAACGGACTACTTTGCTAAATACGCAAAAAAAAATATCTTGGCAAGTAAGAGAAAAATCATCAAAATTCCTTAGGTATTGCCAAATGCACAGGAAAAAGATATGTTATCTCTCATACTATACGAGACCTCTGCACAATTGTTTTCAAATAAAGTTTTATGTCTAAAGTTTGAAAATTTGTTCGAAATGCAAAATAACGTATGCAGAGGTAAAGTCACAAAAATCAATTACGTAACGGCGAAGCAAAGCTACGCCTATTCTTGATTTTTGGTCGCATTGACTGTCGT
>CAYJDE010000056.1:0-12425 GCA_964368805.1 uncultured Desulfovibrionaceae bacterium
AGACATTGTCTGGAAAAACTCTCAGGCATTGCTTATTCGCTTATATAAGTAAAGACTCCTACACAATACATTTGCGGAATCTCTTGGAGCGTTGACGGCAGTCAAAATAGAGACCTCTGCGCAATGAATTACGCAGAGGTCTCATATTATCTTTAAGAAAAAATTGTGGCGCATACCATATGGTTTAAAAAGTATGCTAGACAAAAAAATCTAGTAAATCAGCGTTTCCTTAGTTATTATCAAAAGTATAACTAACTGCGTCATAATCTTCAAAATCTATATGTTGAAAACGCACTTGCTCTCGGTTTCTTCCACTTGGAGTCGCACTACAAGCGTGTTCAAACTTAGAAGGTAAAATATAAAAGCTACGGTCATTCTTATTATTTTTTTCTCCTGACCATTCTTTTCCTTGCCCATCGTTTTTTCCATAAATATAGACATTGCGACTTTGGGCGTTGATGACAATTGTTCTCTCGCTACGAGCTTTAACAGTCCACCATCCCATAGCTACCCACCCTTTTTTAGGGTCCTCAAAGCAGGCAGCAACATCTATGGGGAAAGAGTTATTATTTTTCAGTTCTAAGGATTTAGCTAAAGCATTTAATGGTGCTATGCCCATAAACATAAAAATAAAAAATAACCCAATAAAATTTTTCTTCATAATTTCTCCTGTTTTTTAACTTAATATAATAAGCGGCTTGAATTTAAATATTTTTAATACCATTGTCAATCATAAGTCGCACTTCAATTTACAATCCGTCCCCTGAAAAAGTTGCTTCCTCAGAAAAAAACATTAATCAACGCTTCCTTAACAGTCGTTAGCAGGCCTATCTGGCCGTTGAAAAAGTCAGTTTGACACAATGTTTCTGTTAGAATGTCATTTTCATCATTTTTCTGCAAACTATTAATGACTTGTCGTGCAGCACCCTGTTTCTTGATATTTTTCTTGAATAGCCAAAATAGTATCTAAAATCTCCATAAAAGCTGTAACCATTTCAGGATCAAAAGCCTTGCCGGAATCTTCCTGAATAATTTTAAGTGCAGCATCAATGGGAATGGGTTCTTTATAGCAACGTGGAGAAATCAGCGCATCAAACACATCCACAATAGATGTAATGCGTGCTTCAAAAGGAATGGCTTCCCCAGCCAAGGGCGGATCATCGGTGCCAGTATAGCCTTTACCGTCCCAGCGTTGATGGTGGTGTAAAGCAATGGTAGCAGCAAGAGTGTCTAAGGTGCGGCTCACGTCTTTAAAAATAGCGGCACCAATAACGCAGTGCTTTTCCATAATAGCTCGTTCTTCTGGGGTAAATCGTCCTGGTTTTTTAAGCACTTCATCAGAAATTCCCACTTTACCCACATCATGTAACATGGAAGCAAGGCGTAAATTCGCCTTTATTTCTGAGATTTCCATAGGGTTTACAAAGCGTTTTTCTGCCCAATGATGGTATAATTCTGCAGCCATGGCACCTACTCGAAATACATGCGGCCCTGTTTCTGTGGGGTCACGCAAGCGTGCTGTTTCCAGCACACGTAACAACATATCCTTGGTGGCCATGGCTTGCTCTATGGCTTGGGCTCCTACAAAGCATAATTCGCCAAGGGTACATTCAATTTGCGAAGAAAAAGGAACAGGTTCTCCATCATGCAAACAGTTGATAATTTGCATGACAGCAAGGAGTTTATTCCGCTGGGAAAGAATGGGAATGGCGCATACAGAAACCGTTCGGTAACCGGTAGCCTTATCAAAAGTATCATTGAAAGAATACGGTGTGCCTTTTGGTAGCTTGCGCACATCGGGTATATTGAGCAAGCGGCGTTCACAAGCAACATAACCAGCCACAGAGGCGGGAGTTATAGGTAAACGAGCATTAAAATATTGCTGGCGTGATGATTCTGAACTGGTAAAAAGTGTTTCATTGTGTGAATAGGAAAAGACAAGTTCACCATCCTCCACAAGGTAAATGGTGCCGGCATCGGCATGGGCCATTTGCCTTGCACGAAACAACAAATTATCCAGCACAGAACTCATATCCGGAATATCTAAAATTTCAGAAGAGAATCGGCAATTTTCACATTCAGAAGTGCCTGGCGCATATAAGTACGGGCTACTTACCCGTAAGCCGCAATGCAATACCAAGCCCTCGTACCCCATGCGTAATACATTGGCAAGGCTTGGCTCTTGTTGAATCATCTTACTGCATATATTATCTAAGAAAATATCTTCATGGGCAGGATCATAATGCGAAGGCACAAAGGTTTTCACATCCAATTCTTTAATCAGCGGAACCCATTGTTCTATGGCAGAATGGCCCCAGCCAATATGCTTCGCATAATTATCCAAAGTATATTGTGCATCTAAAATAGCTATATCCGCACCACGCAAGCCTTGATAAAAAGAGGCCTGCCTATCAATGGCGTCTAAATCTTGGCCCAATTCATGATCACCACTATAAAAAATACTGTGATTGTTATGCTCTATACGATACGCCGCTGCATACAGTCCTTCTACTTCACCACCGCCATGATGCGCAGCGCAAGCACGCACCACAATGCCTCCATCTAATACCACTTCTTGGCCTTCAGCCAAAGCCACGATATGCCGTTTACTTGGCAATTTATCCCAAGTGATAGGAAAAAATGTCGAAGAAAAAAGACTTGTGATAAAAGTGTGCGGCCCTACTCCCCCTACAGATTCGGGGGCATAAAGTGTTATTTCCCAATCATCTTTGTATAAGGGATCAAAAAAAGGTAAACCTGTCACATGGTCCCAATGATTATGGCTTAAGAAAATATGACAGTGTTTTATTTTATCACTATTTTTAATATGTATTCCCAGATTCCGTAAACCTGAGCCAGCATCAAAAACAATATGCGGCGCCTCAGGCACATCTATGCTATAGCAGGAAGTATTGCAGCCATAACGTGCTGACATGGAACATCCGCTGGCCAACGAGCCCCGTACTCCCCAAAACCTTACTTGCATTGAATTCCTCGATTTTTCTTACAAATTAAACTTTTTTCACTATAAACATATATTTCATAAAAAGCATTTATTACAATAATCTGCTAAGCAAAATATGACAGATATAATTTTTTCGATGGTAAACAGCTACGTTTTTTTTGTCAATGAATAGTAGAATTAAAAAAAACTATTATATTAACACATTGCACAAAAAATACTTTTAAGACAAATACTAGAAAAACTCTAGAAAAATGTAGATATATATATATTTTTATTAAATTTACAAATTTTCTTTACAAAATATTTTAAAAAAATTACGCTCAATGTGCTTAAGCATAAAATATGCACTATATGATTTTCCCAGTACACCTTTTTCTGTACTGGAAATAAAAAGAGTTTTGTACTTTTAGGTAATTTTTAAACAGGCAATGAGCAAAATTATAAAGCTGTTAATAAAACACTCCCACAAAAGGACGTCTTGTGCAAAAAACACTTGCAATATTCTTTATTTTTAGTCTTTGGCTTCCCTTACAGGCAATGGCACAAAATACGCCCGCAAGCCCCTATGCACCATTACAAGAAGCCAAAAGTAAAGCCGCCGCCCTTTTAAAACAAAAGCAATATGCTGAAGCCTTTACAGCCTACAGTCAGCTATTACGTGAAGCCCCTACGGATGATGTCATCAATCTTGGTTATGCACGTGCAGCTTTACACACGAAGCAACCAGGACAAGCCGTTATGGCGTACGAACGCCTTTTAACCAAATATCCCACCCAACCCATCTTACTGAGAGAACTTTCCTATGCACTACGTTTGCAAAATGATACGCAACGCTCTGCCATGGAATTGGCTAAAAACCCTGCTGCAAAAACCGCCAATGATCAATTACACGCCCCTGTAGAAGATTCAAAAAACACTAAAATCACAGGTAAGTTACGTGCTGGTCTCATCTATGATAGCAATGTCAACGGCGGCCCTGCCACCAACAATATATCTCTTGGTTCATGGAATGTGAACCTTAGCGATGGACAGGCCCAAGAAAGTTTTGGCGGCTATGCCAGTGGACAAATTTCTGTGCTGCACCGTCTACAAGACAATGCACCGTGGTGGTTAGTGGCAGATGCCGGTTTTTTTGCCAAATACAACGCTCATGAAAAACTTTACGATATGGGTCTTTCTTCATCTGAATGGGGTACGGCTTCTGTGGGTTTGCGTCACCTTACGCAAAAAAGCTTGCTTGATGTACGTGTACGAACCCAAATTTTTGATTATGCCTTTGAACAAAATATCTTTGCTGCAGGCCCTGAAGTACAATTTGCCTATGCCGTAAGCCCGACTGTACATCTCATCACCAAAAGTACTCTAGCTCATCGTTCGTATTCAAGTAATGAAGATTATAATGGATGGTATCTTTCAGCGGGACAATACATACGCTTTTTCTCTGACAATAAAAAACACTATATAACCCTTGGTGGGCGTTATTTAGGTGGCTTTGCCCATGAAAACATCTACAGCTATGATGGTTTTGAGGCAAGCCTTGATGTAAATATCACCCTACCCTACGAAATAAAATTTTCACCCTTCATCAGTTATAGCGGCAAATATTATCACGGACCCGGCACATTTCTTGAGCTAGAATACCGTAATGATCATAAATTAAGCGCAGGTTTTACCTTTGAAATTCCCCTTGATGCAGCATGGAGTGTGGAGCTTGGCTATAAGTATGCCCACAACGCTTCCAATAGTGACCTGTACGATTACGACCAACATATCGTAAACATGGGTATCGTTTGGAAGTTTTAGAGCGCCATGAGGCCTATCTCAAGATACTGTATCGACCCCCTCGCTTCTTTATTTTTGGTCACGTTGGCTAGCGTCAACGTTTTACGAAAGCTAGCATAATGAATTTGCGAGTGGATTTGTAAAAGTCTCATGTTAACAGGCGAATAAGCAATACACCAAACAAAGCTACATCTTGTCACTTTTTACATTTCTACCCACAGGATGAGCTTTATCATAAACGCGCACCAAGTGTTCAAGAGTAAGATTGGTGTAGCGTTGTGTCGTAGAAAGCCTACTGTGGCCCAAAAGCTCTTGTACCGTGCGCAAATCAGCACCGGCTTCTAATAAATGCGTCGCAAAACTGTGTCGTAAACTATGCGCCGATACAACCGCATCTAAGCCAGCCTTCCTACATAAATCGTGTATAATTCTGTGTGCCTGCCGTCTATCAAGACGCTTGCCTCTTGCCCCTACAAACAAAGCTCTTTCTTGCACCTCAGCAACACTCTTGCGCACTTCTAACCACCGTTGTACTGCGTCCTGAGCTGCTTCTGTTACAGGAACAAGGCGTTCTTTACGTCCTTTTCCCAAAATACGTAAAAAACCTTGACGCAAATTTAAATGGGTTATGTCAATATCCAAAGCTTCGGATATGCGTAATCCACAACCATATAACAACTCTGCCAAAGCCACGTCACGTACATGTAAAGGAGAAACATCTTGCTGTGGTGTTAGCAAAGCAAAGGTTTGATCCACATTCAATGCTTGGGGATGTTTTTGCTCTTGCTTAGGGTTGCGTAACCCCGCCATGGGATTTTTTTCCACAATCCCCATGCGTATTTGATATAAAAAAAAAGCTCGCACGGACGAAAGCTTTCGTGCCATGGAGCTTTTTGAAAGACCTTGCCTATGTAAAAAGGCAATATATTTTCTCATATGTTGTTTATCAAGAAGCGCACTATTTTCAAGACTCAAAGAGTCCTTTTGCAAAAAGGTTTCCACTTGCGCCAAATCCTTAGCGTAAGCTGCCAATGTGGCCTGTGCATACCCCTTTTGCACTTCAAGCCAAAACAAAAAAGCTTGAACTTGTGACATGTTATTTAGTCAACACGTCTATCAAAAATGAAGCAAGACCCGTCTTTGGCTTTGCATACTTTCTTCACCTGCCCAACAGCCTGCGACACTTCCCCGTAATGGGTGAAACGAGCCTGGGTATTCACGGTAATGGAAATTGAAATACTCATAAAAGGAAAACGGTGCAAATTTCCTTGTCTGTCCTTGGAGATGATACCTTGATTCACTCTGTCTTCAGAGTCATAGAAATTTGGAATAATTTCGTCAAAAGACTCAACTAACCCTTGACAAGTTTCTTCAATAATTTCAGCAGGTAAAATAAAGAAAAAGTCATCTCCGCCAATATGGCCCAAAAATTTATACTCCGCAGAGGAATTCATAATAGAAGAGACAAGTAAGCGTGCTGTTACCAATAAAGCTTCATCGCCACGAGAAAAGCCATATTTATCATTAAAAGCTTTAAAATTATCAATATCAAGATAGGCAGCTGCAAAGTTTGCCTTCTCTTTAATATATTTTTCCACCATCTGCATAATGGAAGCATTACCGGGTAAGCGAGTAAGAGGGTTGGCGTCAAGTGTACAAGATGAGCGTTGTAAAGCTAACTCAAAACGTGTACGCATTTCAGAAGCACTAGATGGCAAAATAATAAAATCATCCACATCGCTTAATTTACCACGAAACTCTGCTCGCAAGCAATCTGCACCCATAATCAAAACGGTGCACACTTGCCTATACACATTTTCAGCTTTAACTAATTGAATAATTTCTGGGCCGGAAAGGTCATTACTTACCTCACCGCAAAGGAGCATATGCGGCGGATCGTTAAAAAGTCGCTCAAGCAAAACCCTGCCGCTACTAAAAATTTCCCATTGAATATCATTATCTGGCCAAAGCCCTTGTAGCATTTCGCACAGCTCTGCATCATTGGACAGCAAGTAAATACTAGGCTTACATCCCACAACAGTAGTAAAATCAAAAGATTCCATACATTACCTTCCGAAAACGGGAAATTGTGCTTGTTTTTGAAATTCAATACCCATTTTATCAACTAGTTCATGTAAGTCATTTTGATCAAGTTCTAAATGTTTTAAAACAATAGGATTTATCTCTGAAACGTTACAATCACCTGAAGAGCCAACTTCAAAAAGTCTGGCGAAAAAATCTGCCAAATGTACAATAGAAGCTAACGTTTTATAATTATCGGCTTTCATGGGGTCATGATGATACATCATGGCCGATGTTATGCCTGTGGGTAAATTCCAATTTTGCGCTACCCAACCATTAACACGAGTATGCCCAAAACCCAAAATAAGTTTTTCTGCTTCAAAAGAAGTAATATCTTCATTTTGTATAAGCAAATTTATATCACGCTGTGCATCTGGCAATTGTAAACTAATGATTACTTTTCCAAAATCATGCAAGAGGCCAGAGAGAATATACTCTTCTTCTTCTTTAATTTTAAGATGCCTTGCTAGGGTTTTACTGGCTGTGGAGCAAGCCATAGAGTGCTCCCACAATCCGCGCATATGCTTAGAAACAATTTCAAAGACAACGGTAGATATTAAAAGACCGTGTACAGCATTAACGCCAAGCAAAATCAACGCATTATGAATGGAAACGATACGCCTTGGAAAACCATAGACAGGGGAATTCACAAGTTTAAGCACTTTTGCAGCTAAACTTTGATCTTGACTAATAAGATCTGCCACTTTGGTCAGATTTGTTCTGTTGCCATCCATAAGGGCTGTAATTTTTTGCAAAGCAATAGGCAATGTAGGTATGCTTTTTGCTGCAAGAACTTGCCCCTTATAATTTGTGGTCAAATCATCTGAATTACTCATAATTTACTAAAAGTCCTATTGTGCACGGTCGAAAAAATGTTTTTTCAAAAAGGCTTCTATGGTACGCATAAATATACTTTGTTGCTGATTGCGGAAAAGGTGCGAAACTCTTTCTAAGCGTTCCTTTGCATCATAACTTTGCGCAGCACCCGGTACAGGAGAGCCAAGAACATGTAGAGTATAAATTCCCAAGGAATGACATTGTGAAATATTTTTTTCTGTCAAAGCAGCACCTGCCTCAGCAATAACATCTCCCCCAGAATTACGAAGCCTGCACCCCAAAATCATACCAGGCTTAGCCTGTTCAATCTGAATTTCTTGCATAAAACAAATCTTTCTTCAAACGTTAATGCAAAATTAGAAGCCATAAGGTCTTCTAGATGTATGCACAATAATATCGTATGTTCGTAACAAGCGAACATTTCCTCACCTAGCATAATTGAAAATAAACATCCAGTAAATTTTTTTTCAAAAAAAAGAGCAAAAAAATAACTATCAAATATACATACACATTCTTTATAAAAAAAGTAGTAAAAAAGAATTAGCTGTTCCTTATGCTTCACTTATTTTTTCTATGGACTCGTTGATGCATTCTTTCCCTGAGCAAGGAAGATTTTTTCAAGATTCTTGCCAATGTATCGTGCGAAGTCTTTTGAAACGTTGACATCAATCAATACGCCCCAAAAGCAAGAATAAAGGCCATTCATTTGCACTGTTAAGCGATGGTTTTTATACTTTTTGCCATACACAAGTACATTTATAAAAAAGCAAATTATTATAACAACATAAATGTGATTCTAAAAAAACATTATGCAGGACCTTTCTATTATATACATAATATATCCCCCACGAGAAATGTCTACCCATTTCTTCTACAAAGATACACTTCTCTTGCAAAGATGCACTTTTTGAACAGCCTGTTGCAGGAAGTAGTAAGCCCCGAAGGGAAGCAAGTCAAAGGCAAGGCGAAATTTACTTTCGCCGACTGCTTTAAACAAATGAAGTATTGCTTTTATCTTTTCCTTCAGGCTGTTAAAGCTACATAGCGAGCACCGGGAATTTTTTTCACCATACCTGCCAGCTCCATTTCAGTAAGCAGTATTGTAGCCTGAGCTACTGGTAGGTTCAATTCTTGACAAAGTAAATCTAAGTGACATTCCCCTTTGCCATGCAATACCGTTAAAATTTTTTGTGCTTGCTCTTGTTCTTCTGAAGATAATTCCGTTAAAACCGAAGAGAGGCTAGTAGAAGATGCATGAGAAGCAGCAGTAGCCTCAAGAAGCTGTGCTGATTGTGTAGGAAGGATATTTTCTTGCAGTGAAGCAGCAGCGTTCTTTAAATCCGCCCATATGGGTGTAGGAGAAACCATGGTCAAATTCTCACCTTGGTCATGCTTTGTTGTATGCGCAGTACTGGCTAAAACTGTGGACTGTTCTTGCATCATTGCACTACTCAAAGCAGATGATGCTTGTGCGTTTTGTGTAAAATTTTGTAGTAAGAGGGCTAAATCATATAGAATATCTTCACTATTAAAAACAGGCTTGGCCCCTTGGCGGATAAGTTCCTGACAGCCCCGTGAAATAGCCGCTGTGGCTGCGCCGGGTACGGCATATACTTCCCTATTTTGCTCCAAAGCAAGACGTGCGGTAATTAAACTGCCACTATGCAAAGCCCCTTCCACCACCAAAACCCCCAAACAAAGGCCACTTACAAGGCGATTTCGTATGGGAAAATGGCTGGCAATGGGTTCCGTTTTAGGGGCAAACTCTGTCAGCAAAAGTCCCTGTTGACCAAGACGTTGATAAATATCGTAATTTTGCTGCGGATAAACAACATCAATACCTGTCCCTAACACGCCAATGCTTTTACCCAAATGCTCAAGGGCTGCCGCATGCGCTACTCTATCAATACCTTGGGCCATACCAGAGACAACGCTTATGCCAGCTTTAGATAAAGCCCGTGCTATGTCTGCCGCCACTTGCACCCCTTCACTACTACATTGGCGTGATCCTACAATGGCAAAAGAAGGCACACAAAGCAACGACGTATCGCCTCTACAGTATAAAAAAGCAGGGGCATCTATTAAAGTGCGCAACGAAGAAGGATAGGTAGAATGTGTCCAAAGCAAAAGCGAAGCTTGGCACATTTGAGCGTCTCTCCACTCTTGTAGTGCCAAACTTCGCCAAGCTTCTGAAGCCAAAAGGCGTGCTTTTTCCAAACCCACCTTAGCTAAGGGCCAGTCATTTTTATGCTCAAGAGCAGAAAAAGCTGATCCAAAATATTTTAATAAGCGTGAAATAGTGCGTGGACCAATGCCTGATGTATACTTTAAGGCCAGACATGCCCAAAATTCAGCTTTATCAGCCTCAGTTAAGCTATCCCACGCTCTTTCTGCCATTAGAGTTTTTTGCTTCTAGCAATTTTCGCTGCATTGGAACGAGGAAAATTCGTTATCAGCGTTTGGTATTGCGTTTTAGCATTTTCAGCATCCCCCATGCGTTGATAGGTCATGCCGGCCTTTAACAAAGCATCTGAGGTTTTATGATGCTTGGGGTAATTGGTAGTAACTTGACGAAAAGCCAACAAAGCGTCGTTGTAATTCCCCTGAGAATAATAACTCTCCCCTACCCAATAATGGGCATTGGGTGCTAACTTACTTTGCGGATGACTTTGTAAAAAAGTTTGCAAGCCCGCACGTCCCGCTTGTGCTTGGCCACGCATGACAAGGTCCAAAGCTTGCTTATATTCAGCTTGTTCACCTGGACTAAGTTTTGTAGAAAGAGGCATTGGCGCAGCCACAGGTGCTGAGGCCCCATAAGGTTGCGCAACAGGTATGGAAGCGTGGGCTATCAACACACCAGAATTTGAGGAGATGGGCGAACCGCTTGGGGGTAATACAGGCGTAGCAGGCATTTGCGAAGGTGGCATACTTGGCTGAACAGCTGAAGGCATCTGAGGATTACCTGCACTACCAGAAACACCAGGTGCATTAGAATCGCCAGGTAAATACATGGCTGTTTCGGGTGGTAAAGAATAATTAGGACCAGCAGGTGGCGCTGCCATTTTAGGTGCAGGCATCACAGGGCTAGGCTGTCCAAGCGGTGCTGCAGCCGGAGTAACAACAGGTTGTGCTACAGGCACATGCGATGTATTTTTCTTAGGCGCAACAGGTTGCCGTGTTCTTTGTGTAGTACGTGGAGCCACTACTGCAGCCGCAGGCGCAGGAGTCACAGCAGCAGAAGGATAGGCTAACATGCCTGTTTTTTTACCGGAACGATTGCGTACTTCGTAAACACGCTCTTGGTTGGTTTGCACTTGAAGCCCCAAAGCAAGCATACGTCCTTCTAGTTCTGCTACCCTTTGGTTAAGTTCTTGCGCTGTGTGATAATTTTGTTCTGTAATGTCCGCTCTTCGTGATCCGCAGCCCACCAACAACATGCATACTAAAAACAAAAAAGTCATTCTTTTTAATATGCCATAAAACATTTTTTTACCTTGCCTTTGTGCTTTCATACAACCCTCTCCTTTGTTACCACCGTAATATGTTCTTCCTAGCAAATTTTACAATACTTTTCAAGACATCTTGCACTTAAGACCAAATTAAGGCACAAACACAATACATCACGAGGAGAAAACATTCATGGATTTTACGACCATCCCTTGGCAAAGCATAGCCGAATTAGCATGTATCGTTCTGTGTTCTTTATTCTTTTTAACTATCGTATCCCTACCCATCATGAGCATAAGCGGACAGACCTTATCCCTTATACGACAACGTACTGCCTATGCAAAGTGTGCGAAACAAATCACACAATTGGCCATATATTTAGGCTGGATTATCACCTTACTAAGCCTTTATCCGCTTTGGTTGCGCATAAGCCCGCCAATACTTGCCCTCGTAGCTCAAGCGGGGGTAGATGGTCAACCTTTAAACTACCTTGGTTTATGGGCGCCCATTAAAGCATCCGTGTATCTTCAAGCCCATGTCTATAGCTTTGGTTTGCTTTTTGCCGCCAGTACTTTACTCAGCATTTTTTATGCTTGCTGGAAGCATTGGAAAGAGCATCGTGTTTTTTTGCAATGCCTTGCCCTTGTGGCATCTTGTTGGTACGCCATGTCCCTTTATAGCAGTCTTTGCATCGTATACATGGATATAACTTTCCCCTTAGACATAGTAAGCTATCCCCTCACACTCAATGACTTTTATATGCCAAGCTTTGAAGCAAGTATTTGGGGTGTCCTGCCCTACATCCTCCCTTTGAGTTTCGCTTTGGGAGCCGGATTTGCCTGTGTATGGCTCATACTTCGCCGCAATAAAGACGATTTTGGGCGCGACTACTACGCACAAATGTTGCCGTGGTGCGCCAGCTGGGCCCGTAATGCGTGGCTCGTGTTCTGGCTCATCTTACTTGGTTTAACCGGCATGCAGTGGATACAGATGCTGCAAACAGAAAATTATTTAACTAACCCTTACTTTATACGCTCCGTAGCTTTTGTTTTGCTTTGGCTTATCCCTGGCATTTTATGGGCCATTACCATCAGAAGTGCCCATCCCTTACGTCATAAAGCCACGCTTATTCTTGCCTTTATTTTTGGCATGTGTTGTATTGTTCCCCTCTACCAATCCCTATAGTGGGCTTAAAATGGGTAATCTGCTTCGTCAGACTTGTTTTTTTGTTATGGCATGGACCATTAGAGTCCTATGCCATAACAAAAAAACTTCGTCTTCCTCGCATCTTACCCATTTTAAGCCCACTATA
>CAYJDE010000057.1:0-12407 GCA_964368805.1 uncultured Desulfovibrionaceae bacterium
AAAAAAGAAGTAATCAGCCTTTCTTTCGCCTTATCGCTTACCATACTGCTTTTGCCACTCATCTAAAAACAGTATGGTGGTTTCTAATGCGTCCAAGGTGCCGCTACGCTGGCGAATGCGTAATACCACATCATCAAAAGAGGCATCGGCAGGCAATTGTAAATTTTCCAGTAAAGAGCCCAAGGAGTCTTGTACGGTTTCCGATAAACCGTCTGGAAAATTGATATAGCTTCTTTGCTTCCAAGGTCCACACTTTTGGTGCACAAAATCCAAAAGCGTTTGCATACGCTGTTCATAGGTATGTTGGGCCAGCACATGCGCTTTGGCTTTCTGGCTCATGGCTTCACGTTCTTGAGGATGTTCTAGGTAGTAGTCTATTTTTGCATACATTTCTTCAAGGGAAGTGAAGGTGGCTAACATATCGTCTGCAAAAAGATCAGCCATAAGCGTACGTTTGTCCACCACTTGAAAGGCCCCTAAAGCTGCCAATTCAAAGGTGCGTGGGTTTACAAAGTCGCCTTGGGTTATACTGGTATTTTTTTCAATACTGGAATGCAAATTAATATTCACCTTGGTGGATTGGTAAATCTTTACACTATCTTCTGCACTGATACGTGCGCCACTTTGCTGTAAGCATTGACTAAATGTAGCGTCATCATCCCATTCTGTGCCCCAAATTTTAAAACTGTTGCGACTTGCTAAGGGCCGAAAGGCTA
This sequence comes from uncultured Desulfovibrionaceae bacterium, assembly GCA_964368805.1. Classification (GTDB taxonomy): domain Bacteria; phylum Desulfobacterota; class Desulfovibrionia; order Desulfovibrionales; family Desulfovibrionaceae; genus CAYJAD01. The sequence continues at coordinate 717 of CAYJDE010000057.1, forward strand.
CCCGCCTATTGGGATAGCCTGCTCCTAAAAAAGCCACATCTGCACTAAAAGCTTTATGTTCTGTGGCAGTGAGTTGTTGTGGCGTATGAAAACGAGGTAATGCTGCCATGGGTAAATATACAGCATTGTTTTGCCCAACTTCAACGAGTTTATCTAAGAAAGGTTGTTCTTGAATGACAGCAAAAACCGAATACAACGGGGCAAAAGCTCGCCAGTATGTAAAAAGAGTATAGTCTTCCACAAACCACATGGCTGTGGGAATATTCATGCGCTGTAAACGTCGTAACACTTGCCTACTTAAAGGAGCCTGTGCCAAAGCAAGTACCATATCGGGCTCAAAACTTTCTACCTGTGCCATGATGGCCTGAGAGATATTTTGCAAAAAGGCCCCTTCTAATTGTTCCAAACGTTCGGCGGTCACACGCAAATTTTTCATGGCAGAAAAAGCCGTATAAAAAGCCGGCGCATCAAAAACTTCCACACTGTGCCCAAGATGACGCAAAGCTTGCACACAGTACTGCCCAATGGGTAAAGACCCCCCATAAAAAGGTAAGACCACTAAAATGCGTAATGCTGTCATGTATATCTCCGTAGTAGAAATAGGCAAGAATAGCTAAGCGTTGCCTAGCATCCAATGGGCCTCTTCATAAAAATATTGTTCCATGGCTAAACGCTGCGCTATAAACTCTGCTGAAGTACATAGGTGAGCATCTTGTAAGGGACAAGCGCAGTATTCTGCCAGCACAGCACGCAAGGCTAAGCGCTTTTCTGCGTGACTATCCTTGCCCAAAAAAACTTGCCAGCCGCTACCAAGGACATCAACATGGGAGGTTTGATAGGTAAGCGTTGGCGGCAAAAGAGCTGCCCTATACTCCACATCCTGTGTATCAAGCTTTCCTTGTAAATGTAAGGCCAATGCCCTGTAAAAAGAAGGCTGAGAAAAATCTTCTAAGCATTTACTTTGTATAGCACAAGGTGCACTTTCAAGGCAGGGCGCACACGGATATACCGATTGCCACACCCCATGCCCTTCTCCATAGGGGCCTGTTTCATGACACCAAGCGGAAGAAAGGAAGAAAGCCTGCACAGGAACCCCAAAGTGCGCCCCTAAATGCATGGTGCCTGTATCAGGACTGATAAGCATATCAAGCCCCTGTATTGCGTCACATAAGTCTGCCCAAGAGGTTTTTCCACACAAATCCACCACATGCCCCTGCATGGTGCTAGGCAAAAGTCGCAAAAGCTTACGAGCCAAGGGAATTTCTGCCGTACTCCCTAAAAGGTATACGGGATATTTTTGCTGTTTTTGCGCTAAAATTTCAAAGTACGTGCGTACCACCGCCGCTAACATTGTTGGAGGTAAAGAGCGACGAGATTCTCTGCCGGCCAAAACCACCCCTATCCCTTTACCGCCGCCCATTGCCTTAGGATTTACAACCTTGGGCGCACATGGTTTCACCGCAAAATACGCCCAAAAATCCACCAAGTTTATGGGACTTATGGTTCTATTTTGCGTCCATTTAAACGCTTTTTGTATCCAAGAGCTGCGTAAAAATTGCCCATTTCGTACGCTATACCCCGCCACCTTCTCCGGCGCAAAGGCTCGCACAAGACTTGCATTCAGTTTTGTATAGTTAAGGTTATATACGGCGGAAAAATCTATCTGGTGTAAGGTTTGTATAGTAGAAAACAGTAAAGCCACTAGACTTTGTGGAGATAAAGTCCCTTGTACATGCGCCGGTACCGTATGCACCACAGCCTTAGGATACAGCAAAGAAGCCAATGCCCCAAGACTGGTATCGACACATAAATGCACCTGCCCACGCTCTTCTATACTCTGTACCAAGCGTTTGGTCTGCACAAGGTCGCCAAAACGCGCCAATTGTATTATTAAAAAATGTTTCATACTGCACCTTTAAAATTAAAATAGCCTCATTTACCCCTAATATCAAGCCTTTACATCTGTTAAAACCACATAATTTCCTTAATCAAATACAGTATGCACTCTAACTATCTAGGTTTAAGCAAGTATTCCATAATAAAAAAACTGCATTTTCAACATGTTATACTTATTATTGAAGGTCTCTTTTCAGACAGGCAAGAATGGTATAGTGTACTTTTAACAACATAATTTTTAGCCATGTATTTTCTTCGAGTATGCCTATGTACTATCCACTTTTTTTAGATTTACAACAAAGTGCCTGCCTTATTGTTGGCGGCGGCGAAGTGGGTTTACGCAAGGCCAAAAGCTTACTTGAGGCCAATGCACACAGTGTGCTTGTGCTGGATACCAAAGAAGTGGAAGCAGCGTGGGAAAGCCTACGACAATATGGGCAACTCCGTCTAGAAACTCGCCCCTTTACAGAACAAGACCTTGAGGGTAAAATGCTTGTCTTTGCCTGTACAGGACAAAAAATAATTAATGGTCACATAGCCCAACTGTGTGCAGAGCGCCGAATTTTATGTAATTGTATTGACGCCCCACGTCAGGGCAATTGCATTGTACCGGCTCTTGCTCACGTTGCAGGAAAAAGACCCACAGACAGCCCCCTTATGGCAGCACTGAGTACGGCTGGGGCTAGCCCTGCATGGTCAAGAGTGTTGCGCAAAGAATTAGAAGCATGGCTTAGGCCCCATGGCCCCATGACGGTTTTTTTAGGCAGAATACGCCCCTTGGTATTGGCCCTTGGCTATACAACCAAGGACAATACGGCCCTTTTTCGTGCCCTGGTGCATTCGCCTTTGCGAGACTATTTGTCCACAGGTAACAGTAAGGCGGCGCATAAACTTTTACAAGATATGTTGCCACACGCTTTACAGCAGCACATAGAAGAATTATTGCAAGAAATATAACAAAACTTTATCCCTGATTCGGAGAATTTTCTCATGATGTCCCCTCTATTATCCCTTGATACAAGTATTATAGGTGTGGCTGTGCTTTATGGTATTACCACCCTAAGCGGTATTTTAGGTCTTGTGCTACGCAACCATGGTTTGCGTGTTATTGCCTCGGTTTTTGCTGTGGCAGGCTTTCTTATGCAGAGTTATGCCATGGCTTTGGGCCATGCGCAAACCCCAGGTTCATTAAGTAAAGGTGAATACTTGCAAATTTTGGCTTGGTTTATGCTCATTTGCGGTTTTTGGGGCCATTGGAAAACACGCCATACCACGCCCACCATTCTTATCGCGCCTTTTACACTTATTCTTTTTCTCTACTCTTTACGCCTTACAGAAAATCAGGTGGCCTTACCAGATACATTAAGTGGCCCTTTTTATGCTTTACATATTGGATGCATATACTTAAGTTTTGCCCTCATGACTTTGGCCTTTGCCACCAGTGCCATGTTTTTATACACAGAGAAAAAAATTAAAACCAAAGCACCGCTCACGGGTTTTCGTAAAGATTTTCCGGCCCTTGGCATTTTAGATAAAATCAATGACGTGGCCGTAAAAGTAGGCTTTCCCCTCTTCACCATAGGGATTGTTTCCGGTGTTATTTGGGCCGGTTCCACTTGGGGTAAAGCCATCAGCGGCGACCCAAAAGAAATCATCTCTTTCTTTATTTGGGGACTTTTTGCTTGGCTTTTTTATATGCGTACTGTACAAGGCAGAGGCGGGCGTAGGCCTGCCGTGCTTACCCTATGGCTTTTTGGGCTTTGTTTATTTTCTATGCTTATAGTCAATAGCTTCATGACGACCCATCACTCTTTTATGTAGTAACTATCATGAATCGCAATATATATATTATTGGTTTAAACCATAAAACAGCTCCGGTAGAAATTCGAGAACGCTTTGCCTTAAGCAGTCATTGCTCCACAGAGCACTGGGCCATGCCCTGCCAAGGGGCCATACGAGAAGCGCTTATTTTGTCCACCTGCAATCGTGTAGAAATACTTGTTTGTGAAAAAGAATGCGCTTGTACAAGTCAGCACACGCCCCATGGGGTGCTGTGTGAACCTGTCATTATTGGGCAAGTGCTACAAAAATGGGCCACAGCTTGTGGCCGATGTACAGAAGAATTACGCCCCTACATCTATGCCTATAAAAATGAAGATGCCATACGCCACCTTTTCACCGTAGGGGCCAGTCTTGACTCCATGGTGGTGGGGGAACCGCAAATTCTAGGACAGCTTAAAGAAGCTTACCGCAAATCGGTAGAAAGTCACAGTGCCGGCACCATTGTTAATCGCCTCTTACATAAAGCTTTTACAGTGGCCAAACGTGTGCGCACCGAAACTGCCATTGCCTCCAGTGCCGTTTCCATTTCCTATGCCGCTGTAGAACTGGCCAAGCGCATCTTTGGCAATATGCAAGAACAAAAAGCTTTACTCATAGGCGCCGGTGAAATGGCGGAACTTGCCGCCACCCATCTTTTGCAAGGGGGCATAGAGCATATCTATGTGGCCAACCGCACCTATGCACGTGGGCAAGAGTTAGCCAAGCAATTTAACGGTACAGTGATTCCCTTTGAATTATTGGTGGAGCATTTGGTAGATGTGGATATTATTATCACTTCTACTGGTGCTACCGAAGCCATTTTGCAAGCTAAAGACCTGCAAAAAGTGCTTAAAAAACGCAAGTATAAACCTATGTTTTTCATTGACATTGCTGTGCCTCGTGACATTGACCCCGATGTAAACGGCCTTGAAAATGTTTATTTATACGATATTGACGACCTAAAAGAAGTGGTGGAAGAAAATTTAGCCGGACGCCGTGACGAAGCCCTTAAAGCCCAAAATATTGTGGAAGAAGAAGTGCTGTTTTTTGAGCGTTGGCTAAAAAGCCTTGATGTCCAACCCACCATTGTGGATATTTTGCAACGTGGCGAAGCTCTCGCTCATGAGGAATTACAGCGCACGCTAAAAAGATTAGGTAGTCAAGACCCTAAGCTGGTCTCAGCTTTGGAAGATATGACGTCAGCGCTTATTCGTAAATTACACCACGCACCCTTGTCCTTTTTGAAAAAAGGTACCATGAGTGAAGAAGGGGCCACCCCACGCATTCACATGGTGCGGCGCATCTTTGATTTGGACCACGATGAGCCCATATCTCAAGACAAAAAACATACCCCCCTGCCCTTATAGTGAGTATATATGCGATCCTATGTCATTGATGGTTTAAGCCCAGAGCAAAGCCAAACACTTTCTCAACATTTACAGGCCATGGATATGCATGGCAGTGTGGAAGGCCTTTATTGGCTCCCCATACCGCCAGACATGCGTACCTCTTTACAAGAAGAGCATGAAAAATCTTGCGGCCCTCATGTTTTTGCCTTGGAAATAGAAGATGATAAAGTCACCTTAGAACTTTTGGTACGTGCCCTTAATACCTTACATTGCCCCTGTGTGAGTTATGCCCATGCGGAACTTAGGCAACATATGATGGCCTATGTGGATGCATTGTTAGCAAGCCTTGATATTACCGTGTAATGCCATGGCCTTTTCCTTTCCCCCTACGCCTCCTCAACTTCAAGAGCAGGATAAAAAAAGCCAAAAACTTTGGCGTAGTATGCGGGATTTTCTACAAAAAGAATTAAAAATCCCCATACGGAACACGCATTTTCTTTTAGCCGTTTCCGGCGGTGCCGATTCACTGGCCTTGCTTTGCCTTTGGCAATGGCTATGCCAAGCTGAGCAGGCTTCTTTTTCCGTACTGCACATCAATCATGGATTGCGCCCCGAAAGTGTGGATGAAGCCCGCAGCGTCCAAGCCTTATGTAGAACGTGGAAAATTCCCTGCTTTATAGAAAATATTAATGTGCCTTCCCTAGCCAAGGTGCAAAAATTAGGCGTGGAAGAAACGGCTAGAAAAGCCCGTTATGCCTTACTTGAACAGTATCGCATCCAATGCCAAGCCGCATGGATATGCCTTGGGCATCACTTACAAGATGTGCAAGAAGACATACTTATGCGCCTTATTCGTGGTACTGGTTGGCCCGCCCTTGGTGGCATGGTGGCCAAAGATGCACACCGGCATTTGCTGCGCCCCTTGTTATTACAACAGCCACATACCTTACGGACTTTACTTGCGCAGCTGGGCCTTACTTGGGCCGAAGATGCCAGCAATACCGATACAGCTTTTTTACGTAATCGAGTGCGCCACACCATATTACCCCTCTTACAGGCAGAAAACCCCTCTTTCAGTCAAAAAACAGCGGAGCTTTGGCATTTTGCTCAATACGATGCCGCCCATTGGCAAGAAATCATGGAAAATTTATGTGCACAGCATCATATTTTTTATCAAGAACATGCCCAAGAAAAAGTAGAGAAGGAAAAAGCAGAAAAAAATGGCGTACTTCTACCTGCAAAAGTATTAAAAAGCCTTGATACGGCCACACGCTTACGACTGTATGTGCATGCGGTACGCTTGCTGAAAGAAGCGTGCCTGCATAATCTCCCTAAAAATGGTGAGTGTCATGATTTTTGTAAAGAACAAGGGCAAATAAGCGGGCAAATTCGTGCCCATACCCTTTTTCAACTGGATGCAGCCCTCAAAGAAGGTCGAGGCAATACCTTATTTCAATTACCGGGGTACATTACGGCATATGTAAAAAAAGGTAGCATTCTGTTTTGCTGGGGAGGCAAGATTACATAACAGCCAGCACTTGTTCCGCAATATTTTCTACCGTTAAGCCCACTTGTTCACGTAACTCTTGCTGCGTACCGTGCTCGATAAAACGGTCTTCAATGCCGATGCGCTGTATTTGTTTGCCTTGCACAGCATTATTATCTACCAGTAATTCCACAATGGCTGAAGAAAATCCTCCCAAAAGGGTCCCTTCTTCCACAAGGAAAATCTGCGTATGCGCAGCCACCAATGCTAAAATTTCTTTTTCCGGTAGGGGTTTTACCCAAACGGGGTCAAAAACAGCCACAGATTTTCCCGTTTTTTGTGTCACAACTTGTGCTGCTTGCACGGCATAGTGCACACAAGGACCCACGGCAATAATAAGCGCATCACTACCTTCTTGCAAAAGCTCTCCCTGCCCTTCTTGCAATAATGCATACTGAGCGGGTAAGGATAAATCAAAGCCGGCACCTCGTGGATAACGCAAGGCTATGGGGCCATCATCCTGCGAACTTTCAGTAGCGGTATATAAAGCATGACAAAGCATCACTTCATCTCTGGGGGCTAAAATACGTAAGTTAGGAATATGGCGCAAAAATGCCATGTCAAAAACGCCATGATGGGTAGGCCCATCTTCCCCCACAAGCCCTGCCCTATCAATACAAAAAACCACCGGAAGATTTTGTAAGCACACATCGTGCACCACTTGATCATAGGCTCTTTGTAAAAACGTCGAATAAATAGCCACCACAGGTCGTTTACCCTGCATGGCAAGACCAGCAGCAAAAGTAACGGCATGTTGTTCGCAAATGCCAACATCTACATAACGCTCTGGAAAAGCCCTAGCAAAAGCTTCTATGCCGGTGCCAGCAGGCATGGCTGCGGTGATAGCCACAAGATTTTCATTTTTCTTGCCAAGGGCCACAAGACATCGACTAAAAGCGTCTGTAAAAGTAAGTTTTGCACTTTTTGGAGGAAACGCTCCAGTATCTTTATCAAATTTACCAACGCCATGAAATTGTGTAGGATTATTTTCTGCCGGAGCATAGCCCTTACCCTTACGTGTCAACACATGCAAAAGTACTGGCCCATCTTCGATGGCCGAAGCCATATCCAAGTGACGATGCAAGGCTGGTAAATCATGCCCGTCCACCGGACCAATGTAATTAAAACGCAGTGCCTCAAATAACATACCGGGGGTAAAAAAGGATTTAAAAGACCACTCTCCACGCAAGGCGTAAGTGGCTAAATCGTTACCAATACGTGGCACAGAGCGCAAAAAGGACAAGACATCCTTACGCATTTGGCGCACCCAACGACGGGAGAGATTGCGGCTTAAAAAACGAGACAATGCGCCCACATTGGGTGAAATAGACATTTCATTATCATTGAGAATAACAATAAATTTCTTCCCCATATGTCCGGCTAAATTCAAACCTTCTAAGGCTTGTCCCCCCGTAAGGGCCCCGTCACCAATAATGGTAACTATACGATGATCTTGCCCAGCTAAATCTCTAGCCATGGCCATACCAAGACCGGCAGAAATAGATGTGGAAGCATGCCCTACCCCAAAGTGGTCGTAGGCACTTTCACTTACCTTGGGAAAGCCAGAAATACCGTGTAAGGTGCGCAAACTTGCAAAGCTCTCGGCCCGTCCGGTGAGAATTTTCCAAGCATAGCTTTGGTGACCCACATCCCATACAAATTTATCTTTCTCCACATCAAAGCAGTGCAAGAGCGCAAGCGTCAGCTCAACGGTCCCCAACGAAGGAGCCAAATGCCCGCCATTTTTGGAAACTACCTCAATGATGCGTTCACGCACTTCTTGAGCAAGTTTTTCAAGGCTTGCCATATCCATATGCCGCAATGCGCTAGGGTTTTGGAGTTGCGGCAAAAGAGCCGTTGTTGCTATTTCTGTAGAACATGTTTCTTGCATAGTATTTCCATGGGATAGGTAGATTTTCTCTGGGCAGTCATATATCTAAAATGCTAAATTATTAAAAAATATCTATTGCGTTCGGGTAACCACGTAAGAAGCCAGTCCACGTAAAAAGGCACTGTCTTCCCCTGCAAAAGCATGTAAACTTTCTAAAGCCTTATCCTTTTGTTCTAAGGCCAGCTCTTTACTTTTGGCAAGGCCCACCAAGGAGGGATAGGTATTTTTGCCTTGCTCCACATCACTGCCAGCGGGCTTACCCAAGGTGGCGGTATCTGCAGTCACGTCTAAAATATCATCGGCAATTTGAAAAGCTGTACCCAATGCGGCCCCATAACTTTCAAGGGCTTGCACCGTATCTAAGGCTGCACCTGCAAGTAAAGCACCACTTACGCAAGAGGCTTGAATGAGCGCGCCTGTTTTCATGGCATGCATGGTACGTAATTTTTCTAGTGAAATATCTTTTTCGCCTGTATAGTTCATATCAAGCACCTGCCCGCCTACCATACCATGACTGCCTGCTGCTCGTGCCACATACGCAAGGGCACGCAAAGCATGTTCTGCCGGCACAGCCCCTGTGGAGCAGCACGAAGAAACGGAAGTCATAAAAACGAAGGCATCGGTAAGCAAGGCATCACCAGCTAAAATAGCCATGGCCTCTCCAAATTGTTTATGACTGGAAGGTTTACCTCGACGTAAATCGTCATCATCCATGGCAGGTAAATCGTCATGAATAAGCGAATAGGTGTGAATCATTTCAATGGCGGCAGCAAAAGGCAATACCTTTTCTGCCTCAAGACCACACATGGTGGCTGTTGTCAAGCAAAGAACAGGTCGTAACCGCTTGCCTCCGGCCATGAGGCTATATTCCATGGCCTCACGTAAAGAGCTTGGCAAAAAAGGTGGCACGCTGTGCCCTTGGCAATTATTCATGGCATGGGCTTTTAAGCAAGTGCTTAGCCACGTTTCTACCATGGCCCCTTTTTCTTTTAAACGAGCCTTCACGGCCACCGGTGCGTATATGGCGTCAGCAGAAGAAGTGCTCATTACGCCTCTCCTTCATCTTGGCTAGTGGCGTCAAAAGCAAAATCTTCTGGTCCTTGTTCAGTCATCAACTGAATTTCGTGCTGCGCTTTTTCCAATTGTCCACGACAAGCCTTACTTAAGCGCATACCCTCTTTATAAAGAGCCACGCTTTCTTCCAAGGGAATATCCCCTTTTTCCATATGCGCCACAATATATTGTAAACGCTCCATGCGGGCCTCAAAAGTTTTAGGAAGAGCCTCTGTGTTCATAATATAGTATATCCACCTTAATTCTTGACTATTTTTTCTACCGTGGCCGCCATATATCCATCCACCAACTGTAAGGAGACAGTCTGCCCTTTACGCACATCTTGCACCGAGCGCACCACATGCTTTTGCCCAGCAACTTCGGTTTGTAGCAAGGCATACCCACGAGAAAGCGGCATTAAAGGGTCACACGCTTGTAATTGTAAGCTCAAGGTTTGTACGGCTGTTTGTTGCTGCGTTAAAAGCATACGCATGCCCTGTGGCAAAGCGTGCTCTATACTGGCAAAGCCTTGCTGCTTTTGCAAGAAGTTTCGTTGCATGGCATGCTGCAAACGCCATTGCAAAGTATCAAGTTGCCCCTGCGCAGATGCTTGGCAACGTAATAAGCTTGGCAATTTTTGCGTACATATCCCAAGTTTATTATTTTTTTGCTCTAAAAGTGTTTGCATACTCCAATGTAATTGCTGTTCATATTGGAGCAAACGTTCTTGCTTTCGTTGCCATAAATTCTTGGGTGAAAGCCATTTTAAGGCTTCTTCCTTATGGGCAAGGCTTTGCGAAGCCTGTTTCAACGCACTTTGTCCGGCATTTTGTACAGCCCACTCAAGGCCATCAATTTTTTGCATATAGTCTTCACGACTTAGCCAAAGCAACTGTGCCGCATGGGTGGGAGTTGCCGCACGCATATCTGCCGTCATATCAGCCATGGAAATGTCTACTTCATGCCCAATACCTGCCAAAACCGGTATGGGACTATGAAAAATGGCTTCGGCAAGACATTCTTCATTATAGGCCCACAAATCTTCCAAAGAACCGCCACCACGTATAAGCACAATAACTTGAGCCCAACCTTGCTGGGCAATGTACCGTAAAGCCTTAACCATGGCCGGTGCCGCCGCATCACCCTGCACTGGCACAGGGAAAATACGAATTTGACTGCCAATACCTCGAGTACTGGCAATGCGCAGAAAATCATGGATAGCGGCCCCTGTGGGTGCTGTTACCACAGCCACCCTTTGGACATTGTGCGGCATTGGGCGTTTTCGCTCGTGTTGAAAATACCCTAAGGCTTGCAATTTTACTTTTAAGGCCTCAAAAGCAGCAAATAAAGCCCCACGCCCGCCCTCTTGCACCAAGGAAATAGTTAATTGATAGGAGCCACGAGGCGCATATACAGAAATAGTACCGGCGCACAACACTTCCATGCCATTGGTCAGCGTCTGCGCTAAGGAGGGCCGTGGCCCATCTTCAAAAACTTCTCCTGTAAGCGGATCAAATTTTTCTTCACTACGCTGTGCCTGTTTAAACCATACGCAGTTAAGTAAGGCATCATTATCTTTCAAAGAAAAGTACATATGCCCAGAACCTGGACGGGCAAGATTACTCACCTCGCCCTTGACCCAAACAAAAGGGAAATGCTTTTCTAGCGCTCCCTTAATATTGCCGGTCAGTTCACGTACGGTATAAATGGTGCTCACAAAAAAATCCCTCTGTGTATCCTTTGCAAAAACATGTGCAAAATAAAAGTATTTCCTTTTTGCCAGTACAGATAAAAATATTGGCATCAACTTCATCGATGCCAATTATCAGCACACCAAGTATATACAGGCAATGTCTATAAAGCAATGCGTTTTTACATCCCTCTATTTTACAACGACATGGGGAAACATTTTGCCCCCTTCTAGAAAAAGCCAAAATAGCAATATTTTCAAAGCATTATATTTTTAAAACGGAGGAGCTTTTACTTGTTTTTTAACACACCCTTTGCTATATAGCATGCTGTTCCACAGTTGCACTTATGCATAAGAAGCAGCAACTTTCTTAATAAAACCGCTACAAAATTAGGAGAATCATCATGATAATAGGTGTACCAAAAGAAATTAAGGCCAATGAAAA
>CAYJDE010000058.1:0-4995 GCA_964368805.1 uncultured Desulfovibrionaceae bacterium
TTTTATTGCTAACGCAGCAGACGACGCTTTTTCAACGTATTGCCTCTAGAAGCCCTTTTTACCCATGTACATAATAAGATCGCACATGCGGCAAGAATAGCCCCACTCGTTGTCATACCACATGACAAGCTTGGCAAGGTTGCCGTCTTGTACTTGGCAGTATTCTGCTTCTACAATGGAAGAGTGGCTGTCGCCTTTAAAGTCTGTGGAAACAAGCGGTATTTCGTTAAATTCCATAATGCCTTTCAAGTGGCCTTCGGCGGCGCTCTTTAAGGTGGCACGCAAGGTTTCGGTGTCTGTATCTTTTTCTAAAATGCATGTGAAGTCCACAGCGGAAACGGCAGGGGTGGGTACACGCAAGGCATAGCCGGTGAATTTGCCTTTCAAAGAAGGAATAACTTTTGCCACGGCCTGTGCAGCACCGGTGGAAGTGGGGATGATGCTTAATGCAGCAGCACGGGCACGGCGTAAATCACTGTGCGGCATATCTAAAATACGCTGGTCATTGGTGTAAGAGTGGATGGTGCACATGGTACCTTGTTTAATGCCAAAAGTGTCTTCAAGCACTTTAGCCACAGGGGCCAAGCAGTTGGTGGTGCAAGAGGCATTGGATACCAAGTGATGCTTTTGGGCGTCGTACTCATTTTCATTAACACCCATTACGATGGTAATGTCTTCACCTTTGGCAGGTGCGCTGAAGATGACTTTTTTGGCACCATTGTCCATATGTACTTTGGCTTGGTCGGCGGTGCGGAAAACACCGGTGGATTCTACCACAATATCTACACCATACTTACCCCAAGTGAGATTTTGGGGGTCACGTTCGCAAAAGCAATGCACTTTCCAATCGTTACCATTTTTGCAGGCCACAATGGCGTCATCGCCATCAAAGCGCACATCAAGATTGGCGCGACCATAAATAGAGTCGTATTGCATGAGGTGGAAGTTCGTATGGGGTTTTCCCAAATCATTGATGGCTACCACTTCAACATCATTAGCAAAGTCAGAATGCAAAATGCGAAATACTTGGCGGCCGATACGTCCAAAGCCATTGATAGCGACACGAATTTTACTCATAATCGAGCTCCTTTTTATTTGTAAATATCAAGCGGTGCGCATATAAATAAAACGGGAAACCAAAGGGAAATGCGCAAGCCAAAGTAAAAAAATACTTGATTGTGAAGAAAAAAGCAAGCGATTTTTTTGAAAGCTGTTTTCAAAATGCAACTTTATTCACTTTTTGGGGACCCATCAAATAAACGTCCACGTACAACGGCGTTGCGTCCAAAACGTTGACGCAGAGCATCGACGGCTTTGTCTATTTTTTGTTCTTTTGTTCTATCTTCTTGGGCCGTATTTGAAAAAAGTAAACCTTGCTCTGCTTCCATGTGCTGGCCTTGGCTAAAGTTAGAAACACCAAGGCCAATGAGACGAATTTTTTGTTGTATTTTTACTGTTTCAAGCAGTTGGCAGGCTATGGAAAAAATGTGTTGGGTGCCGTCAATGGCATGATGTAAGGTGCGTGAACGTGTTATTTGACTAAAGTCGGCAAATTTTACTTTAAGGGTAATAGTGCGCCCTGATAATTTTTTTTTACGTAAAGAACTGCCCACCCGTTCTGCTTGTGTAAAGAGCATTTTTTGTAAAAATTCATGATCTGTAGTGTCGTGATCAAAGGTGATTTCGGCACTTTCTGATTTTTGTTCCTGTAGGGGGCAGACATGTCTGTCATCGTGACCATGGGCCTTATGCCACAATGTTATACCTGCTTTGCCAAAGCGACGTTGCCAAAATTCTTCAGGGAAACGTTGTACATCTTTCACCTGACGTATTCCTAATTTTTGTAACGCTTCCAGAAATTTTTTGCCCACTCCGGGAATTTTTTGTACGGGCAGATTGTGTAAAAAATGCATTACATGTTCAGGGTAAAGTATATATATTCCATGGGGTTTACGCATATCAGAGGCGATTTTTGCCAGAAACTTTTTAGGCGCTGCCCCCACTGAACAGGTAAGGCCACCTGTATTATCAAAAATGCTTTTTTGTATTTGCTGACAGGTATTTTCAATGGGGCCAAAAAGCCGTTCGAGGCCTTGGGCATCCACATAAGCTTCGTCAATGGAAGCTGGCTCCACACAGGGAGAAAAATTTTGCAAGGTATTCATAACAATTTGCGAAACTTCTTTGTAACGCTGCATACGTCCACGCACAAAAATAGCTTGTGGGCACAGTTTTTTTGCCATGGTCCCCGGCATGGCAGAACGAACTCCAAACTTTCTGGCTTCATAGGATGCCGCAGACACCACACCTCGAACTTCGCTGCCGCCCACTACCACAGGTAAGCCCCGTAAAGCGGGGTTGTCCATCTGTTCTATGGAAGCATAAAAAGCGTCCATGTCAATGTGCAATATCCACGGGATGGAAGCAATGGGTAAACTAGGGGCTGTGGGAGATGTTTGCGACATGATATGGTGTTTTTTATGCGCCTTGTAAAAACTGTACCCACAGTTTACGTTGGCGTGGGCCATCACATTCGCAAAGATAAATATGTTGCCAAGTGCCCAGCTGTACACGGCCATCTTCCACAATAAGCATGAGGGAAGGGCCAAAAAGGCTTGTTTTTATGTGGGCATCGCTGTTGCCTTCGGCATGGCGAAACGCTGGATCTTGTGGCACCATCTTGGTGAAAAAATGTGTCATATCACGTACCACGTCAGGGTCAGCCCCTTCGTTTACTGTAAGGCCACAGGTGGTGTGCGGCGAATAAAGTACTACAGCCCCTTTTTTCCAGCCTTGTGCCTGTACGAATTGTTGCACCTCATGGCTAATGTCCAACATGGCGCAACGTGCTGGGGTTTTTATGGGTAGGGTATGCATATTGTCTCCTTAGGTAAAAAAAAGGCCTTTCACTCATTGACTTATCTTTCGTTCCTTGCCACACTCAAACTTTATTATATACTCACCCTATTTAAGGTGCAAGGAGAGAATACATGCCATTGGTTCTTGGTTCGGCGGGGCATATCGATCATGGAAAAACATCCCTAGTACGAGCATTAACAGGTATAGATTGCGATAGGTTAGAAGAAGAAAAACGGCGTGGCATTACCATCGAACTTGGCTTTGCCCATTTTTTGCTGCCCGATGGTCAGCGTCTTGGCATCGTGGATGTGCCTGGGCACGAACGCTTTGTGAAGAATATGGTGGCCGGAGCCGCCGGCATTGATTTTGTTATGTTGGTCATTGCCGCCGATGAGGGCGTTATGCCTCAAACTCGAGAGCATTTAGAAATATGTTCCTTGCTTGGCATACAGCACGGTTTTGTGGCCCTCACCAAAATAGATATGGTAGATGAAGAGTGGATTGGCCTTGTGCAAGAAGATGTCAAAACCTTTTTGCAGGGCACTTTTTTGGAAGGGGCCCCCATTTTCCCCGTATCCTCACTTACCAAGCAAGGCCTAGACGAACTTAAAAAGCATGTGGTGGAGTGCACAAAAACACTACAACCTCAGCGAGATTCCACGCTATTTCGTTTGCCGGTGGACAGAGTTTTTTCCATGAAAGGCCATGGTACTGTGGTGACGGGCACCTTGGTTGATGGTGCCGTACATCTTGGCGACGATGCTGTTTTTATGCCTGACGAGGTAGAGACAAAAATCCGAGGTATTCAATGGCATAGCACTACCGCCGAAAGTGCCGGTGCCGGTCAACGCTGCGCATTGAACGTATTAAATGTGGAAGTGGGCGAGGTGCAACGAGGCGCAGTCTTGGCGCATCCAAACACCTTGTTTCCGGCTCAACGTTGGATGGTTAAATTACAATGCCTTTCTTCTGCGCCACGGGCTTTACGTGCCAGAACAGAAATTCATTTTCACCACGGCGCCCGTGAAGTGGCGGCACGGTTGTATTTTTTTGACAGAGACCGTCTAGAACCTGGGCAAAGTGCACTGACAGAAATTCGTTTTAATGAACCCATGGTGGGCGTGTTTGGCGATCGTTGCGTGGTACGGGCATATTCGCCCTTACGCACTGTGGCAGGGGGCATACTTGTCCATGCCTTACCACAACCTTTGCGGCGCAAAGATGTAGATTTTGAAGAAAAGCTTACTTTATTAAACTCTCTTCATAGTTTGGAAAAATCTGAAGAAAGAGTGCTAGCTCAATTACAATTGGCGGGTATAGAAGGCCTTTCTTTTGCTGAGCTTATGGTATTAACCCATGGCCATGCCAAGAAATTGGAAAAGCTCCTCACCTCCTTGGGGGCTAAGGTTACCTGCTTTGATAAGGAAGAAAAACGCTATATTCATGCCAATGCTTTAGTAAAGCTTATGGCCCTTTGCCTTGAACAAGCAGAAAAATTTCATAAGAAAGAGCCGCTTAAAGCCGGTATGGCCCGAGGGGTGTTGTGTCAAAAACAACCACCCAAGCTGGCCCATTTGGTTATTGAAAAGCTTTTGCGCCAAGGCGATCTTGTGGCAGAAGGCGACGTGTTGCGCTTAGCTAGTCATGCTGTGGAATTAGGCATGGATGATGCGGCTTTAAAAGAAAAAATTATTCAGGCTCACGTACAAGCAGCATGGACGCCACCCAATATGAAAGATGTGCTGGATGCATGCGGCGTGGATGCCAAAAAAGCTGCGCCGGTGCTAAAATTGCTAACGGCGGAAAAAACTTTGGTTAAAGTAAAAGACGGCTTGTACTATTCTGGCGCTGCCATGCAGGATATCGAAGAGAGGGTGCGAGTGTGGTTTGACACGCATGATGACTTGGACCCCGCCGGCTTAAAAGAAATTCTTGGTGGTATTTCTCGTAAGTATTTGATTGCTTTATTGGAATATATGGACAGGGAAAAGGTTACCATACGGGTGGGGGATAGGCGGCAGTTGCGTGGCACCCGTGTATAGTCGACTCAAAAAGGGCAAACTACGGCGTCAGACTTGTTTTTTCTTTCGGCATGGACCAGAAGAGTCCTATGCCTCAAGAAAGAAACATCGTCTT
>CAYJDE010000058.1:5095-12380 GCA_964368805.1 uncultured Desulfovibrionaceae bacterium
TAAAAATAGAATTTTCATGCGCCACTATGGTTAGTAAAAAACGGTGTAGTGACGCAAATGGTTTTTTTGAAGGGGGTGTGGGGGAAACTTTTTTTCCCTAAAAAAAGTTTCCCCCACAAAAACTCTCATAATAAAAGGAGAATATCATGGGACAAAATGTATTAGTTATTGGTGGTGTTGCACTTGGGCCTAAGGCTGCTTGCCGTTGTAAGAGGTTAGATCCTCATGCCAATGTAACATTGATTGATGAAAATGTGTACATATCGTATGGCGGTTGTGGTATTCCTTTTTATCTTTCCGGTGAGATTAATAACTTGGACGATTTACGTTCTACGCCGTATCATACGGTGCGTGATGCTACTTTTTTTAAAGAGCTTAAAGGTATCAATGTGCGCACACAAACCCGTGCTTTGGCTATTAATCGAAATACCAAGACGGTGCTTATAAAAGATTTGGTTACAGGTGAGGAGGAAAGCCTTCCTTATAATAAATTGGTTTTAGCTACGGGTGCTAGCCCTCGTAAAATTCCTGTTACCGGTGCGGATTTACAGGGAGTGTACGCTTTGACACGGCTTGAGCCGGCCCACGAAGTGCGCACAGCCTGTGAGAAAGGGGAAATTAGCGATGCCGTCATTATTGGTGGCGGCTTTATTGGCCTTGAATGCGCGGTTTCCTTAGCAGAGATGTGGGGCGTTAATGTTAGCATGGTGGAAATGCAAAATCAGGTATTACCTGGGGCTCTTTCGCCCACCTTGGCCCTTATGGCAGAAAAAGATTGCCGTGAGAATAAGGTGAATGTGTTTACCGGTGAAAAGGTATTGCGCTTTGAGGGTAAGGACGGAAAGGTGTGCCGTGTGGTTACTGATAAGCGTACCTTGGATGCGCAGGCTGTCATTGTGGCGGCGGGTTTTGTACCCAATGGTCAATTAGCTAAAGATGCAGGCCTTGCGGTAAATCCTGCCGGAGCCATCGAAGTAAATAAACATATGCAAACGTCAGATCCTAATATATATGCCGGTGGTGACTGCGTTTCGGTGCGTAATTTGATTACGCAAAAAATGGGCTATATTCCACTTGGTTCCATGGCCAACAGACAGGGACGGGTTATTGGTACTAACATAGCAGGTGGCCATGCCAGCTTCTTGGGGTATGTGGGCTCTTGGGGGGTGAAACTATTTGGGCTTTCTTTTTGCGGCACTGGCTTAACTAAAGTGCAAGCCGAAGCTGCTGGTTTTGATGCGCTTTCCATTAATATTGAACAATTGGATAGGGCGCATTTTTACCCTGAGAAAAATATGATGGGCCTTGAGATGGTGGTGGAAAAAGGCACCCGTCGTGTACTAGGTATGCAAGGGGTGTGTGCTGCAGGTGATGCTTTAAAGGCACGTATTGATGCCGTGGCGGCGGCCTTACAATTGGCACAACCAACTGTAGGCGATATTTCTAATTTAGAAGTGGTGTATACACCGCCCATGGCCTCAGCCATGGATGTGGTAAATACAGTAGCCAACGTCACAGATAATGCCTTAGATGGACGTTTTGAACCCTTAAGTCCTCAAGATTTTGCAAGTCTTTGGGAAAAAAGGACAGAAAATAATGCCTTCTTTATCGATGCCAGACCCAAAGGTGCTTCCGCTGCTGTGGAAAAAGAACATCCAGACTGGCACTCCATCTCTTTAGAAGAAGTGGAAGATCGTTTGAAAGACATCCCCAAAGATCGCCCTGTGGTACTTATTTGTAATACAGGTTTGCGTGCCTATGACATGACGTTGATTTTAAATCGTGATGGGCATCGTAAGGTGCAAAATAGCATGGGGGGATTGCAAGCTGCCACTAAGCAAGGCTTCGTAGTGGCTTAGTAGACCTTGGAGTTCTTGAGAAAAACAATGATATGCTATTGATGCAGCTTGAAAAAGTAGGTGTTTTGATTCGAGAAGGTGCTATTGTTGATGCAAGCATTATTGCATCGGCTTGTCGTCCTCGTAAAGTCACCGAAATGGTACCAGAACACCGTAACGAAACCGACTTAAACAAAAATATTACAATAAAGTCAGTTAAAATAAGCTATTCTAAAGATAGAGACCTCTGCGCAATTGCTTTCAAATATAGCTTTGTGTCTAAAATTTGAAAATTTGTTCGAAATGTCAAATAAAGTGCGCAGAGGTCTCAAACTAGACATGAGCAAGATTTTAAGAGTTGTTCAGAGGTCTCAAAAGGCGTTTTTCTCAAGACATAGGATTCTTCACTCCATGGCATGAGAAAAACGCCTTCAATAATCTGATATGCCCTAATTAAATCTCTTTATAAGGGGCTTGGCCTTGCTCATAATAATCATTTCCAAGACTATCTATGACCACAATGGCGGGAAAATCCACCACTTCCATGGCAGCCACAGCCTCGGGGCCCAAATCTTCATAAGCCAATACTGTATATTTTTTAATACTCTTGGCAATTAACGCACCGGCACCACCTACTGCAGCCATATAAGGCACGCCGTGCTTTTTCATGCTTTCAATAACTTCGGGCTTACGGTAGCCTTTGCCAATCATGCCTTTGACCCCTTGGTCTAAAATGCGTGGGGTATAGGCATCCATGCGTCCGGAAGTGGTGGGACCGGCAGAACCTATGGCTTCACCTGGTTTGGCGGGGGATGGGCCCACATAGTAGATGACGGCATTGGTTAAATCCACAGGCAGTTGTTCTCCAGCATCAAGGGTTTCCACAAGTTTTTTGTGGGCAGCATCGCGGGCCGCAATGATGACGCCGGAAATAAGCACTCTGTCACCGGCCCGTAAGGAAGCCGCCGTGGCAGCATCAAAGGGGGCCGTAATGCGTTTGGTATCATTTGACATGGTTTTCTCCTCTACCGCTTTACAGGGTGCACTCGGCATGGCGCGCCGCATTACAGTTAATATTCACTGCCACAGGCAAGGAAGCAATGTGGGTGGGGTACCATTCCACATGCACACGTAACACCGTGGTTTTACCACCAAGACCTTGAGGACCAATGCCTGTTTTATTGACCATTTCCAAAAGCTCTTTTTCAAAATTGGCATAGCGTGGGTCGGCATTGTGTGTATTAATGTCACGGGCGGCGGCTTTTTTAGCACAGATGGCGGCCATTTCTAAGTTTCCGCCAATGCCTACACCCACCACCATGGGCGGACAGCTATTGGGGCCGGCCAACTTTACAGCTTCCAACACCACATTGCGTACCCCCTCAATACCATCGGCAGGCACCAACATTTTTAAAATACTCTTATTTTCAGAGCCGGCCCCTTTGGGGGCAAGACGCAAATAAATAGCATCGCCAGGTACGATGCGGGTATGAATGATGGCTGGGCTATTATCTTTGGTGTTTTTACGCTCGAAAAGAGGTTCCTCCACGCAAGATTTACGTAAAAAGCCGTCTGTATAGCCTCGACGTATTCCTTCATGAATGGCCTCTTCAAAAGGACCGCCCACAATGCGCACATCCTGACCCACTTCTGCAAAAATAACGGCAAGGCCGGTATCTTGACAAATGGGAATGCTTTCATTGGCTGCAATGTCAGCATTGGTAATAAGTTGCTCTAAAATATTTTTCCCCACGGGGGAAGGCTCATTTTCCTTTGCATCTTTAAAAGCTTGGTAAACATCGGAAGGAAGTTTACAGCACGCTTTGATGGCTAGTTCAGCCACGGCCTTCGTAATGGCCTCTGCTTGAATTTCACGCATTTTTGCCTCCTCATGCATGAGCTGTGCTCTGCGTTTTTGCGTCCCAAAGGTAGCGCAGGTTGTATAAAAAATCTATATTCTTATTATGTGAAATATCCTATTTTTTAGAGACAGATTTTTTGTCCCGGCAAAAATTTTATTTTTATTTCTGTTTGAAGGGCCTGCATAAGTACTTTTAGGGAAAAGCTAATTAATGCTTTTTCTTGAGAGGGGAAACTCTCCCCTTCAAAAAAACCCGTTAGCTGTTTTGAATAGAGTACATGCAGCAAATCAATATCTTCTTAGATGATTTATGCCAAATGCATAAAAAGGGGTATACCATTGTAAAATACAGACAAAGTGCTTATTGCTATACCACATAAACAATTGGCGCGTTTTGAAAAGGGAAGGGGGTTTGGGGGAAGGGAAAAACTTTTTGGCGCAAGCAAAAGTTTTTCCCTTCCCCCAAAATAAAGAATCCTGCACAAAATTCTTCACTTGCGTCTTGCCAAAAGATACAAAGAGACTACTTTTTACAACATGAAAAACAGTATATCTATTCAAGGCGCACGCCACCATAATTTAAAAAATATTGATTTGGAAATCCCCCGTGATTCTTTAGTGGTTATCTGCGGTCCTTCAGGGTCTGGAAAATCTACCTTAGCCTTTGACATAGTGTATGCTGAAGGGCAACGGCGCTATGTGGAATCGCTCTCCGCCTACGCCCGTCAATTTTTGCCGCAAATGAATAAACCCGCCGTAGATAAAATTGAAGGACTTTCGCCGGCCATTTCACTAGAGCAGCAATCCACTGCCCGCAACCCACGCTCTACTGTGGGTACGGTAACAGAAATATACGATTTTTTACGGGTCTTCTTTGCCCGTTTGGGCCGGATGTACTGCCCTGAATGCGGTGAGATTATTGAAGCCCGTGCCGCCGATGAAATCATCGAAGACATATTACAACTACCTCAAGGCACCAAGTTTTTGCTTATGGCCCCTTTGGTGGAGCATCAAAAAGGTACCCATGCCGACCGTTTAAAAAAGCTTAAGGCCGAAGGTTTTGTGCGGGTACGTGTTAATGGGCAAGTGTATACCATTGATGATGTGCCTGCATTGGACAAAAATAAAAAACATAATATAGAATTGGTCATTGACCGCCTTGTAAACAAAGAAGGACTGCGTGGGCGTTTAGCCGATTCAGTAGAACTGGCCTTACGCTATGGCGAAGGGCGGCTGATGCTACACTTGCCTGAAGGTTTAAAGCATGAAAATGGAGAACATGGAGACCATGGAGACAGTACGCCACAAGATATTGTCCATGCCACCACTTCTGTATGTAAAAAGTGCCGTATTTCTTTACCGGCCCCCAGCCCGCAGCTTTTTTCTTTCAACAGTCCTCAAGGGGCCTGCCCCCGCTGTGTGGGGCTTGGAACTGTAGATTACTTTGAACCTTTACTGGTGGCACCCAACAAGGGGCTTTCCTTGGCAGGTGGTGCCCTATTACCATGGGCTACGCCTAAAATGTTTGCTCGCTATGCCGATGCTTTAGCGGCCCTTGGGCAACGCTGGAAATTTACTCTGGATACACCGCTGGCCGATTTTAGCGAAAAAGCCCTCTCTGCCCTTTTTTATGGCGAAGATGCCAAGGGCAAACCCGCTCAAGGCACGCAGGGGTTACGCCGCAATTGGATGGGGGGTAATGTGGCCCTTGATGCCAAAGGCGACTATAATAGCGACATTTTTAATCCCAAAAATGAAAGTATTGCCCAAGGCGATGTGCCCATTTCTGAAAAACGCTGGACAGGCGTCATGCCGCTTTTGGAAAAAGGCATGCAATACGGCGATGCGTGGCGGGAAACACTGGCTCGCTATCGACAATCCACCTATTGCCCCCAATGCCATGGGGCTCGTTTGCGTCCCGAAGCACTGGCTGTGCGAGTGGGAGAGGTAAATATTGACACCTTTTGCCGTATGTCAGTGGAAAAAGCACTAGACTGGTTGGCTACGCAAGAATTCAGCGGTCGTCATGCCCTCATTGCCGAGCCTCTGCTCAAGGAATTACGCCATCGTCTACGCTTCATGCATGACGTAGGGCTGGAATATATTTCGCTGGGGCGGGCCATGTCTACCCTTTCCGGCGGTGAAGCCCAGCGCATTCGTTTGGCTTCACAATTGGGTTCCGGCCTTGTGGGGGTTACCTATGTGTTGGATGAACCCTCCATTGGCTTGCACCCACGAGATAATGAAAGGCTCATTGGCACCTTACGTTCCTTACAACAACGTGGTAATACGGTGCTGGTGGTAGAGCATGACGAAGCCACCATTTGTGAAGCCGATACCGTCATCGAATTAGGTCCCGGTTCCGGCTCTTTAGGTGGTGATTTAGTTTTCACAGGCTCGGTAAAAAAGCTCATGGCCAAAGCCAATACCCTTACTGCCAAGTATTTACGTGGTGACATGGGTATCAGTTTACCCGATGAACGTCGTGAAGGCACAGGCACAGTATCTTTGCACGGTATTACCACCAACAATCTTAAAAATATTGACTGTCATATTCCGCTAGGCGTGCTTACCTGTGTCACCGGGGTTTCCGGTTCAGGCAAAAGTTCTCTAGTGGTAGATACGCTCTATAAGCATTTAGCCCTTTCACAAGGTATACGTGTGGACCAGCCTGGTATTATTGCCGGCATTTCTGGTCACGAAGATATACAGCGCATTGTTTCCATTGACCAAAGTGCCATTGGGCGTACGCCACGATCAAACCCTGCCACCTACACTAAAATTTTTGACGAAATTCGTAATATCTTTGCCAGCACCACCGATGCCCGAAAACGTGGCTACACAGCCAGCCGTTTTTCCTTTAATGTACGTGGTGGGCGTTGTGAGTCTTGTAACGGTGACGGACAAATTCGTGTAGAAATGCACTTTTTACCCGATGTATACGTAACTTGTGATGTATGCAAGGGCAAACGCTATAATCATGAAACCCTTGAAGTACGTTATAAAGGCTTAAATATTGCTGAGGTGCTAGATTTATCCGTGGCACAGGCGCGTAAGTTTTTTGAAAATTACCCTGTACTGGAGCGAAGATTATCGGTACTGGAAGATGTGGGCCTTGAGTATATTCGTTTAGGTCAACCTGCCACCACCCTTTCCGGCGGTGAAGCCCAACGTATTAAAATTTCACGAGAGCTTGGTAAAAAATCTCTGCCGGGCACCATGTATATTTTGGACGAACCAACCACGGGTTTACATATGCATGAAGTGGGAAAACTCATTGCGGTTTTACATAAATTGGTAGAACGGGGAGCCACAGTGGTGGTTATTGAACATAATACAGATGTCATACTCAGTTCAGACCATGTATTAGACCTTGGCCCCGGCGGCGGCGAAAATGGCGGGCGCATTGTGGCAGAAGGCACCCCCGAAGCCATTGTGGCTGACCCCAATTCGGTAACAGGGAAGTTTCTTATGGAAGAACGAACTATCCGTCGCAAAAGACGATTGCAATAGATGTATAGGTTTAAAAGATACTAAACATGATAACTTTTCAACCGCAGGGCATGATTAAGCATAAAAAATGATT
>CAYJDE010000059.1:0-12322 GCA_964368805.1 uncultured Desulfovibrionaceae bacterium
CGCTTTGCTAAGTAATTTGCCAAAGCAAATTTTTCCAACAGCCTGTTAAACCCTTAACAGGTTTATTTTTTTCGACTGATAACCAGTAGGGATATATCATCGGCAGGGGCTTGTTCTCCCATATGCTTTTGAATGTCTTTGCGAATATATTCCAGTATACTTTCAGCATCACTATTTTCTCGCCATGCGTGTAAAAAAGTGCTGTATAAACGCTCTTCGCCATAAAGCTCTTCTTGGTGCTCTGAAGGGGGGCCCATGGCTTCACTGGCACCGTCAGTATAGAGCAAAAGAGCTTGTCCTGGTTCTAAGGTTAACGTAAAAGTAGTGTATTTTTGGTCAGGATATACATTGAGCACCAATTCTTTAGACCACTCGAGAGGTATAGGCAGAGTATTTTCCTGAGTATGCGATTTTTCATTGGCTGCCCATAGGGGCGGCGGGTGTCCGGCACTGGCCCATTGAAAGACGCCGCTTTCTGTGTCGAGGGTGGCCACCAACATGGTCACAAACATGGCTGTAGAATCTACACGTAAAAGGGCGTCATTGAGGCGTTCTAGGGTGGAAGAAGGACTACCATCCACCAAGAAAGAGCGAGCCAGTGATACAGCACGGCTCATGATTAAGGCAGCGGGTATACCTTTACCGCATACATCGCCCATCATAAAATACATTTGCGTAGGCTTTTGCGGATGCACAAAGCAGGTGTATAAATCGCCGCAAACTTCACGGGCCATGTCTATGCCGGCGGCTATGTCTATGCCTGGTACTTGTGGCAAACTGTGCGGCAGCATGGATTGTTGTGTGCTGCGGGCAATGTCTAATTCATTATCTAGGCGTTGTTGCTTGGTGGCGTTGAGGATAAGCGTACGAAAAGAGGTGCGCAAGGTAACCCGTACTCGGTCAAAAGCTTTAAGCATGTTATCAATTTCATCGGGGAAATGGGCTTTGGGGAAGGGGCTGTCTGTGTCTCCTTGGCTAAGTTTACGTATGGCGATGGTGAGGGAAGCTAAGGGGGAAAGGGTGCGTGAGGTGATGCACCATGTGATAATGGCAATGGCTAGTGGCCCCAATAAAGCCATAAACAAGAAGCTTTGTGGAAAGGGGAGGGGGGCATTGCCAAGTTCATAACTATTAACAAGCATGGCCAAATGCCAATCAGCAAAGGTCATGGGATGATAAATAAGAGAAGTGGGGGCTTGCCAAGAAATTTGCCATGGTAGACGTTTTGTTCCTAAATAGGATTGCAATTGCACAATACCTTTTTTTCCTGAAAGAATGTCTTTTTCCAATGATGCGAGCAAGGGCAGGGTGGCATTTTCTGCATCTTGGCTTAAGCTTTGTGGCCCTTCGTGCATGGAACGTCCCGGAGGAAAAATAACATATTGGCCGGTTCCATCCAAAAAAATGGGATGGGCATGGGTAAAACCGGAAAGCTGTTTGAGGGTTTTGGCAATCCATGGCATGGTGATGACAATGCCCAGCCAAGCATCTTGTGTAATATGGAAATTTTGCTCAGTAGTTTGCACAGTTGCTTGCTTTAGACGTTCTTGCTTTGGCGCATCAGCATCTTGTGCAGTTTTTTCAATCTTACTTTGAGCAAAGGGTAAGGGAACACAATAAATCATGGCAGCATTGGGGTCAAAAGCAAGGCTGTTGTCTTCCCAATAGTCGTGGGTGCTGGGGGTAAGGCTTAAGTCTTGTACTACATCCTTGGCTAATGCCTTGGTCATGGCTGTTAAATACCCTTCTTCTTGTTGCAATGGCAGTAAAAGCGTCTGCCATGTGCCGGCCTTTTGTAGCGGTGCGATGAAATCATCAATATTATTTATAGGATACTTATGGGATATCAGGCCTTTTTCTATACCAAAAAACCACGCATCTTGCCCTTTCCCTGCCATAATACCCACTACGGGAATTTCCGCCGCAAGGCTGGCAATGCGTGGATTATCTAAAAGCTCTTTATATAATTGCAAGGCATTATTGGCAAAAAGTTTTGCGCTGTTCTCTGTGTGGGCATCGCTTGCGCTCTTTGTTTTACGTTCATTGTGGTCTGCCATCTGACCATGAGTTGGCACAAGACTTTGGGCTAATATGTCCAAATGGCTTTGCACACGTTGCATGAAAGTAGAGCTGATTACGGCTTGGGTATGCATGGCTTGCATACCTAAGGTGGTGGCATTGTCGTGTAAAAGTTTTTTTGTGCCAAAGTAAAATAACCCAATGCCGCACCAAATCAGCAAACAGGCATAGAGGGTAAAAAAGGTAGTTTGGCGAAAGGCAAGGTTATTTCTCCAAAGGTGGCGCAAACGTGCGCCAAAAGATATGTGTGAGGAATTATTACTTTGTTCTTCTTGGTCAATGTACGTATCTTGGCTTTCTGCGTCGGAAGAATAGGTAAAGGAAAATTGGTTACCATTGTTTCTGCTATAGCTTGTATTATTGGTCAGTAGGCGCACTAATGAAAGACCACGCCGTCCTACAAGGGTATTTTCAATGGTGTCCACAGGAATATCATTTTCTCGTAAGGGATTGAAGGGGGCACCGTTGTCCCATAAAACGACATGGAATTCTACTTTTGCTTCATGGTTACTGGGCTCTATACGCAGACGTATTTTGATGTTTTGTTCAGAAGGGGTGGCGTGAATGCAAATATTGCTTAGCAATTCTTCTAGGATAAGGCGTAAAGATAATTTATCATCGTAGGATGCCCCTTGCTCAGCAGACCATTCTTGCACCAAGGTTAAGATGCCTTCCACAGTACCCATATGAGCAGCAAAAGTAAGATCAAGCTTGGGAGCATTTTTTTTGAGATGTGCGGATGCTTGTGACATGGCGTACTCTTTTTCTACTATCCTCATTAAGAGAATATGGCAGTAATAAACAAATATTTTTCTTGAAGGATACTGTATCATGAAAGTAGAGTTCTTGACATGCCCATTTTTTGGGCATAGTCTCCAAGAAGCTTGGATTCACAGATTTTTGTAAATTTTTTATTTTTTGGGATGTTTTTTCTTAAGAAAAGATAACCAGAAAAAGTGTAAAGAAACATTTTATGGGGTCAGCATGACAGGACAAAATTTGTACCAACGTTTGACAGAAATCTGTCGACAAATGGCGCAGGGCGATTATGAGCAAGCCAAGGCCGTTTTTGACCTTTTGCCTAGTGATGATGTGGATGATCCTGTCAATGTGTTGGTGGAAGCTTTTTCTATGATGTTGGTGCGTACTGAGGCTCGTGAATTTGAATTAAGTCGACTGCTTGGAGAGCTAGAAGAGGCCCGTACCGAACTTTTGCGCCACCAAGATCTTTTACTTTCTGAAAATACCAAATTACGGGGAGAGTTAAAGCGCAAGGCCTCCAAAGAAAAAAAGCTTATGCATTTATCCCAATCCTCCTCCATGCAGTCGGTTATTCAGCAGGTGGAAAGAGCCGCTGCCGTGGACTGTACCCTACTTTTTACCGGAGAAACAGGCACGGGGAAAAGCATTTTTGCACGGCATATACATTCCTTAAGCTCTCGTTCTTCCAAACCTTTTGTTACCATAAATTGTGCTGCCATTCCGGCAACCTTGCTTGAAAGTGAGCTTTTTGGCATTGAAGAGGGGGTAGCTTCCGGCGTTAAAGCCCGCATGGGTCGCTTTGAACAAGCCGGCGGCGGTACTATTTTTTTAGATGAAATTGGGGACATGCCCCTTGAGAGCCAAGCCAAGCTTTTGCATGTGG
The DNA here is from genome assembly GCA_964368805.1 of uncultured Desulfovibrionaceae bacterium. GTDB lineage: Bacteria > Desulfobacterota > Desulfovibrionia > Desulfovibrionales > Desulfovibrionaceae > CAYJAD01. The sequence goes on from CAYJDE010000059.1 coordinate 3,725, forward strand.
TGGAAAATGGCTTTGTGGAGCGCATTGGTGGGCGTAAGCCTGTACCTATTGATGTGCGGATTATGGCAGCCACCTATCGTGATTTGGAAATTTGTGTACAAGAACGAACCTTTAGAGAGGATTTGTTCTATCGCCTCAATGTGATGCATGTGCATATTCCCCCTTTACGCGAGCGACGTGAAGATATTCCGCTGCTGGTTAAGCATATTTATGGTCAATATGCGCAGCAAAATCCTTTGGCGGTGACTCAAGTGAGCCGTGAGGCCATGGCTCTTATGACGCAATACCCTTGGCCGGGTAATGTGCGTGAGCTGGCCAATGAGTTAGAGCGAGCCTCGTTGCTTACGACAGGTAATAGTATCAGTCCGGAAGATTTATCTTTTTTTGGTACCATGTCATTGACAGACAGTTCTTCGTTTGTTTCTTCCGGTATGGGACAAGGTTCAATGTCTCAAAGCACTATACTTCAATCTAACATGGCTTCAGCTCCCATGCCTCAAACGCCCATAGCTCAAGTGGGTATACCCCAAAACCATATGCCTTTGCCAGCAACACATGGCGCAAACGCCCCATCCTCCATTCCCACCTTACAAGAAGTAGAAAATGCCTATATTATGCAGGTGATGGCTTTTTTAAAAGAGAATAAATCACGCACTGCCAAGGCTCTTGGTATTAGTCGTGAGGGGTTGCGTGTAAAGCTAGAGCGCATGAAAAAATAAGTTTTCTATTTTTTCCCTTTCCATTGTAACGCAAAAAGAACAATGTCATCGTGTAAATTGCCTTCGGTATATCTTTCAATATCGGTGAAAAAAGCCGATAAAATGGCGTCTGGGTCACTGGGGGCCGTGCTGAAGAAAGCACTTAGTCCTGCTTCACCATAGCCTTTCCCCATGCTGTCAGGCACCGATAACACCCTTTGCGGAATAAAAAGCAATGTTTGCATGGGCTTTAATTGCAAAGTCATGGCACTGTATTCTTCCTGTTCACGAATGCCCAAGGGGACATTTTTTGACCAAGGTAGCTGGCTATGGGGGATGTGTTGATTATTATGCTGTTGGCTGAGCAAAAAAGGCGGAATTTGTCCGGCACTAGCCCAATGAAATAGGCCGCTTTGTGTGTGTAAAATACCCACAAAAGATGAGATAAATAAGGCTTTTTTGTGTGGGTCTCGGGTGTCAAAATCTCGATTGACTGCGTATAAAGCACTAGAAGGGGAATGCCCTGCCAGCATAAGTTCGTGCAAGAGGGGCATAATGCGATTGGTTAACAGGGCCGCAGGCACACCGTGCTCTGGCACATTGCCTATGACACAGCACACTTCATGTTCTGAAAGGGGAAAACAATCATACATATCGCCGCACACTTCACGGGCGGCATGCACATAGGCAGCGGCAGCAATATTTTCCCCCTGAGGTAACGTGGCAGGGCGCAAGGAATTTTGTATGGTACGGGCCAAAGCCAATTCGCCATCCATACGCTCTTGGGTATGAGCCATGACGGTTAAATCTCGCATGCGCTGTTGTAAGGCAGAGCGTAACTGCTGGGTAGTGGCCAATAGTTGATTGGTTTCAGCAGTGATATTTGTTTGATCTGGCGTTTGCATAAGTTCTTGCGGGCTTACCTTACCTTGCCCCAAACGTTCGGCCATGTGGGCCAAATTGCCAAGGGGGTGCAATAGGTTGTTACTGGTTTTACGCAAGCCATAAGCGGCTAAAATAAGCGCCAGAAGAGCTAGCAGACTAAGAATGGTAATGGCCGTATGTAAATAGCCAAACACATCGTCATAGGGGATGAGTACGCCAATAAAAAGCGAAGGTGCTTCACTTGGCAATGCCACGACTACATAGCGAACATCTTCCCAATACACAGTGTGTAATTGTTTATTATTTTTAAGAATTTGCTCTTTTAGACGGTGAAGGCTTGCATCTGCCAAGGGCGGTAAAGACCATTGCCCTTGCGCTGTAAGAAAAAAAGGAATGCATTGTTTAAAAAACGTCAGTGATCTAATGCGCTTTCCCATAAACGTTGGTATATTTAAGCCTATGGAAAGGGTACCATACACAGTATTCTGGCTGTTTTTTAGCGGTGTGATATATTCTAAAAAAAGCGTTCTATCATCATGAATCTGTGGGGGTGACCAATGGGGCGTGCGCATTTGAAGAATTTTTTGCACATCAATGGTTTGCGCCTTGGTTGATAAGGGAGCACTTTGTTTTATGCGTGACTCTTGGTTCTGTGTATCATTTTGCCCTGTGGGTAGGGTAATAAAAGCTGTGCGCCCTTGTTGTGTATAAGTACGAATTTCTGCTTGCTGCAGATAGTGAGGCACTTGTGAAGGGTCCGGTGCGTTGGAAGCGGCAAAAGAAAAGGGGAGAATAGTCGTAAGCCTTACTTCCATATGCCCACGGGCATTGGACATGGCTTTGGTAACTTCCTCAGTAAGTTTTTCTTCAGAAAAGGGCAAACGTAAAAGATTACGCTGTATGGTTTGTGTAAGGGCAGGGGTAAAGCGTTTCATCCATTGGTAATTATAATCATCTTGTTTGTTTACGCTGGTGGCAAATTGATGCATTTGAGCATGGATGGTGCTGAGAATTTGTTCTCGTGTATAAAAGTAGCCAAGGGCTAAAAAAATACCGAGCACACCCACAAGGCCCATAAGAATAGGCACTGTTTGGCGTGTTACAATTTTATATCGCCAAGGTACAGTAGTGTGCATAATTTATTTTTGTAAAGCGTTACGCGCACTTTGAATGTCGGGGTATTCGGCAAACAAACTGGAAAAACCACTCCCCACAAAAATTTTATGCAACTGCGGGCGTAAAGCACAGATGACTATGGCTCCTCCCATGGGATCTAAGGCTTTGCCAATATTAAGTAAACCCCGAAGACCTAGGGAACTGATATAATCCACATCATTAAGATTTAAAATCATATGGGTCATGCCTTCGGCAATAAGCTCTTTACAGGTGCTTTCAAAGCTTGTTGTTGAATACGCATCCCATCTTCCGGACAGATGCACAACAAAAGCGTCGGGGTATTTATTGACTTGTATTTCCATAACGGTCTCGTTGTATTGTTAGTGTGGTTTTTCAAAAATATAAGCTGTTGAGGCCTTTGCGCAATGGATTACATAGCAGCTTGTTGAAAAAGTTAGTTTTAAAAAAATCTGATGAAATGCCTTTTTCAACGGCTTGATAGGGTCTCATGGAGCCTTGACGCAGTTACTACGATTAAAAATCAAGTGTAACAATTTACCTTCACGTTAAGGAAAGGGTGATGCATTCTTTTTCCTGAGAGGGGACTCTCCCCTTCAAAAAAACCAATTGCGTCAGCGTCTTGTCTTTAAAAAGAAACTTGTGGCGCATACGGTATGGTTTGAAAAATATGCCAGGCAAAATAATTTTTTTAATCAGTATTTCCTTAAAATAATGGTACAGAGTTTTTCAACAGGTAAGACTCGCACAATGAATTGTACAAGAATCTTCAGGCTGTTATACTAAGGGTTCAGTATGCCTGCATTTGAAAAAAATGCAAGAAAAATACCTATAGAAACGTTGATTAAATACCTTTTTGGCCTCTGGCAGTTTGTTAAAAAAGCGACTTTTGTGGGACGTATATTTGCCCAAAAAATAGTCATTGCCCAATTTTTAGGCACCAAAAAACGGTCAAATACAAAAACAAGTGGTTTGAAAAGCCATTTTTTAGTGATGTGTATATACAGCAGGTTTTTTTGAAGGGGAGAGTTCCCAAAATGTTTGGAAGGGGAAACTTTTTTTCTTAAAAAAAGCTTCCCCTCTCAGGAATAAGAATTAATCAGCGTTGCTTACTAGTTGAAATGGCGCATGCTTACAATGCTCCAAGTATTTTTGCCATTGTATTTGTAGGGCTTGGCTAAAGCAACAAAGGTACCATTTCTATCGCTTTTGTCCTCAATATTATAGAGATAGCCTTTCATTTCAATGACGCCTTGGGCAATACTTTTGGCTGAGGTTACTTGTGCATAGTATATGGCTTCGCCGTCAGCACCGTCAAAAATATATTTTTTGCCATCAAACTTAAATCTTCCTGAAGAAACAAGTCTTTTCATATTGTAATTAAAGTATTTTTTTACACTTTCTTTGACAAATTTACCATCAATAGACAATTGATTACCGTGGTTTCTGATACGGCTTTTGAAGTTATTGATGTAGTTATGCCAAATGCCAAAACGAATCATATCGCCAGGATTTTTTTCATTAAGAATGTCTTTGGCAGTGAAAGAATAAAAGCCTAACTCGGTAAAGTTAGAGAGAAAGGTGCTCATTTTTTTCACTTGGCCAGACGAAAATTCATTGGCTTTGCCTTCTGTTCCCAATGACAAAAGACTAAAAACCATAAAGAAAGCCACAAGATACGCAGAATAACGTGTTTTCATACCAATTCCTTTGTTAAATGTTATTAAAGAATGTTTCAGATGTGATGCTCATGGTCACATATAAAATGCTATAGCAAATTATAGACCAAAAATAGAAAAAATGCAATATTTGGCATGAAATATGCTTCTATTGCACATAAACTTTGTAGTTGTTACTAAAATATTTATATAAGGAAATCTTGATGTGATGTTGTTGTGGTCGTTGAGGACAGGGACCATAGTGCATTTGTTATTGGCACATTTTTTTGGTATAAGAAAAACATGCGAAGCAAAATTTTTCTCTGTGTCCTGTGCTGCCTTTTGGTGCTAGCCTATGGGTGGTTTATGGCAGTACTGCTGCTTACGCGTCAAAGTGACGCTCTTTTATTGACTAGCATTGTGGCCTCAACGTTTTTTTTATGGGCGGCGTGGTACACTTTTTTACGTAAATATACTGTGCTGTTCTTGCTAAGTATATTGCTTTGTTTGGCCACTTTTGTCATACTTTATGTGGCTGTTGTCGATGTGACAGACCCTGTGCTTGTGGGAGTGATGTACCATTTAGCATAGGTAAGGGGAACGCAAATTACATCAGCGTTTCTTAAAATTTTTCGGGTAAATATGGTATAACACATTAACAAAGGAGAAAAGGATGTTAAAAAAACAATTTTTCGTGGCTGTGGCTGTATTTTTGATGCTTGGTTTTATGGGTGCCATAGTTGCAGAAGCAAGACCTGGGTGGGTGTCTGTGTCCTATTCCGGTTTTTCTATACATCGTAACCCTAGCCAGCCCGACATTAATGCTGAAGGGTATTATTTTGCAAAAATTATTGCTACCTGTGTGAATAATAGCAGCGATAAAACTATTTCTAGCATTACCAGCCGTAGCATGGGCTTCACAGCCAATGGCACAGCCAGCGGTGCCACCTTGGGTACTGTGGCCGGCAGTATTACCATCAGCACTCCGGAAAGCTTGACGCCCGTAGGCCCCGGTGAAAGCTTTAGAATTGAATACAGCGTACCTTTGCTTAGCCTCAATGGTGGCAGCATTGCCCCTTTTAATACGGCCAATGGTCCTCGCTTAAGCAGATATAGTTTAAAGCACGATTTTCAAGTAAAATAAGACAAGCACATGTTTTTTATAAGGGCTGTATAATACAGCCCTTTTTTTATGCTTTTTTTGTACTTTCTTTTTCTTTGCCCCAAAGCATCTTCCATTCAGTAATTTTTTGCAAGGCATCCATGGGGCTTAAAAGCTCAGGATTACAATCACGCAAAATCTGTAAAAGGGGATGTTCGGCGCATGCGGAAGAAGGCATATGCGGTAAATCTGGCGGCTCGTCTAAAATAAGCGGCGTTGTTTTTTCAGGCAGTTCTATGCCGGGAAGCGTATTGGCCGTAGGGGGTGGGGAAATAGCTTCTTTTAAACATAAAGTCGAAGACTTTTGACCATTGTTTTCCAATTCTTCTAAAATTTCTCGGGCACGCTGTACCACAGCCATGGGCACACCGGCTAGTTTGGCTACTTCTACACCATAACTGCGATCTGAAGGGCCAGGTACAAGGCGATGCAGGAAAATAATTTCTCCGCCATGCTCACAAATGGCAATATTCATGGTGCATACAGTAGGCAAGACACTTTCTAGTACTGTAAGCTCATGATAGTGCGTGGCAAAAAGCGTACGAATGGTGCCTTGGCAGCGTTTGGTGAGTTCTTCCACCACGGCCCATGCCAAAGCAAGGCCATCATAGGTGCTAGTACCACGCCCAATTTCATCAAGAATTACCAGACTTTTCTTGGTTGATTGCCGTAAAATTCGTGCCGTTTCCATCATTTCTACCATGAAGGTACTTTGTCCGGCGGCTAAATTATCCGAAGCACCTACACGTGAAAAAATGCGATCTACAGGGTCAAGAATGAGCTGGCTGGCCGGCACATAGGCACCCATTTGCGCCAATAAACAAATGATGGCTGTTTGTCGTAATACGGTGGATTTACCTGCCATATTGGGGCCGGTGAGCAAGCAAAGGCGGCGGCGAGCATCCATGGTAATGTCGTTGGCTACGAAGTTTCCTGCACCAATGATGGCTTCCACCACAGGGTGACGTCCTTCACGAATGACGAGGCCTTGCCCGTCGGCAAATTCAGGCGCACACCAATGATTTTGACGAGCCACATGGGCAAGGGCTTGCCAATAGTCAATTTCGGCAAGGCAATGGGCAGTAAAAAGCAAACGACTACGCTGGGCATTTACTGTTTCACGTAACTCTTGGAAGAGGGTGTGCTCAAGGCTTTTACGTTTATCGGCCGCTTGCAAAATGTGTTCTTCCAGTTCTTTAAGGGCGGCGGTGGTAAAGCGTTCAGCATTGGCAAGGGTTTGACGGCGTATGAAGTAATCTGGTAACTGGCCTTGCTGGGCACGAGTCAGTTCAAAATAATAGCCAAATACACGGTTAAAGCCCAATTTTAATTTGCTAAAGCCGGTTTTTTGCTGCTCTTGTTCTAGCATATCTTGCAGTTTTTGCTCGGCATGTTCTACAAGGTCGATAAGTTCGTCCAAAGCGGCATTATAGCCCATGCGAAACAGGCCGCCATCGGTGATGACATTGGGCACAGTATCAAGTAAAGCGTGGTCTAAAAGCTGCCGAATGTCTTGTAAATCATCCCAATGTTTAAAAAGATTTTCTAGGGCCAAGGGCAGTGGCTTTGTTTGCGTTTGAGAATTTTGCAAAAGGGCGGTACGTACAGCTGGCACATGGGCTAAAGAATTGCGTAAGGCTAGATAATCCTTGGGGGCAGCCCTTTGTAAATGAATGCGGGTGGAGATACGCTCTAAATCAAAAATATTTTTTAAGGCATCTCTGGTATGGCGACGGCTTTCATGATCTTGATAAAAAGAAGTGACGACGTTTTGGTGTTGCAAAATAGTGGGCACATCACGCCAAGGGTGGCGCAAGCGTTCTTCCAAAAGACGTCCACCCATGGGGGTTAAGGTATGGTCAAGCACATGCCACAAAGTACCCTTGCCCTTGCGGCCATTAAGGCGTTCAAAAATTTCCAAATTACGTTCGGTAAGCTCGTCAACAAGCAAATGTTTTTGCAAATCAAGGGGGACAAAGGCTTGTAAATGGCGAATGTCGCAGCGTTGCACTTGCGCCAAATAAATAAGCAAAGCACCGCAAGCCTTGATGAGTTCCGTTTTGTTGTGGAGCCCAAGGGCCGCCAGTTCTTGCACCCCTTGCGCCTCTAGTAAGAGACGGGTTGTATTGCGCAAATCAAAATGACTGCGTTCTGCCACACGCAGTACTTGCATACCTTCTAAAAGCAAACCCGCAGGCACTTTTTCTGTATCAGGTAACAGTAATTCCCGTGGAGAAATTTTTTGCACCCATTGCCACAATTCTGCCGGCTTAGCCCCGTGCAGACCTGTCCATTGTCCGGTGGAACTGTCTACCCAAGCCAGTGCCCCTTTTTTATTATTTTGGGGATCAATGTACAGTGCCGCTAAGTAATTATGACTTTTAGCCTCAAGATTATCATCTTCAATGACGGTTCCGGGGGTGAGAATTTGGGTGACTTCTCGTTTTACAATGCCTTTGGCATTTTTAGGATCTTCCACTTGTTCGCAAATGGCCACATGGTAGCCTTTGTCAATGAGCTGGCTAATATAGCTTTTCGCCGCATGCCAAGGCACACCGCACATGGGCACCGGAGCAGGGCTGTCCTTATGTCTGGCTGTAAGGGTAATTTGTAATTCTCTCGCTGTAGTTACCGCATCTTCATAAAAGAGCTCATAAAAATCGCCCATGCGATAAAATAGTAAACAATTTTTATATTCCGCTTTAATGCGCAAATACTGCTCAAACATGGGAGTAAGCTTAGGCGGGGGGTGAGATGCGCTTTGTTCTGCGACAGTATTGTTCTCAAAGGTAGCAGAGGGGGGGTGTTGGCAAGGGCTTTCTTCCCCTTGCAGGGGCGAAGAATGTAGCGTGGGGGGAGTTTTTTTCATGCTGCCACTTCTAGGGTTGGGGATGCTTGGAATCAAAGGCTTTATGAAGAAAAAAGCCCTATGCTTAGTAGGTCGTTGAAAAAGTGCAGTCTACTTTTTCAGATGTGTTTTTTTGTTATGGCATGGACCATAAGAGTCCGATGCCATAACAAAAAAATTTCGTTTTTCTTGCATCTTACACTTTTTGAACAG
>CAYJDE010000060.1:0-12225 GCA_964368805.1 uncultured Desulfovibrionaceae bacterium
GCACGTCCTGTGCAACACAAGCTATCGTAAGCGTCGCCGGCGCATGGAGTAAATCCATGTTTGTCTACCTCCTGTGGACTGACGGTCTGTTAACTACTTAGTAAAGCCAGGAGGCAACTGCCCTTTAGGGATGTCCGGTATAGGGGCGACATGCGGTCGTAAGGAAACAGGTACTAAGTCGAGGCCGGCTGCCTGAGCAGCCTTGGTATACGTATTTTTATGCAGTCGTAAAGCATTAAGGGGCTGTACAGCTATAGCGGGTACATGAACAGGGCAATGGCGCTCGCAAAAACCACAGCCAAAACATTTATGCGGTGTGATGACAGGTACAGGCACAAGGCTGTTGGCGTGAGGTTTTACTTGTACGGCACCATATGCGCATACTTCTTGGCAGACGACACAACTGCGCCCCTCTGCCCAAGCTAGGCACAGTTCTGGGTAGACCACAGCGGTGCCAATTTTTGCCACACGTTTATCATGTATGGGGAGGGGTAAAATGGCCTCTGTGGGGCACACTTGACCACAGGCGTTACATTCTGGTTCACAAGGTCCAAGGCGTGATTGCAAAAGGGGACTGAAAAGTCCTTCAAAGCCCATGTCAAGCCATGTTGGTTGTAGGCCGTTGGTAGGGCATACTTTCATACATTGACCGCAGCGCAAACATCGTGCCAGAAAATCCGCTTCTGGTACGGCACCCGGAGGGCGAATGCAACCTAAGTGGGATGCCTTAGCTGTGGCGGGAATAAATGAAGCAGCATTGATATGAGCAAGAGCGGCTCCTGCACAGCCGGTGGCCGTGGCATAAAGAAAGGCACGACGTGAGGGAAGGGGAGGAGAAAGCACTAAACGTTTTTCTGTTTCTTCTTGCACTAAATCAGAAATGTATGCTGCTTTTTGCTTTTTGAAGGAAAATTGCACACCTTGCACGGGGCAAAGAGTAACACATTTTTGGCATGTGATGCATTCAGTAGGAGATGAGATGTCTCCTTGAGGGGCAATGGCACCGGTGGGGCAAGCTTTTGCACATTTACCGCAATGCGTACACTGGTGTACTCGGCGTTGCCATAAGGGATTCCACGAAAATAAAGCTAATATTGCACCAGCGGGGCAAAGATAGCGACACCAAAAGCGCGGGCGTAGTCTTTCTAAAATAAAGAGAACTAGGAAAAAAGCGACTATAAAATAGACAGTATGAAAAAAACGTGGTGTTATTTGGGTATAGGCAAAAAGGGATATGTTTTGTGACTCTAAGATGGGGCGAAGTATATGTAATCCTGTGTTACCTAGTAATAGCAGAAATGGATGCAAAATGAGACTGTATAAGCGTGTAATTAAAGCAATGGGGGAACCCCAAAAAATTTGGTTTACTCCCAAAAAGGTCATACTAACAAGAGTAATGAAAAAGAGGAATTTTATATGCTTTGCATTTTTAGGTATTTGTATGTTTTTCCAGGAAAAGTTCTTGTTTAGGCCATGTGATACGTCAAGAGTGGTGCCCATGGGGCAGAGATAACCACAAAAGAGGCGTCCAAAAATAAGAGTAAGTACAAGGACGACCACTCCTGCAACTACATTTGTATATAAAAATGTCCAATCTTTGCTTAAAATGGGTGCTGTGACAGTAACAAGAGGGTCAAGGCGTAAAAATACATCCACCGAAAAAAAGGTAGGCGCAAGAGGAAAGGCCGTTTGCCATAATAGATAGACAAAGAGGCTTAGAGAAAGCGTTTGGATGACCTTACGTATTGTCATGTGGTGTTGCGCTTTACAAGGTCAATTCTACAGTACGCATATTTTCAATATCCATGCGACCAAGGCCACGCTCATGGGCAAGGCGAATATGACTTACTTGGCGTGGCTGAATTTTTTGGTCATACCATGTATATCGTGCTACAGCGGTAGCATCGGCAGCCACAGGGTCTGCGCTAGCAATAACTTCGCCGGGCTTCATTACTTTGCCAGGGCCACTAGGGCCGTTGGTGGTAAGCACTCGGGTAGCGTCAATAACAGCAAGATGTGGTTTTATTTGCAGGTTCATATCCACAATGGAGGTAGCTAAATCATAGCGAGAATGCATGGCATATCTATTTAATATAAGCCCCATTTGCCCTTTAAGCGATAAAGAAACCCCAGCACTACTATGACTTTTGGCTACGGGCACAGCAATAAGTACATCGGCCTGCAAGACATCCTTCATAAAAGCGTTTTCATGCATTTCTTTAGCTTTAGCAATGGTATGTGTTTTATAAAACCTTTTATCCATAAGGTGATGACAAATACCTTTTTCCACACTATCACAAGCGGCTAAAATGCCAGATTGTTCCAAAGAAAGACGTACACTTTGCAAGCCATGATCAAGTACACGTACTGAAGCAGCGCCGGCTTCTTTACACAAAACAAGTACTTCACGTACTACTTCAGGGTGGGTGGTTGTGGCACTTTCTATACCTTGGGCAAAGCTCATATTAGGCTTAATAACAACATGTTGCCCTTTTTTAACAAAGCGAGATATACCCCCAAGGGCTTCAATGGCCGCACGAGTGGCAGCAGCGGCTTTTCCTTTAACAATGCTTATGTGTGCTTCATTGGAGGCAAGGGCTTTGGTGGGGAGGAAAAGTCCTGAGGCGGCAAGGCAAGAATTGGCGGAAATATAGGCTAAAGCTTGTAGTTTTTTCTTGAGGAAGGTTCTTCTGTCCATACTTCACTCCTGAAGTTAAGGCTTTTTGGAATAATTAAAACGATAATCACGCAAAGCAAAGCTGTCAACCATACGTGCTATGGCCCCATATGTGTTATTAGCTTATGGGAAAGCTCTGTTTTCAAAAAATATGCTATAAAAAAAGCCCTTAAAAAAGGGCTTTATATTAATTTTAGTTATTATTGTCGTGTAGCAGAGAATCGTTTATGGCAGCAACGTGTACGCAATTCGAGTATGATATATTTTTCATATTCAAAGGCAAGTTCCACATCTGCCCCCCATTCTTCTCGAAGGACACGTTCTAATTCTTGAGTCTCAGCCCAAATGTCTAAGAGTTCATCGTTTGTTAAAGATTTTAACCGCAATGAAAAGGGAATATCTTCCGTAAATACTGTTCTTGTCGCCATACTAAACCTCAAGGCTTCTGTGGGTATGTGCCTCCATCAGCAAATACCTGTTCCGTTTTTTCTAAATATACCTGCATAAGGAAGTCTTGCCCTAATATGGCCAACACAAGGGAGAGCGGGGAGAGATACCCTTGCTGCCAATTAGTTGTAAATGCAACTTTTCCATTTTGCGAATCCACATCTGCCTCAGTAATCAAAGCTCTAATATCTATGGTACGAGGGCCTTTTTTGCCTTCCTTCGTCCAAAGTACTGCTGGCTTTTCAAGGAAAGAATGCCATGTTTGTAAAAAGATGTCTATATTTTTTTCAGGTCCAGTATAAAAAAGGCAAAATTTTTCCTGTGTTGCTTGTTCCGTACGTAGTGCTTTGGAAGTGGCTAATACACTAAGAACATTCATTCCTTGTGGTAGATGTTGCTGTAGTCGCTTTGCTACCTCTAGGGCAGAAATATTTTCCCGTAAGGTAATGGCAAACCATTCTGCTTGACTTGCTACACCTACAGGTAAGGCTCTGCCAAAGGAAATAAGCGGTAGTGGATGAAAGCCTTGTGAAAAGGTCATGGGTAATTGAGCCCGCCGTAAACATCGTTCTAAAATAGCTTGTAATTCCAATTGACTTAAAAACGCTGAAAGGTCTTTACGGCTATGCCATACACGGTATTCTACGGCTTTAATTTTTAATTCAGGGGCAATGGCTGGCGGTGTTGCTTTTACACGGGGGGGTAATAGGAGTTTACCTTGCTCGTCCACACGTGGTTTATGTGCTTCTTGATCGCGTGCTGCAAGGTTTAAGGCGTTGGAAATGGGAGTCTCATCGTTTTTGGGTAAACGTGATGGCCCAGCCTTGGTGTCACAAACGCCGCATTGGCGACAGGCATGATAACGACAATCATCGGTAATTTTTTCTGTCAAAGCGCGTTGGTATTCTTTACGTAAATATTCTGTGCTTACGCCACAATCAAGATGATCCCAAATGAGCGGTGCGTCGAGGGGACGTGCTTGAATATAGCTTTCTGCATCCAATTGGTATTCTTGCAAAGCTTCTTGCCATGGTTCAAGGCTAAAGCCTTCTACCCATGAAGAGAAAATACCTCCGGCGCGATATACTTTTTCCACCACATTGGCCAATTTTCTGTCGCCACGTGACAAAATTCCTTCAAGATGACTCATGCTGGGTTCATGCCAACGCATTTTCAAGCATTTTTGTGTTTTAAAAGCATCACGCAGGTAATAAATTCTGTTATGAATTTCTTCTAAGGAAAGTTGTGCTTCCCATTGGAAGGGGGTAAAAGGTTTTGGCACAAAGGGAGATATGGCCGCTGTTACTTGTAATCGTGGATTACCTGGTCCGCCGGCATCACGCACCTTGCGACAAAGCTCCACAATGGCATCAAGATCTTCGTAGCTTTCGGTGGGAAGGCCAATCATAAAATAAAGCTTAACTTGTTGCCAGCCGTGCTCCATAAGTTTTTGAATATGCAAAAGAAGTTCTTCTTCTGTAATACCCTTATTGATGACATCACGCAGACGTTGACTGCCAGCCTCTGGCGCTAAGGTCGCACCGGTACGCCGTATACCAGCCATGCGTTGCATAATGCTGTCGTCTATGGAACCCACACGTAATGAGGGTAAAGAAACAGAAATTTGCTCTTGAGCACAGCGATCTATGGTGCTCATAAAAAGAGATTTTAAGGCAGAAAAGTCACCTGTACTTAAAGAAAGATAAGAAATTTCATCGAAACCAGTTTTCGTGAGGCATTGATGTAAAATATCTTGTATATCTGCTAAAGAACGTTCTCGTACCGGCCTATACACCATGCCGGCATGACAAAAACGACAACCACGGGTGCAGCCTCTGGCAATTTCCAAAGACAATCTATTATGCACGGCACCAATGGGCACCGTTTGTTGCACAGGGTAAGGGGCCTTTTCAATATTGCTTACAATGCGTCGATAGACTTTTGTATAATCAGAAAAGCGTGGTGTTAAAGAACCATCTGCATTTTCTATAAAAAGCCAAGGCACATACACACCGTGAATATGACGGGCTTGTTCTAAAAACTGCGCCCTGCGCCAACGTTCTTTTCTGGCCTGTACCAAAAGGTTTGCAATATCAACCAGTACTTCTTCACCTTCACCTATGACCATCAAATCCATAAACGCAGCTATAGGTTCAGCACTAAGAGTAGCACCACCACCAGTAATAATAATGGGGTAGGTAAAAAGGTCATTCTCATCACCAAAACGATCTTCGGTACGTAGCGGAATATGCCCCAAATCTAACATGTATAGTAGATTGGTATAGGCAAGTTCGTGGGTGAGAGAAAAGCCTATAAGATGCATGTCTTTAAGCGGGGTATCCGATTCTAATGTACATAACGGGGCATTATTGGTACGTAAAATTTCTGCTGTTTCACGACAAGGAGCCATGACACGTTCTGCCCACCAAGTTTCTTGAGCATTGATGATGCCATAGAGAATTTTTTGCCCAAGGTAAGACATACCTACTTCATAGGTATCAGGAAATGCCAGTGCCATACGCAGTTGACATTGTGCAGCATCTTTGTGGACAGCACCTTCTTCAATGCCTAAATAGCGGCTTGGTCTTGGGAGAATGGGCAAAAATTCACGCATAATAAAAATCCTTTTAAGCAAAAAGATTCCTGCATAGTATTTGAGATACGCATCTTTTACACTATAAAAAATGTGTACAAAAAATTATGCAGGACTCTATTAAAAAAAGAATGTACAAATAAAAGTACTTTCTTGTATGTATTACATGGAAGTATTTAGTTTTTTACTACTTTTTCAGGGGTAGGTGGCGGGTTAACGCCAAATTGTAATTTACCCATGCCGCCTTGAGAGGCAATATTGGCACGAACTTCTAAATACTTTGCTTGTATTTCTTGTGGGGTTTCTTGGTAACGATAGATAATATTCTTGCCTTCAATGGTGCCACAAAGGGTGTTTTCAAAAGGAACGCCATAGGGAATAATCATTAACTGTACGCCACCTTGTTTGAGGGGGGCACTTTGTAATTGAGCTACTTCACTTATAGAATCTGTGTCGGCGTCATAATCTCCTATGACAACCTCTCCAGTTACTAACTTGAACAAACGAATATCTTGAGCCATACTTCATCTCCTTATAATTGGTGTCTCTGTAGGTAGACATAGCAAGGCTTGCTGTCAAGGTAAAAATGCAAAAAAGGAATATTTTACCTAGTAGAGTCATGGATGTTTCATTAAAGAAAGCACCAAAAAATATCAGAAAATAAGCGTTTGCTGTTTATGCTTTTTCTGGCTATATTATAAACAAATGATGTTTTAAAAAACAAAATGTTATAATATACTTGAGAGGTATTATGGAAGGATGTTTAGAATTACAGGAAAAGATTGGATATACTTTTAAAAATATACAATACTTAATAACGGCATTAACCCATAGCTCTTGGGCCAATGAAAGTAAGAAAACAGATACACATAATGAACGACAAGAGTTTTTGGGCGATGCAGTTCTTGAACTGTGTGTATCTTGGATACTTTTCAAACGCTTTCCCGAAATTCGTGAAGGCGATTTAACGCGCACAAGATCAGACCTTGTTTCTGCTAAGACACTTGCCAATTTAGCACGCGAACTTCACATTGATAAGCACTTACGCCTTGGGAAAGGAGAAGAAAGCCAAGGGGGGCGTCAAAGGGACACGGTACTTAGTGATGCCTTTGAAGCTGTACTTGGAGCAGTTTTCGAAGACGGTGGCTATGAAGCTGCTTATGCTGTTGTGGCGCATATATTTTCTTCCCGCTGGCCTAAGCATGTGGAACAAAACCTTCGTAAAGATTATAAAACACAACTCCAAGAGACCATGCAACGCTTACACAAGGACCGTCCGGTCTATGTGTTAGAGGAAAGTAGTGGGCCAGAACATGCAAAAATATACAAAGTACGTCTAGCCTTGCCCAACGGGCGAGTATTTTTTGCTACAGGACAGAGCCTAAAACGTGCCGAGCAAGAAGCCGCGCGTTTGGCCCTTCATGAAAGCGTGTAATCTATAAGGAAAATAGCCTAGGTTTCCCTCGCCCAAGTTCCACATTATACGTGCACATTGGGGGAGTACACACCTAAAACTCTTCACAAAGCATTACCCATGAACAGGTTTCGTACCTTGACGTAGGCATAGCTTTTGCAAAAGCTACCTGTTCATACATACTCGCCACTACCGTTGGCTGTGAACCTTGTGACCAAGACCTTTTTTCAGACCGGCCTGGAGTTCGTCATGCTCCAGGCCTCCCGTCTTTGGTCTGCCACAGCCTATATATAAGATGGTCTACTAGCCGCCAATTAGCTGCTGTGCCATCTTTGGCAGTGAGTTAGCTTGCGATAGCATGGCCACCGCACTCTGGGTGAGGATTTGGTTACGCACGAATTCTGTCATTTCGGTGGCAACGTCCACATCAGAGATTTGTGATTCGGCGGCTTGTAAATTTTCCGCCTGGATATTTAAGTTACTAATGGTTGCTTCAAGACGGTTCTGAAGGGCACCAAGGTGCGCACGAATCTTGTCTTTAGAGACAATAGCGTCAGTAATGGCTATCAAGGCTGCTTGGGCTTGTGATTGTGTGGATATAGAATACCCAGCATCTTGAGCACTATTCATACCAAGGCCCAGGGCAGAAGCGGTAGAGTCGCCGATTTTGATGTAATAGTAGTCTTCAGCACTATCGTTACCGGTTCCAAAGTGAACCTTCATAGCACCAGTAGATTTTAGACCATTACCGTTGTGGTTACCGGAAAGGGTACCGTCGAGCAATTTAATACCATTAAAATCTGTTGCATTTGCGATACGAGTAATTTCAGACGCGATGGCTTGATATTCCGACTCAATCATTAGACGTTGTGTTGAGTCATAGGTACCAGTTGAGGCCTGTGTGGCAAGCTCTTTCATACGAATGAGCTGTTCGTCAATGGTTTGCAAAGCGCCGTCAGCGGTCTGAATCATTGAGATGGCGTCGTTAGCATTGCGGGCGCCTTGATTAAGGCTTGCAATGTCTGCACGTTGCAATTCGCGGATTGCAAGGCCAGCTGCATCATCAGCTGCGGAGTTAATGCGAAGGCCGGACGAGAGCCTTTCGGTTGATTGAGAAAGGTTACCATAGTGGATGTTTAAATTTCTGGCTGTATTCATCGCCATCATATTGTGGTTAACGACCAAAGACATAATGCACCTCCTTGAGGGGTTTAAGCTGTACTTTAGCTATAGCAATCGGTGTGCCAAACATATTTTTCATTTTAAAATCAAATAGTTATCTTATCTGTTTCTCAACTAGGAAAATTTTTTAGGGTAGAAAAAGGGTGTTTTTTATGAAAAACAGGAAGACTTTTCCCCATGGAGAAGCGTGAAAAAATCTTGTGGTCAGAATTTACCTAATACATTGTCCTTGGGGAGCGACTGTTAAGGAAACGCTAATGTAATAAACTATTTTTCTAACGTATTTTTTCAAACCATATTGAGACTATAGGCAACGCCCATGAGACCCTATGCAATGCATTGCGCAAAGACCTCATAGTATGCGCCACAATTTTTCTTTTTAAAGACAAAGTGCTGACGCAATAGGTTTTTTTGAAGGGGAGAGTTTGAGAAGGGAAACTTTTTTTCCCTAAAAAAAGTTTCCCCTCTCAGGAATAAGAATTAAGCAACCCTTCTTTTGTCATTTATTAGGTAGAGGTAAGGCTTGCTTTTTTTAAAAAAATCCTTCATTCTTATTTCTCTGTATGCACATACCCAAAAAAATTTGGATAATTGTACGATGAAGTGCTGCGCCACCTTCAGCATTGTGGAAAAACTGCTGGGAAATTTCATCCTAAAGGATTTTTATGACCGTTGAGCCTACTAATGATATGGAGATAAACTCCGATACCGTTGCGTCTGTGCCAAAGAAAACCAAATCTTCCCCTTCCAAAACCGCAAGAAATAAAAAAGAGGAAACTTCTTCCTCAGAACCTGTGGAAAAAAAGAAAAGCCCACGTGCTCGCAAGCAAGTTCTGGGAGCAAAAGCTCAAGGTTCACTTGAAGAACGCTTGAAGAATGAAGTAGCTCTTGTGGATGTTTCTTTTGAGACGGAAGAAATTGCCGCAAAAGCTAAAGTAACACGTGCAAAAAAAACAACACAAAGAAAAACACAGGTAAAATCAGAAGAAAAACCTAAAAGAAGTAGTTCCTTAAAAGCATTAGAGACTGCAAAAGATGCGAGCATTGCTGTGGAGGCCCCCTTAGAAACAGCAATAAAAAGTGATATTGAGCCTGCAAAAGAGCTTGCTCTAACGCCACCACCTAAAAAAACGACACGTCGAGGGCGACCCAAAAAGAATGTGTTGCCTGCAGCTTTAGAAGATAGCGTAACAGTAGATGAGAAAAATATTCCCTCTTTAGCGCCTACATCGACGGATTCTTACCAACCTGCCTCTGTTACATCTGTACAAGAAAATAATCAATCAATTGAAATTATTTCAGAAAACATTCCTCTTACTGTCAACACTCAAGATAGTACGTCTTTAGAAAGTGAAGAAAAGAAAGGGCGCAAACCTCGGCGTATTCCTAAGATAAAAGCCATAAAAGAAAAAAAAGATGTGGCTTTAGAACAAGACATTACGCCTCTTGTGCCAATGCAAGATAAGGAAGAAAACGCTGCACCAACAGCCATACCGCATAAAGAAACTGTAGAGATTACAGTCGAACACACTAGTATTGAATTGCCTGACATTGAGCCTATGTCTGCAGAACACACAGAACATAGGGCCATGGAGCAAACAGACGAAAATACGGCAAAAAGTCGACGCGGGCGTAGGGGCGGGCGAGGAAAACGTGGAAAAAAACGTACGCTTTCTGTATCGACTCAAGAACAAAATCTTGATGATACCTTAAAAGAACAAGAAGAACTTTTAGTAGAAACTAAACCCCTTATCGCAGTAAGTGCGAATAAATCTACACGCACAGCGCGTATGGCAGCGGCTAAAAAAGCCGTGGATTCTAAGACACGTAAAATGTTTATTTCCATGGTGCAAGGCGAACAAGTGGAAGTAGCCTTGGTTGAAAGTGGTATTGTACACGAATATTATCTGGAAATGCTACATCAGGTAAAAACTAAGGGCAATATTTACAAGGGTGTGGTTAACAATATTGACGCCAATCTACAAGCGGCTTTTGTTAATTATGGTGCCAACAAAAATGGTTTTTTACAAATAGATGAAATTCACCCAGAATATTATCAAGCGCACCATGAACATGTGAAGGGAAAAAAATTCCCTCCTATCCAAAAGATTATTAAGCCAGGGCAAGAAGTTTTAGTTCAGGTAGTCAAGGAACCTACTGGAAATAAAGGAGCTTTTTTAACTACATGGCTTTCTTTGCCGGGGCGTTTTTTGGTTTTAACACCAGGGCAAGAGCAAATTGGCGTATCTCGTAAAGTGGACAATGATGAAGAAAGATCTCGCTTACGTGAACTTATGACAGGCATAGACCCAGGCGCAGGCCTTGGGGTTATTGTGCGAACAGCCAGTGCCGGTACCACCAAAACCACATTGAAAAGCGATTTGCAATATCTTAAAAGAGTCTGGCGTGAAATACGTAAACGTGGCGTAAACGAAGCTGCCCCTGCTTTACTTTATAGAGAATCCAGCTTGGCAGAACGTGCTATTCGTGACTACCTTACTGATGATGTGACAGAGGTTTGGATAGATTGTACTAAAGGCGCAGAAAATGTACGTGAAATGGTTGCATTACTCTTTCCACGTAAAAAAGAATTGGTGCGTGTGCATACTGATTCACGCCAAACCCTCTGGGAACGATTTAGTGTACAAAAACAATTGGAACAAATTTATGCTCGTGAGGTAGTTCTTCCCTCTGGAGGCCGGCTTGTTTTTGATCAGACCGAAGCGCTTATGGCCATCGATATTAACTCAGGGAAGATTTCCGGTAAGGGGAATTTTGAGTCCATGGCTTTAAAAACCAATATTGAAGCAGCTGAAGCTATTGCTAGGCACTTGAAATTACGTGACATTGGCGGACAAGTTGTTATAGACTTCATTGAAATGCGCGATAAAAATCATATACGTGAGGTGGAAAAAACCTTACGCAATGCCATGAAGAACGATCGGGCACGGCATGATGTGGCACGTATGTCTTCTTTTGGCTTATTGGAAATAGTGCGCCAGCGTACAGGCTCATCAGCCCTAGCCATTACCATGGAACCTTGTCCGCATTGTCGCGGTACGGGACAACGACGTAATCTAGAATGGCAAGCTTTACAAGCCTTATGTGAGATGGAACGAAAAGGGCGTGGGGCGCAAGGTGGAAAATATAGTTTTGAGACAGATTCAACAGAACTGGCTTTGTATTTGCTTAATCATAAAAGACAACGCATTGCTGAATTAGAAGAACAATTGAAAGTGCATATTGAAGTAAGTTTGCCGTAGTTTTGATGGTGAACTTTACATTAACACTTTTTTAACAACTAACGCCATGCAAGAACATATTTTACTTCATGTTTGTTGTGGGCCGTGTGCCATCGTGCCAGTATTACGTTTGCGTGAACAAGGTCATAAGGTCACGGCTCTTTTTGTAAATCCTAACATTCATCCTTTAAGTGAGTATTTACGGCGGCGTGAAGCCCTGCTTTTATGTGCAGAACAGCTTAACTTTACAGTTATTTTTCGTGATGACCTGTGGGACATACATTCATGGTTGGCTGCTGTGGCAGGCAAGCAAGATAGTGGTTCAGCACGCTGTGCCTATTGTTATACATCTCGCTTGGAAATATGTGCACAAATGCTTAAGAAATACTCCACTACAGAAGAATTGGAAAATGAACAACATGTTTTTACGGCATTTTCTTCCTCCTTACTGTATTCACGTTATCAAGACCATACACAAATCATTCACTGTGCGGAAAATGCAGCTTTAAAATACGATGTACGGTTTTATTATGACGATTTTCGAGATGAATGGCAAAAAGGTATTGATATTTCAAAAGAAATGAATTTATACCGCCAAGCGTATTGCGGTTGCATTTATAGTGAGGCCGAACGCTATGCTAAAAAACTAAAAAAATGTTTGTTATAATTG
>CAYJDE010000061.1:0-12218 GCA_964368805.1 uncultured Desulfovibrionaceae bacterium
TGAGCTGTTGCAGTCGAAACTCTATTTGCTGTTGGCTTTGTTTAATGGGCTCGTAAAGCTGATTTATTTGAAAAATAAAACGATTAATTTGTTCAGCCATTAAACCAATGTCTGTAGAATGCCCTTTGTCTAAGTTGTACATATTGTACAGCGTATTAAAGCTATTATAAATATTCTGACGAGATTTGCTAAGAAGCACTATCTCATTTCGTAAGTTTTCTTTGTATTGTTTATGCTCTGCTTCAATATCAAGAAGGATTTTTTCTTGGTTTTCTAAAACAGATTGTAGTATTTACGAAATATTAGCTTTGTTGGTGCTTTCATTTTGTAAGGTGAAGTCTGTATCTTCTGCATGGGCTGTGGGGAGGGGACGCAAAAAAGTACCAAAAGAAAATAAGAAAGTACTTACTATTATGTTGAGTAGTAATAATTTTTTAAACATCTTCTGCCTATGTATGGTTAAAATATCGCTAAGAGATAGTTTTCTACATTGTTTTGCAAACAGTATTTTGTAAATTTACTTTTAAAACGCACCTACTGTTACAAAGAATATATATTTCTACATACTGGCGACTTTCACTAATGACAGGCAGAAAGACAGATGTAGAAAATGCTATTCAACCTTTGTAAGTTTTTGCGCATCTTCAATGAGAGCTTTAAAGTGGTCTTTAATGAGTTTTTGCGCCAGTTCAGGGTTTTTGGTTTTTATGGCATTTAAAATATTTAAATGCTCATCATTATACCTTGCCGAGAAACGAAATTTCAAGAGAGAAAAATGGATGTACGCTTCATTTTGCTGCATAATCAAGTTAAGAAAGGTGGTAATTACTTGATTCCCGGCGATTTCGGCAATTTTTGTATGAAATTCCAAGTTTTCATTTTCACCCAATTGGTCAATGGCGTGAAGATGGTTTTGCCTATCTAAAATATCTTCCAATTCTTTGATTTGCGCAGGCGTTGCCTTTAAGGCAGCTTCTTTTACTGTGTGCTGTTCCAATAAAATACGGGTTTCCAAAACGTCAAGCAAGTTCTGTTGCTCTTTAGAATTGAGCATGTTCAACAATTCAGAGGCATAATGCTGTGAATGTTGATCCACTTGCAAATCGTCAAAGTGCTTACGCCCTAAATCTGTCAGCATGCGTCCTTTGTTGCTACTTTTTGTCACATAACCTTTAAATTCCAATTCCTGCAAGATACGTCCAATGGTGGATTGGGACACATCAACACGTAAGGAAAGGAAGTTGGCACCCAGTGGCGTATTGGTTGCCGCCAGTTCCTTAAGAACTAAGTAAGCCATGGAAGAATTAGCCGAGTTTGCCATAGAACACCCCTATTTCTATTATTTATAGCGTATTTTTTTGCTGGGAATTTGTCAAGGTGTTGTTCCATAATAAAGGAGAAAAATCACAAAGCAAATTAGGAAAACTTACTTGACAAAGAACCGAATCTGATTTAACAAAAAGTCTACTACTCGTCAATGAGTAGTGTTAGATGGTTATTGATGAATAACAAAAAAAGGAGAACATTTTATGCGTGGTGCAGATGCTTTAGTAGAAATGCTCATTCAACATGGGGTTGAATATATTTTTGGTGTGCCAGGAGATACTTCCATGGCTTTTCACGATGCCTTACGTTTGCGTAAGGATAAAATCACCTATGTGATTTGTCGTGACGAAAGAAATGCCGGTTACACCGCCGATGCTTATGCCCGTATTACTGGCAAGCTTGGTGTGGTGGACGTGCCTAGTGGCGGCGGCGGTTTGTATGTAGTGCCTGGTTTAAGTGAAGCAAACCTTTCTAACATTCCCATGCTCTGTATTGCTTCTGAAATCAACATGAGTTCTGAAGAAATGATGGCCCTTACTGATTGCAATCAAGAACAATTGTTTGCAGCGGTAACAAAGTGGAATAATAAAGTAAAATCAACACAATTGATTCCGCATATGGCCCGTAAAGCCATTCGTAAAAGCTTGACTGGCGTACCCGGTGCCACCGCACTTTCCATGCCTGAAAATATTTTACGTGAAGAATACACCGGCAAGGCCTCTGACTTGGTGGCTACCAGCAGCATTGAAGATAGAAGTGCTTTTAAAGCTGCTCCTACAGCTCAAGACGTGGAAAAAATTCTTGCCATGATCAATGCATCCAATAAGCCATTGATTATTGCAGGCGGCGGCGTACACTTGTCCCGTGCTTATGATTCCTTGGCAGAGTTTGTTAAAAATTACAGCATGCCTGTGGTTAGCTCTGTGGATGGTAAGGGTAGTGTAGATGAATACGCCCCCGGCGCCATGGGTACCATTGGTGCTAACGGTGGTTCTGCTGAAGCCAACGAATTTACCAAAGAAGCCGACCTTTTGATTGTGCTTGGTTGTAAGATGGATAACGTGACTACTGTGGGCAGAGCCCTTGTGGAAACTGGTGCAAAGATTATCCAAATTGATATTTCTGATGACATCTTGTGCAATAACTTACATAGCGACTTACCCGTTATGGCTGATATTGACCAATGCTTACAAGCGTTGAATGCCAACTATGATAGCAGCAAAGGCTATGCCACAAAGTATGCTGATTGGTGCAAACAAGCCATGGGCGTGGTGGAAGAAAAATTTGCTCGCATTGAAAAAGAACGTCAACGCACCATTGCAGACCGTGTTATTTCCAGCAAGGTTTTTGAATACTTAGATAAGTATGCTACTGCTGAAACGGTTTTTGTGGGTGATGCTGGTACGCCAACACCGTATGTGGCTTCTTATGTGCGTGCACGTAAGGCTGCTAAAAACTTCATTTTACCTCGCGCCCACGGTGCTTTGGGTTATGCCATTGGCGCCTCCATCGGTGCCTCTGTTGGTAAACCAGGTGAAAAAATTGTTTGCGCTTTTGGTGATGCCAGCTATGGCATGGCCATGGGCGATTTAGAAACCATTAAGCGTCTTAACTTGCCTATTATTTTGGTGAACTTCCAAAATGATTGCTATGGCTGGATTAAGACCATCCAATACTTGTACTACGAAAAGAATTACTTTGGCGTAGACTTCTCTGATATTGACAGCGCAAAAATTGCCGAAGGCTTTGGTATTGTTGCTCGTAATGTACACAATGATGCTGAAATTGAAGAAGCTGTAAAGTGGGCCTATGAAACCAAGGGGCCTGTGTTCTTGAACATTTTGGCCGAATCCATTGAAGATTATGTACCACCAGTACAACAATGGGAAACAGATGCTGCTAAACCAGCCGATCAACGTAAAAAATTGGTCTACTAAGTTTTAGGAGGAAAATATTTTGTTAAAGAAAGCTGATGTTGTGGTTATTGGTGCCGGTATTATCGGTTGTGCCATAGCCTATTACTTAACCAAGGCTGGCAAAAAGGTGGCCGTTATTGATAGAAGCAGCATTTGCTCTGGAACATCAAGTGCGGGCGATGGCTTTGTGTATATGCAAACCAAAAAGCCTGGCCCGCAATTAGATATGGCCTTGTACAGTGCTGATATGTATTTAACCCTTAATGAAGAATTGGGGCATGATGTTCATTATCATCGTACCGGTGGTTTGATTGTTATTGATTCGCCTGAAATTCTTACTCTTATGGAAGGGGTTATTGCTAAGCAAAGAGCCCAAGGTATGAACGTAGAACTGCTGGATAATGCTGCTGTGCGTAAGATGGAGCCTGCTCTATCTAAAAACGTTATAGCTGCCGGATACAGTGAGTTGGATGGCCATGTGAACTCTTTGTATGCCACAAGAGCTTTTGCCCATGCTGCTAGTGATTTGGGGGCTGAGTTTTTCACATACACTGCTATTAATGGCTTTAGACTGCGTAATGGCGCCATTGCCGGAGTTGAAACCAGCCAAGGCGTCATTGAAACCGAGGTGGTAGTTAATGCCACCGGCACTTGGGCAGCGGATATTGGAAAAATGTTGGGTGTTGATATACCCATCAAGCCACGTCGTGGACATATGATGATTTCTGAGGCCATTGCGCCCATAATCAATAAGATGCTCATCGACGGCCGCTATATTGCCATTAAGCATGATCCGGATATTGTGAAAAACAGCCAAGATGAGTTCTTGCAACTGGGTATTGGCTTTGGTTTGGAACAAACCCACAATGGTAACTTGATTATTGGTAACAGCCGTGAGTTTGTGGGCTTTGATACCTCCACAGACCATAAGGTGTTGCGGGCCATGTCGCGCTATAGCCATCGCTTTGTGCCGGCTCTTGAGCATGTTAAAATTATCAGAACCTTCTGCGGTCTACGTCCGTTTTGTGTAGATGGGTACCCCATCATGAGTGACGTTAAGCAGGTGCCAGGGTTTTATGTGGCCGCTGGGCACGAAGGCGATGGCATTGCCATGGCACCAGTGACAGGTAAATTAATGACAGATTTGATTTTAGGCCGCCAGTTGGAGTTTGATATGTCTCCATATAGCTTTGACCGCTTTGATAAGCAGGCTAGTGCATAAAGTTAGATAGACCATATAACTCTATGAAGTGGAACCATGTTTTGCTTTATAACAAACCTTTTGTGGTCAATACTTAACGATTGTGCCCATAAACCGCTATGGGCACAATCATTAAGGAAGAAAAAGTACCACTAAACCTATGAGTTGAGACTCATTGGCCGCAAAGAGGAGTATGCTTTAGGGAAAAAAATTCGTGGTCCTATGACCTAAATTTTTAAAAAAGGATGATTTACAATGGCGATTATTACCTTAAAGAAAAAAATGAATTACTGTGGTGTCGTTTTAGGCATCTTGATGAATGAAGCTGGTTATGTACGCCCTCCTGGTGAGCTTGGCAATGCTTGGACGTGGAAATACCCCGTATTTTTTAAACCAGTAAAGGGTGCAGTATATTCTAAAGTTGTGCTGGAAGGCATGCCTGAGGAAGAATTGTTAAAGCCCTACATTGACGCTGCGCAAGAATTAGAACGCATGGGTGTAAAGGCTATCACCACCTCTTGCGGATATACTGCTTTGTATCAAGAAAAAATACAAGCTGCTGTAGATATTCCCGTGTTTTGTTCATCATTACTGCAAGTGCCCCTTGTACACAGAATGATACCCAAAGGGAAAGTTGTGGGGGTTTTAACCATCGATAGCGATAGTTTAACTGATAGGCATTTCCAATGTGTCGGTGCCCTTGAAACACCTAAGGTTATTTACGGTATGCAACATAATACTGAATTCTTACGTTTTATCAAAGAAGACAGTATGTATGTAGACACCGAAAAATGCAGACAAGAATTTCTTAAGGTTTCCAGTCGTATGGTTGAAGAGCATCCTGAAATTGGTGCCATTGTTTTAGAGTGCACCAATATGCCACCATGGGCAAAAGATGTACAAGAAAATACAGGCTTACCGGTTTTTGATATTCTTTCTTTAGCAAATTATGTTGCGTATTCTTTCTTGAAAGAAGAACCATTTGGGTACATGTAAATCGATTTATTAGGAAAAAAAAATGGAAAAACAAGAAAAGATTAAAAAACCGGCTACCTTTCTCCAAGGCCTATCTGTTCTCATCTCTCTCTTTCTCTTTGTGGGGGTAGGCTATACTGTATTTGGCATTACTGTTCATGCCTGTTTGATTTTTGCAACTCTTTTTGTCATGTTCATTGCTTTTTACAATGGCTATGAATGGGAAGAATTACAAGCAGCCATTGTGGACAAAATCAGCAAGGCCATGCCTGCGTTATTGATTCTTATTACTGTAGGTTCTGTTATTGGGTCTTGGATATATAGCGGAACTGTGCCCATGCTCATTTATTATGGCCTGCAAATCATCAATCCAGAAATGTTTCTGGTTGTGGCCTTTTTAATTGTAGCTATAGTATCTACAGTAACGGGAACCTCATGGGGCTCTGCCGGTACAGCCGGTGTGGCTCTTATGGGTGTGGCTCTTGGTATTGGGGTGCCCCCAGCGCAAGCAGCCGGTGCCATCGTGGCCGGTGCGGTGTTTGGTGATAAAATGTCGCCTTTGTCCGACACCACCAACATGGCTTCTGCCATGACTGATACCAATATTTATGATCACATTAGGCATATGCTGTGGACTACTGTACCACCAAGTATTGTGGCTTGTATCATTTGGTATATTATTGGTATGCAAGGCGAAGGCTACCAAACCAACACCATGGAATCTGTAACAGAATTGATGCTTACCTTGGGTGGTATCTACAAATTTAATATTATCCTATTAATTCCTGCCGTCATAGTGCTTGGCGGTGCTATTCTTAAAAAGCCTGTGGTGCCTACCATGATTCTTGGCTCCCTTGCTGCTGTATTTCTTGGTGCTTTTTATCAAGGCTTCAACTTGGTGGACGGTTTTAACTCCATGGTACACGGCTTTAAGCTGACCATGGTAACCGACTATGATACTGCCAATGCTCCTAAAGTTATTTCCACATTGTTGGTACGTGGTGGCTTGCTAGGCATGATGAATATGGTGCTTATTGTTATCTGCGCCATGTGCTTTGGTGGCGTGGCTGACCATTGCGGTTTCTTAACTGTGGTCTTGAAAAAGTGCGAAGATTACATGAATTCTACTGCACAAATCGTTTCCATCACTTCCCTTACCACCATTTTATTGATCAGCGTATGTGGTTTGGCATCCGTTACCGCCGTATTGGTAGGCGAGCTTTTCACCGACACTTATAAGCGCAAAGGTTTAGATACTCGTAACCTGTCGCGTACCATTGAAGACTCAGGCACACAAATTATTTCCGTCTTGCCTTGGTCTGGTTCTGGTGCGTACTATCTCACCACCTTAGGTGTATCGGCTTGGGATTATGCCGTATGGGCCATTCCTTGCTACCTTGGTGTCTTCTTTGCTCTGTTCTATGCCATTACCGGTATTAGCATTAAATACCGTGACTATGGCTATGGTATCAATGTAAAAGCAAAGCAAAAAGTATAATATCTTTTAGCATAATGGCCTGTGCTGTGTAGTATGGGCCATTTTTTATAAAAAAGGAGATGAGAGTTATGGCTACTATAGCTAAAGGCGGAAAAAATGTGTATGGTTTTCCCATCGGCATTTTAGTTAATGAATCCAGCTTTCCACGTATTCCCGGTGAAATGGGCAATGCTTGGACATGGGATTTCCCTGTGCTTTACAGAGTAGTAAAGGGCGCACGCTTTGAAAAAATCGTTATGGAATTGAAAGAGCGTGAAGGCGAAATTATTGGGTCTTTCATTGAAGCGGCCCAAGAATTGGAAGCTGCCGGCGTCCAAGCCATTACCACCAACTGTGGATTCTTGGCTTTGTTGCACGATAAAATTGCCAAGTCCGTGAAAGTGCCTGTATTTACCTCTGCTTTATTGCAAATGCCCCTTATTCATAAAATGTTGCCTCCCGGTAAAAAAATTGGCGTTATGACAGTAAATAGCGACACACTTACCGAAGAATTTTTTGCTGCAGCCGGTGCTGCTGATATTCCTAAAGCAGTTATTGGTATGCAAACGGAAAAAGAATTCACCAATTTCATGCGTGAAGATCGTCAAGAAGTAAATGTAGATATTTGCCGTGAAGAACATATTCGCATTGCTAAAAAATTGGTGGCCGAAAATGATGACATAGGTGCCATTTTGTTGGAATGCACCAATATGCCTCCCTACGCCAGAGATATTCAAGAAGCCACAGGTTTGCCGGTTTTTGATATCACTACGTTGGTAAATTGGGTAGCCAATTCTTTGATTAAAAAGGATACTTTTGGTATAATGTAAAAAATAGAGCTATTTGGCTGTAGGCCAAGTATAAATTTTAAGAGGTATAGATACATGCATGAAATGTTAAATGTGGTTATTCCATTTGCTTTGTTGTTGATTGTGGTGCTCTGTCGCTTTATTCCTTTTATTGGCGGCAGTGTAAAGTGGGGTCTTGTAGTTGGGGCAACTTCTTCGCTGTTGATGGGCGGTGTTTTTGAACCGATGCAATGGGTGACAGCTTTTATTAATGGACTTGATAAGCTGTCATGGGTTATTGCCTTAGCTCTTGTGGGCAGTATTTACGCTGAAACGCAAGTACGTATTGGTACCATGCAAACGGTGCTTGATAGTTGTCGTGCACGTTTTGGCCGAACCCCTCGTGGTTTAGTGGTTGTTGTTTTATTCGTGCTTTGTCTATCCGGCTCTTTACTTGGCGAATCCATCGCTTCTGCAGTAGTTATTGGGGTGCTTGTTTTAAAGAACTTAGATGAATTAGAAATGAGCCCCGAACAAATTTGTGCCACCATCGTTATGGGGTGCTGCATGGGCTCTATCATGCCTCCCATTACCCAAGCTTCCATCATGGCTGCCGGCTTATTGAATCTGTCCCCTGAAGATGCTGATAGCGTGGTTAACTGGACCTACATTACCGTCGGTACTTCATTTCTTATCATAAGCGTTTTTGTTAGCTTCTGTTTTGTAAAGATTAAGCAAATTCCTGAACATTTGATTTCTAAGAAAAAAGCTTCGCAAATTCTTATAGAAAATTGGAAAAGCTTAGTGCCCATTTCCGTTTTATCTGCAATCATCATTTTACGCTCCGGTTTTGGTATAGACGTGTTGGTTTATTTAGACCCAATTTTTGCACCTATTAAAGATATTCCTGTTATCAAAGGTTTTAACTATACCGTTAACCGTGCATTATACATTACCATTCTTGTTTCCTTGCTCTATAAGCCCATTCGTCAAGATTTAGGCCCCATTGTTGTGAAAGGCATTAAAAACGTTATGCCTAGTGTAAGTGTGCAAGTGTGCGCAGCATTCTTGGTGGGTGCCTTTTACATGGGCGGACAAGTTAAGCTTGTAGAAGCCTTTGCCTCCACCCTTGGTGCCAACTTCCTTAAAGTAGGTGGCAGCATAGCCATGGCCATGATGGGCATGATTACAGGTTCACAAACAGCAGTACAAACTACCATTTTCACCTTCTTTGGCCCAGCCTTGGTGGAATCCGGTGTATCTGGCGTTAATGCAGCTGTAGCTGGTGGACACTTAGCCATGGCAGGTCAAGGTTTGCCACCGGCAGACGTGGTAACCTTCGTTGTGGCCGGCTTAGTGGCAACAACCCTTGGTAAAGATGTGAATATTATGAAATCCATGAAATATTCTATGTCTTTATGCGCTTGTTTTATTACCGTAGCCTTCATTTTCATGTATATGTAAAAAGAACGTTTTGCTATAAAATACAGCGTATATAATAAAAAGTGCAACCTTATTTTCATAGGGTTGCACTTTTTTTAGTTTTCTTTTGGGATCTTACGCAATGAATTGTGCGGGAATCTTAGAAATATAGTAAAGCCACTTGAAAACACTAATGCAGTAAAATCCTTAAACAGTTAAAATAGTAACTGTTTAAGGATTTTGTAGGTATTGTTTTCAACTTAATCTACTATACATTGCGCAATGGGTTTTTTTGGGGGGAGAGTCTGAGAGGGGGCCCTTTTTTTTCCTAAAAAAAGGGCCCCCTCTCAGGAATAAAAACTAAGCAGCTTTTCCCTTAATACTCTCAGGTTATTTAGAATAAGAGCCTTTAAAGTCATTTTCGTAGTCAAGATGATGTTCTACTACGCAGGTCTTTGTTGCTTCGTCAAAGAATTGTCTCGTATAATAAGGAATTTTAATGCTATTACCGGCTTTGATACCTTCAAAACTGGGGTGGGTATCATTGCCAATGCCAATATCATAGGATTTGCCGTCATTACCTTGCACTAAGAAGCCATAATAGCCTTCATGGGGCGTTTCTTTGACGTATTTTCCCTCTAGAGTATATTTCCCGAGGGTTTTGGCGGGGCAAGATTCTTTGGTGGCTTCATTGGCAAAAGCAGGTGTGCTGGCAAGAGCGCAAAGGGCCATGATGCCAAGGCAAAAAAATGTTTTTTTCATGATAGTTCCTTTAGAATGTTTTGAGACTTCTGTACAATGCATTGCACATGAGCTCATGGTATGAAAAGAGTTTTCTTCTCTATTCAAGAAGAAAACTTTACACACGAGTTTTTATGTTTATTATTCCTCTTTATATGTAGTTTTCAACGAGATGGCAGCATAAGTTTTCATGCCTTTCCACACTATGGGCTTAAGTTCTGCCGTAAAAGTAGCAACTTCAAATTCCTCAGGGTCTCGCAATACACCTTTTACGGCAATATTTCCTGTTTTCAATTCTTTGGCTTCTTTTACTTGTGCCCAGTAAGAGGGTGCGCCGTCAGCTGGCATTATCCAAAAATCTTTACCGTCAAAAGAGAAAGAATCATAGTCCCCCGGAGCTAAGGTCGGTAAGTCATAGTCAAAAAAGCGTTTCATAGTGGACTTGATATCTTCAAAGGATAGAAGAATTTTTAAGCTGCCATCAGGGGCAAGGCGTGCTTTACTGCGAGGAAAGTCGTCCGCAAGATATTTCCCGAGGGTGTAGAGGTTGTCCTTGTCGGAAAAAAACTCTTGGTCGACAGAGGTGATAAAGTGTGTTGTCAATTGGCTAAGAAAAATGCTCATGTATTTTTGCGCTTCTGGCCCCACATCTTCTGCTGCCTTAGCGGGAAAGTTTGCGCACAAGAAAAAGCAGAGACAAAATAATCCTATCTTCAAATTTCGCATTTTTTCTCCTAGTCCTATAGGTTACGACCGTTTTTAAAGCCTACTTTTTTTATCAACGAAAATCATATGAGACTTCTGTGCAATCCATTGCGTAGGGGCTCATGGAGCGTTAACGACAGTCCATATGACTAGCAAATCTATTGCCTGTTATAACAGTCTGTAAGATTTACTGCTTGCGTATGTACTTACCAAATAAAAGTGCGTCGCCATAGTTATTAATGTCGTCATCGCCCCATGACTTAAAATAATGGGTCACTACTGCGTTGATTTCTTTTCTGTCTTCAGAAAGGGTAAGATTTAACAAGAAAATACTTGCTTTATGCCCATCATTAAGAGCCAATTCGGTTTCTGCAATATAGATATTTTTTTTCTCATTATAAAACATAATTTGCGCATAGCCATCTCCATTACTCTCTGAATCTTCTGGGTCTTCGACGACTTGATCAAAAATTTTTATACAATGGCTTGTGGCTTCGTTGCAGTACACCCCTTCCCAGGAAGGGGTTTTGTGGGTTTCTTCGGCGTAGACGGGTAAAGGCAGTATAAATGCACAGCTAAACAAGCATAGTAGGGAGTATATTTTTTTCATGGTCCTATTTCTCCTTCCTGGTATATGCTAGCGAGATAACAGCGTAGGTTTTCATGCCTTTCCATACTATAGGCTTAAGTTCTGCCGTAAAAGTAGCAACTTCAAATTTCTCAGGGTCTCGAAATACACCTTTTACGGCAATATTTCCTGTTTTCAATTCTTTGGCTTCTTTTACTTGCGCCCAGTAGGCGGGGTCTCCGTCTGAGGGGTGTAATAGAAAATCTTTACCGTCGAAAGTCATGAAGTCATAGGTCCCCGGAGTTATATCGGCTAACTCACGGTCGAAAAGCCGTTTAATAACAGCTTTTACGTCTTCCAAAGACACATAAAACCCCCCTCCAGCATCAGAGGCGTAGCGTGTTTTACTGAAGGTAAAGCGGTTTCCAAGATACTTTCCTGCAAAGTAGGCGGCACCCTGATAGTTTTTAGGGTCGAAAAACTTTTCGTCTACAGTCTTTCGATAGTTTCTTGTCAATTCCGAAAGAACAATACTCATGCGTTTTTGTGCTATTGGCCCCACATCTTCTGCTGCCTTTACTGAAAAACTTGTGCACAGTAAAAGGCAGAAACAAAATAATCCTATCTTAATATTTTGCATTTTCTCTATTTCTCCGTGTTAGACTTGTTTTTCTATTTCTTTTTTTTCACGCGTATTGGTACCAAGGGTATTGTGAACAGTAGCCTACTACGAATTTATTGCTTACGTGTGTACTTGCCAAATAAAAGTGCGTCGCCATAGTTAGCTATGTCGTCCTTACCCCACTCCTTAAAATACGGAGTGGGTACTGCGTTAATTTCTTTTCCGTCGTCAGAAAGGGTCAGATTTAACAATAAAATGCTAGCTTTATGGCCATTATCAAGGGATAATTCAGCTTCTGCAATATAGGCATTGTCTTTTTCGTTAAAGAACAGAATTTGCGCATAACTGTCTTCATCGCCTCTGAGATCTTTTGGGTCTTCTATGGCTGTATCAAAAATTCTTATGCAATTGCCTGTGGTTTTGTTGCAATATACGCCTTCCCATGAAGGTGTTTTAGGCTTTTCTTCAGCGTATACG